>JBKJUE010000068.1:0-32820 GCA_046590395.1 Nocardioides sp.
GATCGCCCGGTCGACGGTCTCGAGGTCGGCGAAGATCAGCTCGGTCTGGATGGTCGAGATGTCGTTGGCGGGGTTGACCTCGCCGTCGACGTGGGTGACGTCGTCGTCGCGGAAGACCCGGGTCACCTGACAGATGGCGGCGGACTCTCGGATATGGGCGAGGAACTTGTTGCCCAGCCCCTCGCCCTGGGAGGCGCCGCGGACGATGCCGGCGATGTCGACGAACTCGACGGTCGCGGGCAGGATCTTCGCGCTCCCGAACACCTCGGCCAGCCTCGGCAGCCGGTCGTCGGGGACCCCGACGACGCCGACGTTCGGCTCGATGGTGGCGAACGGGTAGTTCGCCGCGAGGACGTCGTTCTTGGTCAGGGCGTTGAAGAGGGTGGACTTGCCCGCGTTGGGGAGTCCGACGATTCCGATGGTGAGAGCCACGGGCGGCGAGTCTACGGGCGGGGACGGCGCCCCTCCGAATCGCTGGTCCTCGTACGGCGGCTCCGGGACCGGGTCAGCGCCGGGCGGCGTCCTCGACGCACAGGACGGCCCACGGCAGCGCCTCGAGCCGGCCGTCGCCGATCGGCTTCCCGCACTCGTCGCAGGTGCCGTAGCTGCCCTCGGCGTCCTTGGCGAGGGCGCGCTCGACGTCGGCGAGCGTGATCTGGAGCTTGTCGTGCACGGCGACCTGGGAGAGCCGGTCGACGGCCATCGAGGTGCCCTCCCCGACCCGCTTGCCGAAGGAGATCTCGCCCCGGTCGCCCGGAAGCGTCTCGAGCCCCGCCATCTGATCGAGGAGCTCGGCCTTCTTGGCGGTCAGGGTGGCGCGGACGGATTCCATCGCTCCAGCATCCTCCGGCTCACAAGCGCTGGCCGCCAAGCCCTCGCCGCCCAGGCATGTCCTAGGTTCGGCCGGGTGACCCTGGACCTCTCGCTGCTGCGCTCCCAGTTCCCCGCCCTCGACCTCGGCGTCGCCCACCTCGACGGGCCGGGCGGCTCCCAGGTCCCGGTCGCGGTCGCCCAGGCGGTCGCGGCCACGATGACCGCCGGTCTGGCCAACCGGGGGACGGTGACCGCCGCCGAGCTGCGCGTCGAGCAGGTCGTCGCCGACGCCCGTCAGGCCATGGGCGACCTGCTCGGCGCCGACCCGGGCGGCATCGTCTTCGGCCGCTCCATGACCCAGCTGACGTTCGACCTGTCCCGGGTCCTGTCGGCGGACTGGGGACCCGGCGACGAGGTGGTGGTGACCCGGCTCGACCACGACGCCAACATCCGCCCCTGGGTGTACGCCGCCGAGCGCGCCGGCGCCACGCTCCGCTGGCTCGACCTCGACCCGGCGACCGGGGAACTGGACGACGTCGCGACCGTCCTGACCGAGCGGACCCGGCTGGTCGCCGTCACCGGCGCCTCCAACCTGATCGGCACGCGACCCGACGTCCCGGCCGTCACGGGGGCCGCCCGGGCCGTCGGCGCCCTCTCGTACGTCGACGCCGTGCACCTCGTACCGCACGCCCCGGTCGACCTCGGGGAGCTCGGCGCCGACCTGCTGGCGTGCTCGCCGTACAAGTTCTTCGGCCCGCACCTGGGAGTCGTGGCCGCCTCGCCGGAGCTGCTGGCCGGTCTGCGCCCGGACAAGCTGCTGCCCTCGTCCGACGCCGTGCCGGAACGGTTCGAGGTGGGCACCCTGCCGTACGAGCAGCTGGCGGGCGTGACGGCAGCGGTGGACTTCATCGCCGGCATCGCCGACGGTGCCGGGACTCGACGAGAGCGGGTGCGCGAGTCGATGACGGCCGTGGAGTCGCACGAGGCAGGGCTGCTCGGGCGGCTGCTCGACGGCCTCGCGACGCTGCCCGGGGTCACGGTCCACGGCGGCGCACCCGCACGGCGTACTCCCACGGTCCTGTTCTCGGTCGCGGGCCGCACGGGGCGGCAGGTCCACGAGGGACTGGCGGCGGTCGGCGTGAACGCACCGGCCAGCAACTTCTACGCGATCGAGGCGTCCCGCCGGCTGGGGCTCGGTGACGACGGTGGAGTGCGCGTGGGGCTCGCGGCCTATTCGACCGCGGAAGACGTGGACCGGCTCCTGGCCGGCTTGTCCGACCTCGCTGCGTGAGCCTGCTTGGCGGTCTTCGCGGTCAGCCAGAGGCTCTCGACGAGGTAGACGGCCGGGTAGAGCAGCGAGATGCCGACGACGATCTCGTTGGGGTCGGGCAGCTGCGAGGTGATCCACGCGAAGAACGCGAGCCACACCGACGCCATCGTCATGTTGAACCACCACAGGTCGGCGGTCCGGCTCGGGTAGACGTACTTCACCGGCACGAACACCAGGACCGCCAGCACCATCAGCAGGATCGTCGTGCCGGTGACCCCCATGCCGAGGACGATCGCGTAGAAGGCGGCGGCGTTCCAGTAGCTCGGGAAGCCCAGGAAGAAGTGGTCGTCGGTCTTCGCGTCGGACCGGCAGAACTGGTAGCACGAGGCGACCAGCGGGGTCGCGGCCACGACACCGCCCGCGGCACCGTCGGGGAGGTAGCCGTTGGCCCACAGCAGCACCATCGGGGCGAAGGCATAGGTCAGGTAGTCGACGATGTTGTCGAGGAGCGCCCCGTCCATGCCCGGGACGACGGTCTTGACCTGGAAGTGCCGAGCCAGGAACCCGTCGGTTCCGTCGACGACCATGGCGACCAGGAAGAGCCACAGGACCGCCTCGACCCGGCCCTCGTAGGAGAGGTGCACCATCAGCAGCGCCAGCACGACGCCCGTGGCCGTGTAGGCGTGGACCAGCCAGCCTGCGATCCGCGCGCCCGGCGCGCTCGTCTCCATGATGGGCAACGGTAGGGCACAGCGGCCGTCCTCGGTGTCCCGACCGGGCTGTGGGCAGGGTGTCGCTGGCCCGTCCTAGGGTGATCGGGTGCGTATCGCCACCTGGAACGTCAACTCCCTCCGCTCCCGCATCGACCGCGTCGAGGCGCTCCTGCAGCGCCACGACCTCGACGTCCTGGCCCTCCAGGAGACCAAGGCGCGCGAGGACCAGCTGCCGCTGATGGGGCTGCAGTCCCTGGGGTACGACGTCGCCTCGGCCGGCTACAACCAGTGGAACGGCGTCGCGATCATCAGCCGGGTGGGGCTCGACGACGTGCAGGTCGGCTTCGAGGGAATGCCCGGCTTCGGCGACCCCGTCACCGCCGAGGCCCGGGCGATCGGCGCGACCTGCGGCGGCGTACGCCTGTGGTCGCTCTACGTCCCCAACGGCCGCAAGGTCGACGACCCCCACTACCTCTACAAGCTCGAGTGGCTGGCCCGGCTGCGCGGGACGGCCGGCGGCTGGCTCGGTGGCGACACAGCGCTCGTGGGCGACTGGAACATCGCGCCCCTCGACGAGGACGTCTTCGACATCGCTCAGTTCGCGACGTCGACCCACGTGACCCCGCGCGAACGGGCCGCCTTCCAGGCGTTCCTCGACGACGGGTACGTCGACGTGGTGCGGCCGCACACGCCCGGCCCGGAGGTCTACACCTACTGGGACTACTACCGGCAGCGCTACGAGCGCAACCGCGGGCTGCGGATCGACTTCGTGCTCGGGTCGCCGTCGCTGGCCGCCCGGGTGACGGGGGCGTCGATCGACCGCGAGGAGCGCGCCGGCACCGGCGCTTCCGACCACGCCCCGGTGCTCATCGACCTCGTCTGAGGAGCTCCGGGCGGGATCGAAGCGGTCGCGGGGACTCTGAAGGACCCCCAGGTGCCTCGTGGGCGGGATCGCGAGGCTTCGCCTGACGCCACGGCCTCGGGTGCCGTAGGTTCGTTGCCGAGGCGGAGGCGCAGCAGCCATGGAAGCTCAAGGGTTCATCGAACCGGCGGGGCACCCGATCCAGCAGGTGCCGCTCGACGGCCTGACCGACCGCTTCGTCGCGCTTCTCGGCCTGCCCGACGACGACGCTGAGGTCCAGGACATCGTCGTCGTGCTGCACGAGGCGCTGGAGGCATCCCGGCAGACCGGTTCAGCCGAGCTGCTCGCCGACGCGTTGGGCTTTGCCCATGGTCGTCTGGTGGTGCGCGGGCTGAGCCAGGCCAGCTGCGAGGACATCGGCGCCGCACTCGAGAACGCGGCCGCGCCGCCGCTGACAGCCGACGACCGGGACGACCTGCATGCCCTTCTCGATCGTTGCGGCGAGGACCCGACCGGCTCGGTGCCGCCGGATCGCCCGGTCCTGCGGCCGTTGAGCGCTGCCTACGTCGAGCACCTGGTGCAGGGGGACCGCAAGGGGGCGGTCGCCCTGACCCGCCGGTGCGCGACCGATGGCATGGACATCTACGAGATCCTGCTCGACATCCTGGAACCCGCGCAACGCGAAGTGGGTCGACTCTGGGCGCTCGGGCTCATCTCCGTTGCCCAGGAGCACTTCTGCACGGCCGTCACCCAGTTCGTGATGACCGACCTCTACCCCGGCCTGTTCACCGGCGAGGACAGCCAGCGACGTGCGCTCGCGGTTCACGTGCCCGGATCGCTCCACCACGTGGGGCTGCGCATGGTGGTGGACGTCCTGGAGTGCCGGGACTGGAGCACGACGTACGTCGTCGACGACATCACCGTCGCGTCACTCCCCGGGCTGGTGGCCGAGGACCAGGCCGACGTGCTCCTCATCTCGGCCGCCATGCCGGGCCACATCCCTGCGGTGAGTGCCATGATCCGGGCGGTCCGCGGGGATCCACGGACCCAGGGCGTCAAGGTCGTCGTCGGCGGACGTCCCTTCAGCCTCGCCCCCGACCTGGTCAGCGTCGTCGGCGCCGACGGGTGGGCGCGCAACGCCCGGAGTGCGGTGGACGTGTGCAACGCACTGATGGGGGGCGACCGTGACGAGTGATGACGAGGTGCGGGACCGGCGGCTCCTCAACGAGATCAGCCGGATCACCAACGACTACGGCGCCATGCACCGTCGTACCGTCCGCGAGCTCGCCCGCAGCCGCACCGAGCTGGCCAAGATGCACACGGTGCTCGGCACCGTGGCCCACGACCTCCGCACCCCTCTCTCGGCGATCCTGGGGTTCACCGAGCTGCTGCTCGATGACGAGTACCTCACCCCTGCCCAACGCGAGCTCGGCGAACGGGTGAGCCGTGCCGCCCGCACCCTTACGACACTCACCGAGGAGCTCGTCGAGGCCGTGACCTTCGGCGCGTCCCCGCTCAGGTCCGACCCGGTCAACCTGTCCCTGGTGGCCCGGCACGTGGTTGCGCGACACCAGCTCCTGCCACCCCCGCGGGGCGTCCGGGTCGTCATCGGGAGAGCCCCGACCGGCGATGCTCCCACCCTGCTCCAGGGCGACGAGGCGAAGCTCGAGCGGCTGGTGGACAACCTGGTCTCGAACGCCGTGAAGTTCTCGCCGGACGGTGGCTACGTGCGGGTCACGGTCACCGACGACGGGAGAACCGCCGAGATCCGCGTTCGTGACGACGGGCCGGGCCTCCCCGAGGAGCAGCTGGAGAAGGTCTTCGCTCCGTTCCACCGGGCACCCGCCGCCGCTGACGTCCCCGGCATCGGCCTGGGACTGACGATCGTCCGGCAGATCACCGAACGGCACGGCGGGCGCGTGCACGTGGAGTCCGTCCTGGGTGCCGGAGCCACCTTCGTGGTCCGCCTGCCGATCACCAGCAGGAGCCCGACCGCCGTCACGTCCTGACGGGTCCCCCTGGCCCCCCCGTCGGGGAGCGATCGGCCTCGCCTGGCGAGCGTTGTCGGTGGCCTCCTCCATGCTCAGGGACATGGAGACGATCACGTTGTTCCTCACCCTCGCCGCAGGGATCGCGCTCGGCTGCCTGATCGGCGTGCTCTGGGCCCGGTCGCGCACCACCCACGTCGACGGGCTGGTCGAGCAGGCCGAGGTCATGCAGGGCCTCGACCGGCTCAGCGACCAGATGCACGACCTCGACCGGCAGCGCGCCTCGTGGCAGGGCCAGTTCCACCAGCACGTGACCGACCTGAAGCGGGAGACCGCGTCCCTCTCGACGGCGCTGCGCCGCCCCCAGGTCCGCGGCCGTTGGGGTGAGCTCCACCTGCGCCGGGCGGTGGAGATCGCCGGGCTGGTCGACCGCTGCGACTTCAGCGAGCAGGTCCGGCTCGAGGACGGCGCGCTCCGTCCCGATCTGGTCATCCACCTCGTCGGCGGACGCCAGGTGGTCGTCGACGCCAAGGTGCCCCTCGACGCCTACCTCGACGCCACGTCGACCGACGACGACGCCGTCCGCGACGCCGCCCTGCAGCGGCACGCCCGCCAGCTGCGCCAGCACGTCGACGCGCTGTCCTCCAAACAGTACTGGCGCTCGCTGCCGGAGACTCCCGAGTTCGTGGTCCTCTTCGTCCCGGCCGAGTCGTTCCTGGCCTCCGCCCTGGAGGCCGACACCTCCCTCATCGAGTACGCCGGAGCCCGCCAGGTCGTGCTCGCCAGCCCGACGACCCTGATCGCCCTGCTGCGCACGGTCTCCCACGGCTGGAGCCACGAGGCGCTCGCCGACCAGGCGCGCGAGATCCACCGGCTCGGGCGCGACCTCCACGACCGTCTCGGCACCCTGACCGGCCACCTCGACCAGGTCGGCCGGTCGCTCAACGCCGCCGTCGGCCACTACAACCAGGCCACGGGGTCCTTCGAGTCGCGGGTGCTCGTGGCCGCCCGCCGGTTCACCGAGCTCTCGGTGGTCGAGGACGAGCTTGGCTCACCACGCCAGGTGGAGGCCGCGGCCCGCTCCGTGGCGCCCGTGGAGCTGCGACGCGTGGACCGGCGCGCCGCCTCCGGCGAGGGGTGACGGAGCCCTACCGTGAGAGACGTGACCCACGCCCGAACCCTCTGGGAAGAGGGGCGCGAGCCCGGCCGTCAGGTCGTCGCGCTCGGGGCTGCGCTTGCCCTGACCGTCGTGGTCGTGGACGTGGCGCTGGTCGGCCGGGTCAGCCTCTTCTTCGACCTCTGCTTCGTCGCGATGTGCCTGGCCCTCGCGCTGGCCGTGCACCCCACCGACTTCTTCGTGGTCGGCGTGCTGCCGCCGTTGATCATGGTCGGCGTCTTCATCCTGCTCGGCACCAGCCACCCCGAGGTCATCGCCGACCCGGGCGACGGCGTCGTCCAGGCGGTCGTGTCCGGGCTGTCCCACCACAGCGGCGCCCTGGTGATCGGCTACGTCCTCTGCCTGGCCGTGCTCATGGTCCGGCAGCGGGTCGCCGCGTCCGCCACCGACCAGCTGGGCTAGGGCTCAGACCTCGAACCTGCTGGCGTCGCCGGCGCCGTACCGCACGACCTCGGGCACGTCCTGCGACAGGTCGACCACGGTCGTGGGCGTCGCGGTGGTCTCGCCGGCCTCGATGACGAGGTCGACCAGGTGGTCGAGCTCTTCCTTGATCTCCCAGCCGGAAGTCCTGGCCTCCTCCTCGCCGGGGAGGATCAGGGTGCTGGTCAGCAGCGGCTCGCCGAACGTCGCGAGCAGCGCCTGCACGACGCCGTGGTCCGGGATCCGCACCCCGACCGTCCGCTTCTTGGGGTGCAGGAGCCGGCGGGGCACCTCGGGGTTCGCAGGCAGGATGAAGGTGTAGGGACCGGGCGTCGAGGCCTTGATCGCGCGGAACGCCGAGTTGTCCACGTGCACGAGCTGCCCGAGCTGGGCGAAGTCCTGACACACGAGCGTGAAGTGGTGCTTGTCGTCGAGGCCGCGGATCCGCAGGATCCGGTCTCTTCCATCCCTGTTGCCGATCCGGCAGCCGAGGGCGTAGCCGGAGTCGGTCGGGTAGGCGATCAGTGCGTCGTCGTGGAGCGCGTCCGCGATCTGCTGGAGCAGCCGGGGCTGCGGGTTGTCCGGGTGGACGTCGACGTAGCGCGCCACCTCAGTGGGCCTGACCGGCCTGGGCCGCCGCCTTGAGGTCGCGTCGCAGCTCGACGGGGAGCGCGAATATCAGGGACTCCTCGGCGGTGTGGACAGCCTGGGCGTCGGGGTAGCCGCGCTCGGCGAGGAAGGCCAGCACGCCGTCGACCAGCTCCTCGGGGACGCTGGCACCCGAGGTGACGCTGACCGTGTTGACGCCGTCGAGCCACGCCTCGTCGATCTCCGAGGCGTCGTCGACGCGGTACGACGTGCGCGCACCCGCCTCGAGGGCGACCTCGACCAGGCGGACGGAGTTGGAGGAGTTGCCCGAGCCCACCACGATCACCAGGTCGGTGCCGGGTGAGATCTCCTTGACCGCGAGCTGACGGTTCTGGGTGGCGTAGCAGATGTCGTCGCTCGGCGGGTCGAGCAGCAGCGGGAACCGCTCACGGATCGCGGCGACGGTCTCGAGGGTCTCGTCGACCGACAGGGTCGTCTGGGACAACCAGGCGACCTTGGCCGGGTCGCGGACCACGATGCCGGCCACGTCGTCGGGGCTCTGCACGAGCTGGATGTGCTCCGGCGCCTCGCCGGCGGTGCCCTCGACCTCCTCGTGGCCCTCGTGGCCGATCAGGAGGATGTCGTAGTCGTCCGCCGCGAAGCGCTTGGCCTCGTGGTGGACCTTGGTCACCAGCGGGCAGGTGGCGTCGATGGTCTTGAGCTCGCGCTCCCCCGCCTCGCGGTGCACCTCGGGCGAGACGCCGTGGGCCGAGAACACCACGGTCGCGCCGGTCGGCACCTCGTCGAGCTCCTCGACGAAGATCGCGCCGCGGGACTCGAGGTCCGAGACGACGTGCTTGTTGTGGACGATCTGCTTGCGGACGTAGACGGGAGCGCCGTAGAGGTCGAGCGCCTTCTCCACGGTGACCACGGCACGGTCGACACCTGCGCAGTAGCCGCGGGGCGCCGCGAGCAGCACGGCTCGCTCCGCCTCGTCGGGGCTCAGGATCGCGGGGGTACCCAGATCGGTGCTCATGGGGCGAGTCTACGAGCCCGGTGGTGCGCGGCCGATTCGTCGGTGGGCTCCTCTACGCTCGCGGCCATGGCCATGGAGACTTCGCCGCAGTCACCGGCGCCCGTCCGGCAGATCGCCAACGCGATCGCCGGCTGGGTCGACCGGCTCGGCGCCGTCTGGGTCGAGGGGCAGGTGGCCCAGGTGAGCCGCCGTCCCGGCCTCAACACCGTCTTCATGACGCTGCGTGACCCGGTGGCCGACATCTCGGTCCCGGTGACCTGCTCGCGCACCCTCTTCGACGGCCTCAACCCCCCGCTCGTGGAGGGCGCCAGCGTGGTCGTGCACGCCAAGCCGTCCTACTACGCCAACCGCGGCACCCTCTCCCTCCAGGCGCGCGAGATCCGGATGGTCGGGCTGGGCGAGCTGCTGGCGCGGCTCGAGCGACGACGGCAGCTGCTGGCGGCGGAGGGCCTGTTCGCGGCGGAGCTGAAGCGTCGGCTGCCGTTCCTGCCGGGGTGTGTCGGGCTGGTGACGGCGGCCAACTCGGCGGCCGAGCGCGACGTGCTCGACAACGCTCGTCGCCGCTGGCCCGCCGTCCGCTTCGAGGTCGTCCACGCCGCGATGCAAGGCCAGCGCGCCGCCGCCGACGTGATCGAGGCGGTCGGCCGGCTCGACCGCGACCCCTACGTCGACGTCATCGTCATCGCCCGCGGTGGCGGCTCCGTCGAGGACCTGTTGCCGTTCTCCGACGAGGGGCTGATCCGCGCCGTCGCCGCCGTCCGGACCCCCGTGGTGTCGGCCATCGGCCACGAGCCCGACCAGCCGCTGCTCGACCTGGTGGCCGACGTGCGCGCCTCGACGCCCACCGACGCCGCCAAGCTGGTGGTGCCCGACGTGGTCGAGGAGGCGAGGTCGGTCGCGCTGGCCCGCGACCGGATCCGCGGCGCCGTCGCCGGCTTCCTGGCCCGCGAGCAGGCCGGCCTCGACGCGCTGCGGTCCCGCCCGGTCCTCGCCGACCCGCGCTCGCTCGTCGACAGCCGCTCCGCCGAGGTGGTGCTGCTGCGCGACCGCGGCCGGCGCTGCCTGGGCCACGCCCTCGACCGGTCCGGCGACGACCTGGTCCACCAGCGGGCCCGGGCCCGGGCGCTCTCCCCGCTGGCGACCCTGCAACGCGGGTACGCCGTGCTCCAGGACGCCGACGGCCACGTCATCGACTCGGTGGCCGGGGTGACCGAGGGATCCAAGGTCGCGGTCCGGGTCGCCGACGGCCGCATCCACGCCACCACGACCCTCACCGAACCGCTCGAGCAAGCCGAGGACACCGATGACTGAGCAGCCCATCCCCTACGAAGCCGCCCGCGAGGAGCTGATCGAGGTGGTCCGCAGGCTCGAGGCCGGCGGCATCACGCTCGAGGAGTCGCTCGCGCTGTGGGAGCGCGGCGAGGTCCTCGCGAAGACCTGTCAGGACTGGCTCGACGGCGCTCGCCAGCGGCTGGACGCCGCCATGGAGGCCGACGACTAGCGAGCGTCCGTCGTCAGCTCCCCGACGACCAGCTCCAGGTCCTCGGCCGGCGCGGAACCGTAGACGAGCACCACCCGGTCACCGACCTCGGCGGCGTAGGCCCGGTCGCCCCCGCTGTCCTGGAACACCTCCCAGGTCGACGCGACGTCGCTCGCGAGGTCGGCGTCCGGAAGCTGCTCGATCTCGTTCTCGTCCTCGTCGACGTAGGTCTCCAGCAGGTCGTCCAGCGAGGCGTCCTCGTCTCGCACTCCGACGAACAGCGTGTCGTCGGTCAGGAATCCGACTCCCCAGGCAGGCGGGTCACCGGGTTGGTAGTCGACGCTCGTGGCGGCCCAGCCGTCCGGCACGGACGCCGGGTAGGCGATCTCGACGCCGGCATCCTGCGCGAAGCCGACGGACTCGAGGTAGTCCAGCGCCTCGGGCTCCTTGTCTACCTCGTCGCGGACCATCGCCCGGAAGACGACGAAGCCGCCGATGGCCACCAGGGTGATCAGGATGGCGCCGATCAGGCCACCGGTGGACCGCTGGTAACGGCCGGGCTGCTGTTCGCTCACCCGGCCATCCTCCCAGCCGAGCCAACCGCCATCGACCCCACGGCACTCACGAGCAGCGACGGAGTCTGGCGAGAACGCACCGTCCGATCAGCGCGGGGTCTAGCCCGGTGATGCCATTTTCTGCTGTCCGCGTGGCACAACAGTGGACCTGCGCCTTAACGTGATCGAACACCGTTCATTCACCCTGCTGCGGCTCCTCGGGCACCGCCCCCTCCCCCCCCGAGGAGAGTCAATGAATCAACCCACGTCGCAAAAATCGCGAGCCGTGCCCGCAGCCGTGGTCGCCGTCGCTGGCGCCCTCGTCATCTCCAGTGCCGGCGTCGTCACCGCCAAGGCGCTGATCGACGGAAGGGACATAGCCCGAGAGTCGATCCCTGCCAACCGGCTCAATGAAGCCGCCCGCGAGAAGCTCTCCGGTCAGACCGGTGAGCAGGGCCCGGCGGGTGAGGTCGGCCCCGCAGGATCCCAGGGAGAGCCCGGCCCCAGCGGCGCCCCTGGACCGAGCGGCGCTCCCGGCCCGAACGGCGCCCCGGGCCCCTCCGGCCCCTCCGGCCCCTCCGGGCCCAGCGGTGCTCAAGGGTCGCGGGGACCTGCCGGGGACCCTGGCCTCACCACCTTCTACACCTTGACGTACGACAGCGGAGATATCGGACCGCTGGTCGCTCCCTGCTATGAGGGAGACGTCGCGGTCGGCGGAGGCGTGTCAACTGACGGTTACGCCTACTTCAGCCGGCCGTACGTCACCTCGAGTCCTGGGGCCCCGGCCTCCAACTCAGCGCCTGCCGTCCCCTCAGACCCCGACGTGGCCACCGCTTGGGAGGGCAACGCTGACACCACGCCTTTCAGGGTGTACGTCGTCTGTCTGGACGTGCCGGACCTGCAGTAGGCGCCTGCTGTGCACATTTCTCTCGCAGATGCGGTGATTGTTGGCGCATATCACCGCATCTGCGGCATGATTGCAGCGTGACAACGTACAAGGTTGCTGAGGTTGCCGAGCTGCTCGGCGTCAGCGACGACACCGTGCGCCGCTGGCTCGAGGCCGGCCGGCTGCCCAGCGCCAACGAATCCGGCCGGACCACCGTGCCCGGCTTGGCCGTGGCCAGGCTCGCCGAGGAGCTGGCGGAGCATCCCGACCGCGAGCAGAGCCGCGCCGCGTCCGTCAGCGCCCGCAACAGGCTGACCGGGATCGTCACCAAGGTCACCAAGGACACGGTCATGGCGCAGGTCGACATGATCTGCGGCCCCTACCGCCTGGTCTCCCTGATGAGCAGCGAGGCCGCGACGGAGCTGGGGCTGGAGCCCGGCGTCCGCGCCATCGCCTCGGTCAAGTCCACGAACGTCGTCGTCGAGCGACCGTGAGACTCGGTTCCGCGCTGACCCGCCCGAAAGTTTCGGGCGGGTCGGCGTCGGTCTGCCTGGTGATGGTGCTGGCGCTGGTCGCGTGCTCCGGCGACGACGAGGAGCGCACGGTCACCGTGCTGGCCGCGGCATCGCTCACCGAGCCCTTCCAGGAGCTCGCGGAGCGGTTCGAGGATGCGCACCCGGGCGTCGAGGTCGAGCTGGCCTTCGACTCCTCCGCCACGCTCGCCCAGCAGGTGGTCGAGGGAGCCCCCGCGGACGTGCTCGCCACCGCCGACACCGCAACCATGGACAGCGCCGCGGACGCCCTGGCCGCCGACCCGGAGGTCTTCGCCGCGAACACGATGGTCCTCGTGACCCCCGCGGCCAACCCGGCCGACATCAGCGCCCTTGCGGACCTCCAGACGGGCGACACGACGTACGTCGTCTGCGTCCCGACCGCACCGTGCGGGAAGGCCGCCCATGACCTGTTGGCCACCAACGAGATCACCGCGCCGCCGGCCAGCCTCGAGGTCGACGTGAAGGCGGTGCTGGCCAAGGTGACGAGCGACGAGGCCGATGCCGGTCTCGTCTATGCCAGCGACGCCGTGGCGGCCGGCGACCAGGTCGAACGGTTCGACGTCCCGGGCGCCGGAGACGCACCCACCACCTACCCGATCGCCAGGCTGGAGCAGGCCGGTGACGCCGACCTCGCCCAGGAGTTCGTCGACCTCGTCCTGTCGAGCGAGGGGCAGAAGGTCATGGCCGACGCCGGGTTCGCAGGACCGTGACCGCGACCTCCGCCCCCGGCCTGGGCCGTCCGCCGCTGGTGCTGCTCGTGCCGGCCGTCCTGGCCGCCACGCTGCTCGTGGTCCCCCTCGTCGCCCTCGTCCTCGACACCCCGTGGTCCACGCTGCCCGACCAGCTCGCGGACCCCCGGGTCAGGGACGCACTGTGGCTGACCGCCGTGACGTCGCTGATCACGGTGGTGGCCTGTCTGGTGCTCGGGACCCCGCTCGCGTGGCTCCTGGCCAGGGTCGACTTCCCGGGTCGCTCACTCCTCCGCGCGGCCGTCACCGTGCCCCTGGTGCTGCCACCCGTCGTGGCCGGCGTCGCGCTGGTCTCCGCACTGGGCCGCAACGGGCTGATCGGGTCGGCGCTGCGCGACACCACCGGCGTGACCATCCCCTACACGACCGCGGCCGTCGTCATCGCGCACACGTTCGTCTCGATGCCGTTCTTCGTGCTCAGCCTGGAAGGGGCACTCCGCGCCTCCGGCGAGCGGTACGACGTGGTCGCCGCGACGTTGGGCGCCGACCGGTGGACCACGTTCCGCCGGGTGACGCTGCCGCTGGCGTTGCCCGGCCTGTTCGCCGGTTGCGTGCTGGCCTGGGCCCGGTCCCTGGGCGAGTTCGGCGCGACGATCACGTTCGCGGGCAACTACCCGGGCTCGACCCAGACCATGCCGAGCCTGATCTACTCCGCGCTCCAGTCGGACCCGGCCGTGGCCCGCACGCTGAGCATGCTGTTGCTCGTCCTCTCGATCGGCATCCTGGCCGCCCTCCGCAACAGATGGCTGATCACGCCATGAGCGGGCTGGACGCGCAGGTCCGGGTCGCCGACCGCCTGGACGCAGCGGTGACGGCGGGTCCCGGTGAGACGGTCGCCGTGATCGGCCCCAACGGCGCCGGCAAGACGACCCTGCTGCGGGCCGTCGCGGGCCTGCTGCCGATCGAGGGCTCGATCACCGTGTCCGGCACCTCGTGGACGGCACCGCCGCTGGCGGTCCGGGACAGACGTCTGGGGTATGTCTTCCAGGACCAGTCACTCTTCCCCCACCTGACGGCCCGCGACAACGTGGCGTTCGGCCTGCGCACGCGCGGCGTGCCGGTGGCCCCGGCCCGCGAGCAGGCTCAGCAGTGGCTCGACCGGCTCGGAGTCGGCGACCTGGCCGGGCGAAAACCGGCCGAGCTCTCCGGCGGGCAGGCCCAGCGGGTCGCGATCGCGCGCGCCCTGGCCCCGGATCCCGCGCTGCTCCTGCTCGACGAACCCTTCTCCGGGCTTGACGTGGGCGTCGCTGCTGCCCTCCGGATCGAGGTCGCCGCGCACCTGTCCGCGTACGACGGGGTGGCACTGCTCGTCACCCACGACGCCCTCGACGCCCTGACCCTGGCCGACCGCGTGGTCGTGCTGGACGAGGGCCGGGTCGCCCAGGAGGGCACCCCGCAGGAGGTGGCCGCCCAGCCCCGGACCGAGCACGTCGCCCGGCTGGTCGGCCTCAACGTGATCCGGGAGCCCGGAGCGTTCCGCGCGTTCAGCCCCCGCGCCGTGACGGTGTCGCTGACCGAGCCCGCCGGGTCGGCTCGGCACCGCTGGCACGGCCGGGTGGTGTCCGCGTCGCCGCACGGGGACGCCGTTCGCCTCCTGGTCTCCGGTGACCACGACCTGATCGCCGACGTCACTCCTGCTGCCACCGCCGAGCTGGGGCTGGCCCCGGGCCGCGACGTCTGGCTGTCGGTCAAGGAAACAGCCGTCGACGCCTACGGACTCCGTCAACTCTGACCGCTACCATCACCCGCATGACCGACAGCCTCCCCACGCTCACGCCCGAGACTGCCGACCGCAACCTGGCCATGGAGCTGGTGCGGGTCACCGAGGCGGCCGCCATGGCGGCAGGTCGCTGGGTGGGTCGAGGCGACAAGAACGGCGCCGACGGCGTCGCGGTCAACGCCATGAGGATCATGATCTCGACCATCGGGATGGACGGCACCGTCGTCATCGGCGAGGGCGAGAAGGACAACGCCCCGATGCTCTACAACGGCGAGAAGGTCGGCGACGGCACCGGCCCCGAGTGCGACGTCGCGGTCGACCCGATCGACGGCACCACGCTGGCCGCGAAGGGCATGAACAACGCGATCGCCGTGCTGGCGGTGTCACCCCGCGGGTCGATGTACGACCCGTCGGCCGTCTTCTACATGCGCAAGCTGGCCACCGGCCCCGAGGCCGCGGACGTCGTCGACATCCGCTACCCCGTCGCGGAGAACATCCACCAGGTGGCCAAGGCCAAGGGCTCCAAGCCCGCCGACGTGACCGTGTGCCTGCTCGACCGGCCGCGGCACGCCGGCATCGTCGAGGAGATCCGCGCGACCGGGGCCCGGATCAAGTTCATCAGCGACGGCGACGTGGCCGGCGCGATCATGGCCGCCCGCCCCGACACCGGGGTCGACCTGCTCCTGGGCACCGGCGGGACGCCCGAGGGGATCATCACCGCCTGTGCCATGAAGGCGCTGGGCGGGACCATCCAGGGGCAGCTGTGGCCGATCGACGACGACGAGCGCCAGCGCGCGCTCGACGCCGGCCACAACCTCGACGCCGACCACGTGCTCACCACCGAGGACCTCGTCACCGGGGACGACTGCTTCTTCGTCGCCACCGGGATCACCGACGGCGAGCTGATGCGGGGCGTGCGCTACCGCGCCGGCGGCTGCACGACCCACTCCCTGGTGATGCGGTCCCGGAGCGGGACCATCCGGTCGATCAGCTCCGAGCACAAGCTGCGCAAGCTACGCAGTTTTGCCGCTATCGACTTCGACGGCTGAGACCGAGCGGATCCCCAGCGACTCGACGACGTGGTCGACCACGCGCGGGTCGACGGCCATGCCGATGTGGGACGTGGTCACCTCGACGGCGCGCGCGAGCGGGTCGACGCATGCCCGCCAGTCGACGATGCCGTCGCGTTTCGAGTAGATGGCGGTGAAGTCGATGCCGGCAGGCATCGGCTGGCGGCTCTCCTCAAAGCTCTGGCGGGCGCAGGCACCGGCCACGCACTCCTCCGACATCAGCCCGGGGACACCGGCCCGGCTCAGCCGGATCAGGACGTCGACACTGCGGCTCAGTGACTGGTGATGGGCACCGGGCGCGAGCATCGGGCTGCCCAGGGTGACGATGCCGGACACGAGGTCCGGGCGGCGTACGGCGACCCCGCGGGCAATCATGCCGCCCAGACTGTGACCCACGATCTGGACCCGGCTGCCGCGACGGAGCGCGATCGACTCGAGTCGCGCCTCGAGCTGGGCCGCGGCGTTGAGCGTGCAGCCGACGTTGGCGCGGATGTGGGAGCGGTAGGTCCGGAAACCCTGCCGGCGGAGCACCGCGGACATCAGCTTCAGGGTGCCGTCGCCGGCAAGGAACCCCGGAACGAGGACGACGGGGTCGGCCCCGTGACTCGTCGTGGCCCGATGGGCGTACGGGACACCCCGGCGGGTGCGCCGGTCCTCCATCGAGCGGAGCGCGAGGCGACCCGCTTCGGTGACCAGGCTCGCCTCGCGGAGGACAGCCGCCATGCTCGGCCGGCTGAAACCGTCCGGGAGCAGGAACGAGGCCAGGGTGTTGGGCGTCACAGTCGACGACGGTACGCCGAGAAGGGGCGGCAGGCCTGCAATTGCGGGGTGTCTGTCTGGCATGGTCTGCCTTGCTGTTGACTGGATGTATGGCCCCTCATACCCGGCGGACCCCGAACGTAACCATGTCCGACGAACTGTCTGCACCCGTCAGCCCGGGGATCGAGCTCTGCTACCAGACCTTCGGGGACCCCGACGGTGACCCGCTGCTCCTCGTGATGGGCCTGGGCGGGCCGATGACGTGGTGGGACCCCGAGCTCTGCATGGCCCTCGCGGAGCACGGTTTCTTCGTGATCCGCTACGACAACAGGGACACCGGGCGGTCCTCCCGTGCCACCGGAAGGGTCACCCGCTCCATGCTGGTCCGCGCGTTCGCCGGCCGGCGGGTGCGGGCGCCGTACTCCCTGGAGGACATGGCCGACGACGCCTTCGGGCTGATGGACCACCTCGGGCTCGAGTCGGCCCACGTCGCCGGAGTGTCGATGGGCGGCATGATCGTCCAGACGATGGCGATCACCCAGCCCCGCCGGGTCCGGTCGCTCACCAGCATCATGTCGACCACCGGCAAGCGCTCCGTGGGCTGGCAGCACCCGTCGCTGCTCCCGTCCCTGCTGATGGCCCGAGGGCCCGGACGCGAGGAGTACGTCAAGACCTCGGCCGCGTTCTGGAAGCTGATCGGCTCCCCCAGCTACCCGCAGAGCCCCGAGAAGGTGGAGTCCCGCGCCGGCGAGACGTTCGACCGTGGCGTGAGCCGCAGCGGCGTGACCCGCCAGATGATGGCGGTGCTGACGCAGCAGAACCGCAGCAGCCGTCTGCGCTCGATCAAGGCTCCGACACTGGTCGTGCACGGGCTCGCGGACAAGATGGTGCACGCGTCGGGTGGGCGGGCCACGGCCGCGTCGATCCCCGGCGCCGAGCTCCTGCTCGTCGACGGGATGGGTCACGACATGCCTCCGGCGCTGTTCGACACGTTCGCCGACGCCATCCGTCGTACCGCTGACCGCTGTTGAGTGGGGCACGCGCGGCCGTTCCAGGGCAGCACATGCCCCACTCGTAGGCCGCGCGTGCCCAACTCAACTGTTCAGTCGCTGAGGCGTTCCCCGGTATCAGTGTTGAAGACGTGCACGCTGTGCGGGTCGGTGGTGACGTGGATCGTCTCGCCCTTGTGCACTGAGTCGCGCCCGCTGACGCGCACGATGATGTTGTTGGGCGTGCCCTCGACTCCGCTGGACCCGTAGACGAACGCGTCGGCGCCGAGCTCCTCGACCACGGTCACGCGCACCGGGAGACCGCCCTCGCCCTCGCTGACGATCCGCCACGCCTCGGGTCGTACGCCGACCGTGATGTTGCCCTGCATCGTCTTCGACGCCTTCTCGTCCACGGGCACCAGGAACTCACCGATCTGGGCCTTGCCGTCCTTGGCGTGCGCCACGAGCAGGTTCATCTGCGGGGAGCCGATGAAGCCGGCGACGAAGAGGTTGACGGGCTTGTCGTAGAGGTTGAGCGGGGTGTCGACCTGCTGGAGGTACCCGTCCTTCATCACCGCTACCCGGTCGCCCATCGTCATCGCCTCGACCTGGTCGTGCGTGACGTAGACCGTGGTGACCCCGAGGTCGGACTGGAGTTTGGCGATGTCGGTGCGGGTCTGCACCCGCATCTTCGCGTCGAGGTTCGAGAGCGGCTCGTCCATGCAGAAGACCTGCGGGTTGCGAACGATCGCGCGGCCCATGGCGACGCGCTGGCGCTGACCGCCGGAGAGTGCTTTCGGCTTGCGCTCGAGATAGTCCTCGAGCCCGAGGATGCGGGCCGCCTCGGCCACCCGCTTCTTCCGCTCGGCGTCCGGCACCTTGGCCATCTTCAGGGCGAAGGCCATGTTGTCGGCTACCGACATGTGCGGGTAGAGCGCGTAGTTCTGGAAGACCATCGCGATGTCGCGATCCTTCGGGGGCAGGTTGGTGATGTCCCTGTCCCCGATGTAGATCTTGCCTTCGTTGACTTCCTCGAGCCCCGCCAGCATGCGCAGGGTCGTGGACTTCCCGCAGCCGGATGGTCCGACGAGGACCATGAACTCGCCGTCGTGGATCTCCAGGTCGATCCCGGGAACCGCGGGCTTGTCCGCCCCGGGATACCAGCGCTGGGCCTTTTCAAAGGTGACTGTTGCCATGATGCGTTGCTCCTTCACCGGCAGGTACGTGCCGGACGGTCCGTAGTGAAGTGACGCACGTCACCCTATTGCCGGGCCGGCCGGCCGTACACCACTCGTCTCACGGCCGCCACCGGGCCGGTCCACCGACCAGGCGGAGCCCCGTTCCGGCGGAGTCCCAGGCCACCTCCAGCGGGTCGATGACCCCGCCGACGAAGTGCCCCTGCTTGTTGCGGTTCTCGAAGGCAAGGAAGCGCACACCGCCGTCGCGGAGCGGCACCAGCTTCCCGACGTACAGGTCCTCGGTCGTCAGCCGGACGGCGGTGCCGACGTCGACCGCGGCCCCGGGTCCGTCGACGGCCACCGTCCACACACCCCCGCTTCCCGGGCCCGACCCCGGCATCTCGTCGCCCAGGCAGGAGAACATGAGGATCCATCGCCCCTCGACCTGCGTCAGCGAGATCACCTCGAGCTGGTCGAAGCGACCGGACGGGTGGCTCAGCGGCGGTCCGACCTCCCACGAGCGCAGGTCTGTGGAGGTCGCGTGGCCGACGACGCCGTGCCCCGAGTCGCCGGGCGTCTGCGCGGTGACGTACATGTGCCACAGGCCGCGCTCGTCGCGCATGACCCAGGGGTCGCGCCAGTGCTCGTCGGGGCCCTCGTCCGGGCGCAGCCGGTACCAGTTCTCGTCGGCCCGCAGGACCAGCCCGGTCTCGCGCGACCACCGGTGCAGGTCGGCGGAGGTCGACACGCCGATCCTCTGCACCGCACCACCCTCGGCGGTGGAGACGCCGGTGCTGAAGAGGTGCCAGGTGCCGGACTCGTCGCGGACCACGCTGCCGGTCCACGTCGCGAGGTCGTCGAACGCGCCCGGTGGCTGCGGGACCAGCGCGTCCTCCACCCTGGTCCACCGCCGCAGGTCGTCGGAGACCGCGTGACCGACGGACGCGTTCCAGTGGCGGAGGTCGGGATCGCCCAGGGTGCGCGGGGCCTTGAGGAAGAACAGGTGGTACGACGGACTCGACCGGGAGTCGTCGTCGACGACCCAGAAGTCCCACACCCAGTCGTCGGTCAGGTCGAACATCGGCTCACCGGACCTCACGGGCGTGCAGGACGTGGGCCGACTCCGGCGCCATCACCGGCATCTGGACCCCGACCTGTCCGAGCACCCGGCCCGGCAGGCACAGGCCTTCGCCGTCGAGCCACGACTCACCGAGGTCCATCCGGTGCCGCGGGCCTGGCGGCGTCTCGGCGGAGACCAGGTAGGTGCGTTCGGGATCGAGGCCCGGTAGCAGCACCGGCGCAGGAACCTGCGTGAGCTGGGAGTCGACCGTCGCCACGACGTACCAGGCCTCGGACGAGTCCGCCGCCACCACACCGGAGACCACGACAGCGGGGTCCGGGTGGTCGCCCCGGACCAGTCGGCCGCTCGCCAGGAGGGGCCGGATCCGCTTGTGCAGTGAGACCCACGCGGCAACCTCGGTTCGCTCCTGCCCGGAGACCCCCCGCAGGTCCCACTCGATGCCGAAGTGACCGAGGAGGGCCGTGGCGGCCCGGAGCTCGAGCCGGTGCGTCCGCCCGGTGGTGTGGGCGACGGGCCCGCCCAGGTGGGTGCCCAGCATCTCCGGCGGGACGAGCAGTGACGTCCAGCGCTGGATCCGTTGACGCTCGACGGCGTCGATGGTGTCGCTCGGCCACACCCGGTCGGTGCGCAGGAGCACCTCGAGGTCGATCCGGCCACCTCCGCTGGCGCAGGTCTCGATCTCGAGGGCCGGGTGGGCTGCTCGCAGGTCGTCGAGAAGCCGGTAGAACGCCCGCGTCTGGCCGTGCACCGCCGGGCGACCGGCGTGGGCGACATCGACCAGGTCCCGGTTGTGGTCCCACTTGAGGAACGCGATGTCGTACTCGGCGAGCAGCGCCATCAACGCGTCCCGCACGTGGGCGTAGGCCGCGGGGACCTGGAGGTCGAGGACCTGCTGGTGCCGCCAGGTCGGGGGCGCCGTCTCGCGGCCACGCAGCACCCAGTCGGGGTGGGCGCGCGCCAGGTCGGAGTCGGGGTTGACCATCTCCGGCTCCACCCAGAGCCCGAAGTCCATCCCCCGTGCGTGCACCTCGGCCACCAGGGGGTGCAGTCCCTGCGGCCACTGCTCCGGGTCGACGACCCAGTCCCCGAGACCGGCCCGGTCGTGCCGCCGTCCGCGGAACCAGCCGTCGTCGAGCACGAACCTCTCGGCACCGACGGCGGCCGCGGCGTCGGCGAGGGCCGTGAGCCGGCCCAGGTCCTGGTCGAAGTAGCTCGCCTCCCAGGTGTTGACGACGACGGGTCGCGGTCCCCGGCTGCGTGACGAGCGGCGTCGCAGCCAGGCATGCAGACGGGCGCTCGCGTCGTCCAGGCCCTGGCCGGACCAGGTGCCGGTCAGCCAGGGGGCGGCATAGGAGTCACCGTCGGCGAGCACCACCTCACCCGGGCCGAGCAGCTCGCCACCGCCGAGCACGCACTCGCCCTCGGGAGTGCGTTCGGCGTACGTCGTGTGGTCGCCGCTCCAGGCGACGTGCACAGCCCACACCTCGCCGCGTCGAAAGCCGAAGGCCGGTGTCCCGGCCACCAGCAGCAGCGTGGCGTCGTGGCCGGTCCGGCCGTGGCGGCCGTCCCGCCGGTGGGTGCCGACCTGCCACGGCTGGCGCTGCGGTGTCCGCTCGCGGCACCAGCGGCCCGTCAGGTCGAGCAGCTCGATGGCTCGTGGCGGCACCGGGAGCGCCGAGCGGACCGCGTGGAGCCGGAGCTCGCCCGGCCCGGTGTTGGTCACGGACGTGCGCATCCGCAGCAGGCCGTCGATCGTCAGCTCCAGCTCAACCTCGACGGCCCAGCCGGCCGCCGGGTCCGACCCGGCCAGCCGGACAGTGGCGTCGTGGCCCGGCTCGTCGGCGACGTCCCAGGTCCACCCGTCCAGCAGGGGCGCCCAGGCGCGGTCGCCGACGACCGGCCGGGACCCCTCCAGGGCTGGGACCCCGGTGAAGCCCCGGGTGGTCTCGCCCACGACTCCGCGCCGTCGCGGCTCGTCGAGTGCCGAGTGCGGAACGCCGGGGCGGTGCAGGGTGGCGAGTGCCGTGAGCGAGTCGTCCGACAGCTCGCCCAGGGCCGCTCCCCAGTGCAGGATCTCCGGCACCCCGGACAGGGAGGGCGCGAGCACGAGGCTCACGCCCTTCCTCGTCAGGTGGACCGGGTGCTGCGTCACTGGCCCGTGGCTAACCCTTCACGGCGCCGGAGGTCAGGCCGCGGACGAAGAACCGTTGCAGGGAGAAGAACACGACCATCGGCAACACCATCGAGATGAAGGCCCCCGCTGTCAGCAGCTCCTGTCCGATCCCCTGGGTGCCGATCAGCCCCTGCAGCTCCACGATCACCGTGGCGTTCTCGCCGGAGCCGAGGAACAGCTTGGCGATCAGCAGGTCGTTCCAGACCCAGAGGAACTGCAAGATCGCGAACGCGGCTAGTGCCGGCACCGACATCGGCACGATCAGGCGCCAGAAGGTCTGGTAGTGCGAGGCGCCGTCGATCTTCGCCGACTCGATGATGGTGCGGGGCAGGGTCGTCATGTAGTTGCGCAGGACGTAGATGGCAAGCGGCATCCCGAAGCCGGTGTGCAGCAGCCACACCGCGAAGTACTCCTGGGAGATGTCCAGCCCGCGGGGACCGAGCAGGTTGAGCATCGGCTGGAAGGCCACCTGGATCGGGATCACCATGACGGCGACGATGCCGATGAAGAGGACGTCCTTGCCCTTGAACTCCATGAACGTGAAGGCGTACGCCGCGAAGGCGGCGAACATGATCGGGATGACCGTCGCCGGGATCGCGACCACCAGGCTGTTGATGAAGCCCGATCCCAGATCGGTGCCTTCGAAGACGCGCCGGTAGTTGTCGGTCGTCCAGCCGGCCCCTGCGGGATCGAGCACGATCGACCACCACCCGGACTGCGAGGCGTCCGTCCGGTCGCGGAACGACGTGACGAGCAGGCCGAGGGTGGGCACCGTCCACAGCAGACAGAGCAGGAGCATCCCGACGATGGAGGTCCAGCTGCGGCGACGCCCGTCCTTCATCATCCCTGGCGTTCGCCGAGGGGCGGCTCCGGCGGTCGTTCCACTCATCGCCGACTCGCTGGCGAGCGTGTCGGAGGTCATCAGCTCATCTCCTCTTGACGGAAGTGCCGCACCTGGTAGACCAGCACGGGTGTGATGGCCGCCAGCAACACGACCACGATGGCCGAGGCGACACCGGCGTTGCCGCGTGCGAAGAGCTCCTTGAAGAAGAGGTTCGCGATCACCTCGGTGTTGTCGCGCCCGTAGGTGAGGACGTAGACGATGTCGAAGACCTTCAGCACCAGGATCAACACGGTGATGAAGACGGTGATGAT
Source organism: Nocardioides sp. (assembly GCA_046590395.1). Classification (GTDB taxonomy): domain Bacteria; phylum Actinomycetota; class Actinomycetes; order Propionibacteriales; family Nocardioidaceae; genus Nocardioides. The sequence goes on from JBKJUE010000068.1 coordinate 23,216, forward strand.
GGTGCCCTTGATCTGCGGGATCACGACGCGCCAGAAGATCTGCCACTCCGAGGCCCCGTCGATGCGCGCCGCCTCGATGGTGTCCTCGGGGACACCCTTGATCGCGGAGGACATCAGGACCATCGCGAAGCCGACCTGGAGCCAGATCAGGATGACCAGGAGCAGGAACGAGTTCAGCCTGGCGGAGTCGTTCTGGAGCCAGGTCTGGGCCTCTCCGCCCAAGGTCGTCCAGACGGCGTTCAGCAGCCCGGTCTGGGTGTCCCCGGTCGAGTAGTCGTAGACCAGCTTCCAGATGGCGGATGCACCCACGAAGGAGATCGCCATCGGCAGGAAGATGATGCTTTTGGACGTGCTCTCCCCGCGGGCGGGGAGCTTGTCGGCCAAGACCGCCACCACGGTGCCCAGCGCCACGGTCACGGCCGGGACGACGAGCAACCACAGGAGGTTGTTGATGATCGCGTTCCGGAACGTCTCGCTGGCGAAGATGGTGCGGTAGTTCTCGAGACCGACGTACGACTCGCTGTCCTGGTCGGCGAACGAGAAGTTGATCGTCTGGATCGCCGGGTAGATCAGCATCAGCCCGATCAGGGACAGCCCCGGCAGCAGGTAGGCATAGGGGATCAGGCGCAGCGAGGTCTTCTGCGGCAACCCCTCGACCATCATGTTCAAGAAGAAGAACAAGGTGGCGGTGCCGCCGACGCCGACCGCGACGGCGACCAGCCCGATCACGATCTTGCTGTCGAGGTAGACCTCCGGGAAGATCCCGAACGACATGAACACCGTGTACATGACATAGGCGGTCACGCCCATGCCGACCAGCCCGATCAGGATCCTCGGGAGGCTGGCCTTGCCGTGCACCACACCCCGGCCCGGGCCGGGGGTGGGCTCCAGCGCCGGCTCACCGGCGCTGGAACCCTCGGCCGTCAGGGTCATGAGGTCGGCCAGGACTCTTCGATCGCGTCCAGAACCTCCTGGCTGGAGGCGCCGCTGATCCAGTCGACCATGCCGGTCCAGAAGCTGTCCGAACCGACCTCCTTCGGCATCAGGTCGGAGGCGTCGAACCGGAACACGTCGGCATCTGCGGCGAGCGCAGCGATGTTGCGCGTCGTCTCGTCGGCGTACTGGGAGCCGTCGAACGTGGCGTGCGGGGAGAGCCAGCCACCAGCGGCCGCCCACTCGCCGCCGAACTGGTCGGAGGTCAAGAACTCCATGACCTTCTTCACGTCCTCGTCATCACCGTTGAAGGTCGCCGCCAGGTCACCACCACCCAGCAGGGGCTGGCCGTCGTAGCCACCCTCGTAGGACGGGAAGTAGAAGGTGCCGACGGTGCCGTCGAGGTCGCCCTGGACGTCTTCGGGGTAGAAGCCCGTGGCGAAGTTCCCCTGGCGGTGCAGGTAACAGTCGGGCTCGTCGGAGAACGCCGGGGTCATGGCGTCGGCGAAGCCGGTGTTCAGGATGCCCTGGGTGCCGCCGAGGACCATGTCCTCGTTCTTGGCGATCTCACCGAAGGCGTCCAGCGCCTCGACGATCATCGGGTCGTTGAAGGGGATCTCGTGGGAGACCCACTGGTCGTAGACCTCGGGGCCGTGCAGTCGGAGCACCATCTCCTCGAGCCAGTCGGTGCCGACCCAGCCCGTGGCCTGGTCGGACTCCCAGCCCATGCACCACGGCGCGGTGCCGTCGGCCGCGATCGTCTCGGCCTCGGCCATCAGGTCCTGGAACGTCGCGGGCTCGGTGGCGTAACCGGCCTCTTCGTACTGCGGCTTGGGATACCAGACGATGCTCTTGACCGCCATCCGCATGGGGGCGCCGTAGACGCTGCCGTCCTCGCCGGTCGCCGCCTCGAGGAAGCCCGGGATGAGCGTCTCCTCGATCGCGGGGAGATCGATGACCTCGTCGAGCGGGTTCATCTCGTCGGAGAGCTCCAGCAGACCGCCGGGCTGGGGGAAGAACGCGATGTCGGGCGCGGCGCCCGCCTCCACCTTTTGGACGATCGTGGTGGTGAAGTCGGTGTCCTCGGTGTAGACGATGTCGATACCGGACTCGTCCTCGAACGCTGTCAGCGAGGCTTCGAACGCCTCCTTCTCGGCACCTCCGAAGGCCCCGAGGATCTCCACGGTGCCGTCGGCGTCGTCTCCGCCTCCGGCCCCGCCTCCGCCCCCGTCGTCCCCGGAGGAGAGGCATCCGGAGGTGACCAGCGCCAAGGAGGCCGCCAGTCCGACTGTCGCGAGTCCGCGCCGCTTGCGTGTTGCCATGTCCACTCCCTGGTGTGTGTGGGGGCCGCCGCGGCGGCCCCCCGCCCGATGTGACCGGAGTCACCTCGACCACTGTCTCTGAGGTCGTCGGCGTTTGTCGAGCCCACCGGCCGAGGGCCGGACACCCTCTTGACTCCACGAACGCAAACGTTTACGTCATGGTGTCCCAGATCACATTGTCGCGTCAAGGGGCTACGCAAACGTTTACGGAATCGCTACCGTGAGCGGCATGCCCGACGCCACCCAGCGTGCTCCCGAGGTCAACATGGCCGACGTGGCGGCGCGTGCGGGGGTGTCGATCGCCACGGTCTCCCGGGCCCTGCGTGACGTCCAGGGCGTCAGCCAGGCCACACGGGACCGGGTCCGTGCCGTCGCCGAGGAGCTGTCCTACGTCGTCTCGCCGGAGGCCTCGCGACTCGCGCGCCGACTGACGGGACGGGTGGCGGTGGTGGTGCCGAAGATCGACGTGTGGTTCTACTCGGCGATGCTCGCGAGCGTCGAGAGCGTGCTCCGCCGGGCGGACCTCGACGTCCTCATCTACCAGGTCGACGGCCAGGAGCAGCGCAGCCGCTTCTTCCAGCAGCTCCCCGCACGGCGCAAGGTCGATGCCGTGGTGCTGATCGCCCTTCCCGTCCTCGAGGAGGAGGAGGACCGGCTGGACCTGCTCGGTGTCCAGGTCGTGGTGGCGGGCGGACGACTTCGCGACTACCCGCACGTCCAGGTGGACGACCACGACGTCGCCACCCAGGCGGTGCAGCACCTGCTCGACCTCGGCCATCGGCGGGTCGCCATGATCCGGACCAGCGACACCACGGGCGCGGCCTGGTCCTCCGACACCGAGCGAACACGCGGCTACCGCGACTGCCTGGCCGCGGCGGCCGTCCCCGCGCGTGAGGACTACCTCATCACCCGGCCGTCCGGGGTGCACGCCGGGGCCGACGGGATGGCGCAGCTGCTCGCTCTCGAGGAGCCGCCCACCGCCGTGTTCGCCTACTCCGACGAGATTGCGTTCAGCGCCTGGACCCACCTGGGTTCCCGCGGGCTGCGCGTCCCCGACGACCTGTCGATCGTCGGGGTCGACGGCCATCCCCTGTCGGAGCTCGTCGGCCTGACGACCGTCACCCAGTCCGTCCACGCCCAGGGGCGGCTCGCCGGCGAGATGGCACTGCAGCTGCTGCGCGGGGAGGTCCTGCGCGAGGCCTCGGTCGTCGTCCCGTCCGTCCTGGTGCCGCGCCAGTCGACCGCCCGCTGGGGCTGAGTCTGCGGTCTACCGGCGCCAGAGACCCTTGGACTTGCTGGGCATCGGCTTGCGCTGCACGGTGACGCCCGCCATCAGGGCGAAGCCCTTCACCCGCAGCACCGGTGAGTCCGGACCGAGCTGCGGCTCGACCTTGTCGGCGGCGTGGTCGAACCCGCCCATGATCCCGACGCCGTCGACGATCACGTGGGTGAACTCGTTGACCGTGATGTCGATGCCGGCCCAGATGGCGTTGGCGTAGATGACCGTCTCGCGGCTGGTGAACCGCGCCTGGCGCAGGTCGAGGTCGATGCCCGCCATCAGGGCAAAGGCGGTGTGCTTCTCCCCCACCTCCCACACGCCCTTGCGGCTGGTCCCGCCCATCACCGAGAACGTGGAGTCGTGCCGGACGGCGGGGAGGTTCGGACCCGACTGCTGGGTGCGGGGCGTGGGCGAGGTGGTCTGCCCGAGGACGGGGAGGTCAGCGGTGATCGGGACCAGGTCGGCGTAGGTCTTGGCGGCGTACGCCACCTCGAGCCGCTCGTCCAGCTCCGCAAGGTCGATCCGGCCCTCGCCGGCGGCCTCGCGCAGGATCTCCGCGACCTTGTGGCGGTCGGTGTCCGAGACCCGCAGCAGCGTGGGGTCGTGGGGCTGACGGCGTTCGAGCGGTCCCTCCATGGGGCCAGAGTAGTCGCGCAGACTAATCTGCTGGGGTGAACTCCGGTCCCGAATTCCGCTACTCCGACCTGCTGCCGCTCGGCCCCGACCAGACGCCGTACCGGCTGGTCACCACCGAAGGTGTCGCCACCTTCGAGGCCGAGGGCCAGACGTTCCTGCGGGTCTCGGCCGAGGCGATCCAGACCCTCACGTCGGAGGCGATGCACGACATCTCGCACTACCTGAGGCCTGCCCACCTCGCCCAGCTGCGCAAGATCATCGACGACCCCGAGTCATCGGGCAACGACCGCTTCGTCGCCCTGGACCTGCTGAAGAACGTCAACATCTCCGCGGGCGGTGTGCTCCCGATGTGCCAGGACACCGGCACCGCGATCGTGATGGGCAAGAAGTCCGAGGGCGTGCTCACCGGCGCCGACGACGGCGAGGCGATCAGCCGCGGCGTCTATGACGCCTACACCAAGCTGAACCTGCGCTACTCCCAGCTCGCGCCGCTGACGACGTACGACGAGAAGAACACCGGCACCAACCTGCCCGCCCAGATCGAGCTCTACTCCACTCCGCAGACCAGCGCCCCCGACGGTCGGCAGAGCCCGGAGTACAAGTTCCTCTTCATGGCCAAGGGCGGCGGCTCTGCCAACAAGTCTTTCCTCTACCAGGAGACGAAGGCCGTCCTGAACCCCGAGCGGATGCTGGCCTTCCTGGACGAGAAGATCCGCTCGCTGGGCACCGCCGCGTGCCCGCCGTACACCTGGCCGTCGTCATCGGCGGCACCTCGGCGGAGTTCGCGCTCAAGACCGCGAAGTACGCGTCGGCCCACTACCTCGACAACCTCCCGACCGAGGGCTCGATGAGCGCCCACGGCTTCCGCGACCTCGCGCTCGAGGAGGAGGTCTTCAAGCTGACCCAGTCCTTCGGGATCGGCGCCCAGTTCGGCGGCAAGTACTTCTGCCACGACGTCCGGGTCGTACGCCTTCCTCGCCACGGGGCCTCGTGCCCGGTCGCCATCGCAGTCTCCTGCTCGGCCGACCGCCAGGCGCTGGGCAAGATCACGCCGGAGGGTGTCTTCCTCGAGCAGCTCGAGACCGACCCCGCGCACTACATGCCCGAGGCCGGCGTCGCCGACGACATCTCCGGCGGCGCGGTGGTCTCGATCGACCTGAACCAGCCGATGCCCGAGATCCTCGCCGAGCTCCGCAAGCACCCGGTCAAGACCCGGCTGTCCCTCACCGGACCGCTGGTCGTCGCCCGCGACATCGCCCACGCCAAGATCAAGGAGCGTCTCGACGCCGGCGAGGAGATGCCGCAATACCTCCGGGACCACCCGGTCTACTACGCCGGCCCCGCGAAGACCCCTGCCGGCATGGCGTCGGGCTCCTTCGGGCCGACCACGGCCGGCCGCATGGACTCCTACGTCGAGCAGTTCCAGGCCGCAGGCGGTTCGATGGTGATGCTGGCCAAGGGCAACCGGTCGAAGCAGGTGACCGAGGCGTGCGACACCCACGGTGGCTTCTACCTCGGCTCGATCGGCGGCCCGGCCGCGCGGCTGGCCCAGGACTGCATCCGGAGCCAGGAGGTGCTCGAGTACGAGGAGCTCGGCATGGAGGCGGTCTGGAAGATCGAGGTCGAGGACTTCCCGGCCTTCATCGTGGTCGACGACAAGGGCAACGACTTCTTCACTGACCCGTCGGGCGCGGTGACGGTACCGATCTCCGGGATCAGGGTCCGCTCGGCGGAGTAGCCTCGGAACGCTCGACCGCCCCCGTGCGTTGGACGGGGCGACGACAGGAGAAACACATGCAGTGCCCCACCGACGGAACCGTGCTCACGATGAGCGAGCGCGGCGGCATCGAGATCGACTACTGCCCGACCTGCCGGGGCGTGTGGCTCGACCGTGGCGAGCTGGACAAGATCATCGAGCGCTCGCTCTCCCAGCCCGCACCGCAGGCCGCCCCTGTTCCCCCGCCGCCCCAGCAGCAGTACTCCCAGCCGGGGTACCAGCAACAACGCGGCTACGACCAGCGCGGGTACCAGCAGGGCCACAAGCCCAAGCGCAAGGAGTCCTGGCTCAGCGAGCTGTTCGACTGACCTGCTCCCCGGCGTCATACGGTGGCCCGGACGGGGTACCTGTCCATCACCAACCGGACGATGCAAGCGGGGAGCACATGGAGTACGTCGAGGTCGCACGCGCCGAGTCCGAGCGCGGCGAGCTGGTCCTGCGCGAGCGCCGTGAGCCGGGAGCCCCGACCGCGCTGGAGCTCCGGGCCAACGGGGTGTTCGTCATGGACACCCACGAGACCAGCACCGAGCAGGCACTCGCCGACGCAGCGCTGGAGCTGGTCGACGACCCGCGGGACGTGCTGGTCGGAGGGCTCGGACTGGGTTACACGATGCACCGCGTCCTCGCGGACAGCCGGGTGGAGCGCTGCTCCGTGGTCGAGATCGAGCAGGCCCTCGTCGACTGGATGCGCGACGGCACCGTCCCGCACGGCCCCCAGCTGCTGGCAGACGAGCGCACCAACATGGTGACCGCCGACATCGCGATGGCGGTCGGCGAGGCGGCCGACTCGACGTACGACCTGATCCTCCTCGACGTCGACAACGGACCCGGCTATCTCGTGCACGACCGCAACGAGGCGCTCTACGAGCCGCCATTCCTGACCGAGACGCAGCGCCTGCTCCGACCGGGTGGCGCGCTGGTCGTGTGGTCGGCCGAGGCCTCGCCGGAGCTGGAGGCCACGCTGGAGTCGGTCTTCGGCAACGCCGAGACCCGGGCGTACGACGTGCGGCTCCAGGAGCGGGACGAGCAGTACTGGCTGCACGTCGCGCGGGTACCGTCCCCTTCATGAGCGACCCGCAGTTGAGCGATGACGCATTCCGCACCGAGCACGACTCCATGGGTGAGGTCCAGGTGCCCGCCGACGCGTTGTGGCGGGCCCAGACCCAACGGGCTGTGGAGAACTTCCCGATCAGCGGCACCACCATGGAGCCCGGGCTGGTCCGGGCGCTGGCCCTCGTCAAGGCGGCCGCTGCGGTCGTCAACGGCGAGCTGGGCGTGATCGAGGCGGAGCAAGCCACGGCGATCGCCGCGGCCGCGCGGACGGTCGCGGCCGGTGAGCACGGCGACCACTTCCCGATCGACGTCTTCCAGACCGGCTCCGGGACCTCGACCAACATGAACATGAACGAGGTCGTCGCCTCGCTGGTCGTCCGGGACGGCACCGAGGTGCACCCCAACGACCACGTGAACGCCAGCCAGTCCAGCAATGACACGTTCCCCACGGCCATCCACGTGGCCGCGGCGCTGGCCGTCGTCGACGACCTGGTGCCGGCACTGGCCGTCCTGGAGCGGAGCCTGGCCGCCAAGTCCGACGAGTTCGCCGGCCTCGTGAAGTCAGGCCGCACGCACCTGATGGACGCCACCCCGGTGATGCTCGGCCAGGAGTTCGGCGGGTACGCCGCCACGATCCGCTACGGCGCCGAACGCCTCGAGTCGGTCCTCCCCCGCGTCCGCGAGCTCCCGCTGGGCGGCACCGCCGTCGGCACCGGCATCAACACCCCCGCCGGGTTCGCCGCGCGGGTGATCGAGGTGCTGGCCGAGGAGACCGGACAGCCGTTCACCGAGGCGCGCGACCACTTCGAGGCCCAGGGCACCCGTGACTCGCTGGTCGAGCTCAGCGGCGTCCTGCGCACCATCGCCGTCGGGCTGACCAAGATCTGCAACGACCTGCGCTGGATGGCCAGCGGCCCGACGACCGGGCTCGCCGAGATCCACCTCCCCGACCTCCAGCCCGGGTCGAGCATCATGCCCGGCAAGGTCAACCCGGTCCTGCCCGAGGCGACGCTGATGGTGTGCGCCCAGGTGGTCGGCAACGACGCGACCGTGGCCTGGGCCGGCGCGAGCGGCAACTTCGAGCTCAACGTCATGCTGCCGGTCATCGCCCGCAACCTGCTCGAGTCCGTCCGGCTGCTGTCGACCGCCTCTACCCAGCTCGCCCAGCGCTGCGTCGACGGGATCACGGCCGACGCCGAGCGGATGCGGACCTATGCGGCCTCGTCGCCGTCGGTCGTCACGCCCCTCAACAAGTACGTCGGCTACGAGAGCGCCGCGAAGATCGCCAAGCAGGCGCTCGCCGACGGGGCGACGATCCGCGAGACGGTGCTCTCGATGGGCTTCGTCGAGCGGGGTGAGCTCACCGAACAGCAGCTCGACGAGGCCCTCGACCTGGAGGACATGACCCACCCGTGACCGACGACATCATGACCGGGGCAGGCGCCGTCCGCCGCCAGTACGCCACCGAGAGCAACCTCGAGACGCGTCGTTCCGTGTGGCAGCCGACGACCGACGGCCGGGACCCGGTCGAGGTCGCCGCCGCGATCGTGCGGGCGTCCGGTCCCCGCGCGATCCTCGAGGTCGGGTGCGGCACGGGCGTCTTCGCCGAGAGAATGACCGCGGACAACCCGGCCGCGACCGTGATCGCCACCGACCAGTCGGAGCGGTTCGTCCAGCTCACGGCCGAGCGGGGCGTCGACGCCCGGCTCGCCGACGTGAAGGACCTGCCCTTCGCCGACGACTCGTTCGACCTGGTCGCGGCGATGTGGATGCTCTACCACGTGCCCGACCTGGACCGGGGCCTCGCGGAGGTCCGCCGGGTCCTGCGCCCGGGCGGCCGCTTCCTCGCCGTCACCAACGGCGACGAGCACGTGGCGCAGCTGCGTCGGGACGCCGGCGGTGCGGCAGCGATCACCGGCTTCAGCAGCGAGAACGGCGAGCCGGCGCTACGGCGCCACTTCGACGACGTCCGCCGCGAGGACCTGCGCACCCGCGCCGTCTTTCCGGACCACGCCGCGGCCGTGGCCTATCTGGCCTCGAGCAACGAGGGGCTCGGGCCCGACCTTCCGGCGTTCGACGGACCGCGCGAGTACGCCGGTCACGTCACGGTGTTCGTGGCCCGCTAGTGCTCAGTACCAGCCGACGGACTGGCTGTGGCCCCACGCGGAGCAGGGGCTTCCGTAGCGGTCCTGGATGTAGCCCAGGCCCCAGCGGATCTGGGTGACCGGGTTCGTGGCCCAGTCAGCGCCGGCGGACGACATCTTCGAGCCCGGGAGCGCCTGCGGGATGCCGTAGGCCGACGAGCTGGGGTTGTCGGCCGTGACCGTCCACTGGGACTCCTTGGTCCACAACGAGTCAAGGCAGCCGAACTGGTCGGAGGAGTAGCCGAACTCGGCGAGCAGGGCGCGGCCGATGTCGCGCGGGTCGCTCTGGCTGAGGTCTTCGGTCCGGGTGACCGCGGGGCCGTCCTGTTGCGAGAGCGCGGCCTCCTTGGCCGGGTCGGCCTGGTCGCGGCGATCGGAGCGAGAGACGGTGACCGCACGCTCCTCGAGGTCACGATCAGTGAGCGGCTGGGCCACGCGGGTCAGGCTGTCGGCCGCAGTGG
>JBKJUE010000081.1:0-36219 GCA_046590395.1 Nocardioides sp.
CCACCGGCTGCTCGTCCGGGCCGGCTACATCCGGCGCAACGCCCCGGGTGTAGCCGGCCCGGACGAGCAGCCGGTGGCTCGGGACCTCCGCGTCGTTGGGGTCGTCACGCAGGGTGCGCACGAACAGGGTCCACATCCTCAAGATCATGTCAAGATGGGTAGGTGTGAGGACCGCTGCTCAGCGAAGCGGTTTGACATGAAGACTCGTGACCGGGCAACCAGAGCCGTCGGGGCTGCGTCTGAGACAGTGAAGACACACCACGATCACGGGAGACTCCTATGACCGCCGCTTTTGGGGCCATCGCCAGGACAACGAAATTCACGACCCTTTCTCTCGGTGTCGCCGCCACCCTCGCCGGGGCGTCGTTGACCGCCCCCGCGCAGGCGGCCGCACCCACCTCCCTCCAGCCCGAGGACCTTCCGCGGGGGGCCGATGTGAGGGTCGCGCACATCGAGGACGGGGACTTCGTCCTGGGCACCCGGACAATCGATGTCGGCGGTGATCGCGCCCACGTGTTGGGCAAGTCGGGGAGGGCGTGGCTGGTAGGCACCAGTGACGTCAACGGGGTCGGCAAGTTCCGCATCCTGCGGGTGAAGAACGACGACTCGATCCGGGTCATCAAGCGTGGCATCTCCTTCTTCGAGATGACGCTCTCGGAGAACGGCCGCTTCCTGGTCCACGTGGGTCGGGGCACGCGGCAGGCAGCCCCGGTCCGGGTCTTCTCCACCCGCACCGGCGACCTCAAGGCGCAGAAGGACTTCGTCAACTACCCCGATGCCGTCGCCATGGGGGGTCCGAGCGTGCTGTTGTCCAGCTGGGTCCCCGGCGACACCGGGATCCGCTCCTGGGACATCGAGACGGGCGCCGTCACCCGGATCTCGCGCCAGCCGGCCAACATCGTGGATGTCTCCGCCGATCTTCTCGCGACCTACACCAAGGACCCCTACGACGGTGGCTGCGTACGGCTCAGCCGCCTGTCCTCGCCGGAGACCAGGCTGTGGAGGTCGTGCAGTCAACGGATTGTCGCCTTCTCACCCGACGGTGAACGGATGGCGACCGTCGCCCTTCTCTCCGACGGCATCGGTCCGGGCGAGGTCCAGGAGCGCGAGATCGACGGCACGCTGCTCGGCGACTACTCCACCGGCTGGTTCGGCCAGATCGCCTTCGAGACCAGCACCGACCTGCTTCTCGACGTCAACGGCGACACCCTGTCCTCGACCGTGCGCTGCAGCGAGGGGGCCTGCGAAAACGCCAGCGACCCGGTCGCGGTGCAGCAGCCGCGACTCAGCCGCGCGCTGCCCGCACAGCGGACCGGATCAGTGGGACCTGGAGTGGCAGCCGGGCAAATGCCGCGGTCTTGAGGCCGGTCTTGCGAGACGACTTGAGGTCGGCTGCCATCTTCAGGTTTGCCGGGTAGACCGCCAGCAGCAGAGCCGCGCTTGCCCAGCCGGCGACCACACGCGTCCTCTGGTTCAGGAGTCCGGCAGCGCAGGCCAGCTCCACGACGCCGCTGACCAGGATGACCTCACGGTGCGCCGGGACGATCTTGGGCATCATCGGCTCGTAGACCTCTGGCTTGAGAAGGTGCAGCACGCCGGAGACACCCAGGATGGCCGACAGCGCCTTGATGTCTCGGGTGAGAGGAGTCGTCATGGTCGCGACCCTAGAACATCAGAACATGAGCGTGGCGAGCCGAGTGCTCTCGGTGAAACCGACCCGGGCGTAGGTCGCGCGCGCGGCGGAGTTCCACTCGTTGACATACAGCGAAACGGTCGGTGCGATCTGCTCCCGCACGAGCATCACGACTGCCGCCATACCGCTGACCCCAAGGCCCTCGCCGCGACGGTCCGGGTGGACGTAGACGCCCTGGATCTGAGCGGCGTAGGGCGTCGCACATGCCACTTCGGCCTTGAAGATCACCCGACCGAACTCATCGAACCTGGCAAATGACCAGCCCCGGGAGATGAGTTGCTGGACACGGGCTCGGTAGAGGTCCTTGCCACCCGCTTCTTCAGGCGATACCCCGACTTCTTCGGTGTACATCGCCACGCAGGCTGGGTAGACGGCCGCCAGATCATCGGGCGTCGTCGCCCGGACGTTCGGGTCGCCCGCGACAGCCGGGTCGTGGTCCATCTGCAGGTGCGGCTGTCGCCAGCGCTCCTCGCGCGGTGGGGCCCACTCGGCACCGACTGCCTCCCACAACGCGGCAACGACCGGATCTGGCCCCACGATGGTGGCGGTGGACCGCATCCGCCCCAGGGCAGCCGTGGCGAAGCATCCGACGTCCTGGGACGTGCACTGCACCGGCACCAGGTTGGCTCCCATGTGGCAGCCCGCGACGAGCGCGCCGTGCTCGAATCTCCCCCACATCTCGCCACCCAGCCATCTCGGGTCGAGATTGGTGACGCGGGCGCGATAGTCGGCGAACACATTGACGACCGGATCCTGAGCGGCGAGCGCCAAGAAGTCGTCTCGATCGTCTGGGCCCAGCAGCCGCACGTGGTCGCGGGTGGTCAACACGTGTCGAGCCTAACTCGCGCCGAGCTCAGCTGACGCTGACCGCCGCCACGGCGCCCTCGACGGGCTCCATGCTCTCGGCGAGGCGCATGGCCTCCTCGATCAGGGTCTCCACGATCTGTGACTCCGGGACGGTCTTGATGATCTCGCCCTTGACGAAGATCTGGCCCTTGCCGTTGCCCGAGGCCACCCCCAGGTCAGCCTCGCGGGCCTCGCCTGGACCGTTGACGACACATCCCATGACGGCCACCCGGAGCGGCACCTCGAGACCGTCGAGGCCGGCGGTGACCTCTTCTGCCAGCTTGTAGACGTCGACCTGGGCGCGGCCGCAGGACGGACAGGAGACGATCTCGAGGCGGCGCGGCTTCAGGTTGAGCGACTCCAGGATCTGGAGGCCCACCTTGATCTCCTCGACCGGAGGCGCGGACAGGGACACCCGGATGGTGTCGCCGATGCCCTGGCTCAGCAGGTGGCCGAACGCGACCGAGGACTTGATCGTGCCCTGGAAGGCGGGGCCGGCCTCGGTGACGCCGAGGTGGAGCGGCCAGTCGCCGGCCTCCGCGAGCAGCTCGTAGGCGCGGACCATGACGACCGGGTCGTTGTGCTTGACCGAGATCTTGAAGTCGTGGAAGTCGTGCTCCTCGAAGAGACCAGCCTCCCAGACCGCGGACTCGACGAGGGCCTCGGGCGTGGCCTTGCCGTACTTGTCCATGATCCGCTTGTCGAGGCTGCCGGCGTTGACGCCGATCCGGATCGACGTGCCGCGGTCCTTGGCGGCCCGGGCGATCTCCTTGACCTGGTCGTCGAACTTGCGGATGTTGCCGGGGTTGACCCGGACCGCCGCGCAGCCGGCGTCGATGGCGGCGTAGACGTACTTCGGCTGGAAGTGGATATCGGCGATGACCGGGATCTGCGAGTGCTGGGCGATCTCGGGCAGCGCGTCCGCGTCGTCCTGGCTCGGGCAGGCGACCCGGACGATGTCGCAGCCGGTCGCGGTCAGCTCGGCGATCTGCTGGAGGGTGGCGTTGACGTCGGACGTGAGCGTCGTCGTCATCGACTGGACCGAGATCGGCGACTCGCTGCCGACGCCGACCTTGCCGACCTTGATCTGGCGGGTCTTGCGGCGGGGTGCGAGCACCGGCGGCGGGGCCGCGGGCATGCCCAGGTTGATCTCGGTCATGGGGTCAGGCTACTGGGGCCTCCCGCGACCGGGGCCGGGCGAGGGGGGGGTGATCGTGCCATTGCCGAGGGACGGCACCCCGTCGAGCATGGAACCCGGAACTGACGTCCGCGCACGGAACCGTACGGCGCTTCCGACGGGTCTGACGTGTGGGACCGGACGACAGGGGCAGGGATGGACAGGGACGAGGACTTCGCGGCCTACATGGCGACGCGCTGGCCGATCCTGGTGCGGTCGCTGGTCATGCTGGGGTGCGAGCACCACGAAGCCGAGGATGTCGCGCAGACTGGCCTGGCCCGCTGCTACACGTCGTGGCAATGGGTTCGTGCAGCCGACGACATGGACGCCTACGTCTACCGCACGATCCTCAACGCCTGGGCCAAGAGCCGACGGCGACGCTGGTGGGGCGAGGTGCCGACCGAGGTGCTCCCCGAGGCGGAGGTCGGGGACGCGACTGACCGGGTCCTCACCCATCAGATCGTCCGGACCGCCCTGGCACGCCTGAGTGACGACCACAGGACGGTGCTCGTGCTCCGGTACGTCGCCGACCTCACCGAACCCCAGGTCGCCGCCGTGCTCGGGATCGCCGTCGGCACCGTGAAGAGCCGAACCGCCCGGGCGCTCGCCCGGATCGACCTCGCCGACGTACACGAGGAGATGTCGTGAACGACGAGTTGACCCGGGACCTGCTCGTCAACGCGGGTCGCGCCGTGCCCGTCGGGAGCGCGCCGGTGGCCGCGGTGGTCCAGCGGGCGCGCCGCGAGCAGCACCGGCGTCGTGCCGCCCTGATGGCGGCCGCCGCCGTGCTCGTCGTCGCAGCCACCGCTACGGCCGTCACGCTCACCGGCCGGGAAACCACGCCCTCACCGGTGGTCCCGCCCTCCGGGCAGACCGGGTTGACGTGGTGGACCGACGGGACGCTGCACCTGGGTGACGCCTCCGTCCCCGCTCCGGGACTCGTCGCCCTGGCCGACCCGGGACCCGGGGTCGGCTACGTCGACGACAGCGACCGGGTCGTCTACGTGGCCGACGACGGGACGCCCAAGGTGATCGGCAGCGTCTACGAGGACGACGAATCGTCCGGCCACGGCCGGTTGACGGCCGACGTCGAGACGTCGTCGCTCCTGTGGCTGGACGAGGCGGAGGGTGACCTCGAGCTCGTCCTGTACGACGTGGTGACCGGGGAGACCACCACCCAGCCGTACCTCGCCGGCACGTGGGCCCCGGCATCGAGCGGAGGGTTCGTGATCGCCCTCGAGGGCGGCGTGGGCTACTTCGACACCCGTCAGGGCAACGCCGCGTGGGACAGCGCGACCGGCGAGATCTCGCAGCTGAGCCGGGCCTCCTGGCTCATGGATGTCGAGGGCACGCTCCAGGTCACGATGGTCGGCAAGGGACTCACGGGCATGGCCGTCTCCGACGAGATGGGCGAGCGCTGGCGGACGGAGAACGAGGGCGGTACCTGGGCCACCGTGTCACCGGACGGTCGCTGGCTGCTGCGGCACAGCCTGGCCGAGTCGCGGCCCGGGGTGGCCAGGGTGTTCGACGCCGCCACCGGCCGCACGATCAGAACCGGACTCCCGCCGGACTCCGTCGTGGTCGACGCCGCCGTCGGGTCCGACGCCACCGTGACGTACGCCGTGCTCGTCGCGGATCCGGAGCACTCCGACGCCTACCAGCTGATCAGCTGCAACCTGCCGGCGGGCTCCTGCCGGACGGTCGTGGATCTCCCCCCGGGAGACGGGGCGCCGGTGCTGCCCGACTAGGTGGTGCGTGCTGCTCTCACGACTCCAGGTGCAGGGGTACGACGAGGTCGCCGACGATCAGCACCACGCCCATGACCAGGATCGCCAAGGCCACGACGTAGGCGATGGGCAGCAGCTTGGCCACGTCGACGTACCCGGGATCGGGGCGGCCGCGCAGGCGGGCGAAGCCGCGGCGGATCGCCTCCCACAGCGCACCGGCGATGTGGCCGCCGTCGAGCGGCAGCAGGGGGATGAAGTTGAACATCCCGATGAAGAAGTTGAAGCCGCCGATCAGCATCAGCAGGAAGGCCGCCTTGTCCGCGACCGGGAACTCCTCGTGCGAGACGGTCTCCCCCGCCAGCCGGCCCCCGCCGACGATGCTGACCGGGCTGTCCTTGGCCCGTTCCTCGACGCCGACGATGGCCTTGGCGACACCCCACACCTTGACGGGGAGCGTGGCCAGCGCCTGGACGGTGTCGACCGTCATGTGGCCCATCTGCTGCAGCGTGTAGATCGGGCCGCCCGTGGTGGTCTTGATGTGGGTGGTCGGGGTCACGCCGAGGAAGCCGACCTGGCGCAGCTCCTGGTCGGTCGCGGACGTCGGGCGGGCCTCGACGGTCGTGTTGGTGGTGCCGGTCAGCTCGCGGCCGTCGCGCTGGTAGGCGATGACGGCCTCGCCGGCCTCGTTGTCGCGGATCAGGTCGCGCAGCTGGTCCCAGCCGGTCACCTCGGTGCCGTTGAACGTGAGCACCACGTCGCCGGGGCGGAGTCCGGCCTCGTAGGCCGGAGCCACCGGGTCCTCCGGGGTGCACTCGCGCTCCTCCTCGGCGTCCGGGTCGTACGGGACGACGCAGAGTGACACGGTGTCGATGACGGGCGGGCCCGCGTCGGGCTCGACGGACTTCTGCCCGTAGGTCGAGAAGACGGCGAGGAAGATGAAGAAAGCGATCAGCAGGTTCACCGTCGGTCCGCCGGCCATCACGATGACCTTCTTCCACCACGGCATCTTGTAGAAGAGGCGGGCGTCGTCATCGGGGCCGATGTGCTCCCACTCGGCCGCGCGGGCGTCGGAGATCAGCTGGGTGAACATGCCGGTGTTGGACTTGCGGACCCGGACGACGCGACGGCCGGCCTCGTCGTAGATCGGGTGCTCGCGGTCCTCGTCGAGCTCGTCCGCGCCCGGCGGGAGCATGCCGACGATCTTGACGTAGCCACCGAGCGGGATCGCCTTGATGCCGTACTCGGTCTCGCCGCGCTGGCGGCTCCAGACCGTGGGCCCGAAGCCGATGAAGTACTGGGTGACCTTTCCGCCGAACTTCTTCGCCGGGATCATGTGGCCGAGCTCGTGCAGGCCGATCGAGGCGAGGATGGCGACCACGAAGATCACCACTCCGAGCAGGTAGTAGAGCGCGGTCACGAGATCCCTTCGATCCTCCGGTGGGCGGCCTGACGCGCCCACTCGTCCGCGGCGAGGACGTCGTCGACGGTGAGCTGCTCCTCCGAGCGTACGTCGTGCTCCCCCACCACCGCGGCCACCGTGGGCACGATGTCGACGAATGCCAGGCGCCCGCCTCGGAACGCCTCGACGCAGGCCTCGTTGGCGGCGTTGTAGACGGCGGGGGCGGTGCCGCCGAGGGCACCGGCGGTGCGGGCGAGGGACACCGCCGGGAAGGCCTCGTCGTCGAGCGGGAAGAACTCCCAGGTCTGGGGTCGCGTCCAGTCGACGGCCGGGGCGGCGTCGGGCACCCGGTCCGGCCAGTTCAGGCCCAGGGCGATCGGGATCAGCATGGGCGGCGGGCTCGCCTGGACGAGCGTGGAGCCGTCGACGAACGCGACCATCGAGTGGACGACGCTGGTCGGGTGGACGACCACCTCGATCCGGTCGAACGGGATGTCGAAGAGCAGGTGGGCCTCGATCACTTCGAGGCCCTTGTTGACCAGGGTCGCGGAGTTGATGGTCACGACGGGGCCCATGTCCCAGGTGGGGTGGTCGAGCGCCTCGGCGACGGTCACGTCGGCCAGCTGCTCCCGGGTCCGGCCGCGGAACGGGCCGCCGCTCGCGGTCAGCACCAGCCGGCGTACCTCGTCGGGGCTGCCGCCCCGCAGGCACTGCGCCAGCGCGGAGTGCTCGGAGTCGACCGGGACGATCTGGCCGGGCTCGGCGCGCGCGGTCACCAGCGGGCCGCCGATGATCAGGCTCTCCTTGTTGGCGAGCGCGAGGACGTTGCCGGCGTCGAGGGCGGCGAGCGTCGGTCGGAGCCCTACGGCCCCGGTGATGCCGTTGAGGACGACGTCGACCTCGAGCCCCGCCGCCTCGACACTGGCGTCCTCGCCGAGCCCGTGGAAGGCCGGGCCGAGCTCGGCGACCTGCTGCTCGAACAGCCCGGGGTTGCCCCCACCTGCGGTCAGCGCGACGACCCGGAACCGGTCCGGGTTGGCCCGGACGATCTCCAGGGCCTGCGTCCCGATCGAGCCGGTCGAGCCCAGGATGGCCACGTCACGTCGCTGCATGGGCTCATCCTCCCAGCCCCGGCGATCGTCACCGGAAGGACACCTGCGGGCTATGTCGTACCGCCTGCGGACCCGCTACCTTGCACCTGAGGGTCGCTCGACGCGACCTGCCTCGGCCAGCCCGGGACCTGCACAGATGGAAGGTAGCCGGATGAAGACACCCCACCGCCTCGTCGTCGGCCTCGCGGCAGCGTCCCTCGTGGTCCTCGCCGCGTGCGCGCCGCCCGAGGACGACAGCAACGACACGACCACCGACTCCGGCGTACCCTCCAGCGAGGCCACCTCGGCGGAGGACTTCGGCGGCATGGAGGGCCTGATCGAGGCCGCGCAGGAGGAGGGCGAGCTCAACGTCATCGCACTGCCGCCGGACTGGGCCAACTACGGCGAGATCATCTCCACGTTCGAGGAGAAGTACGACATCGACGTCAACTCCGACCAGCCGACGGCCGCCAGCCAGGACGAGATCAACGCCGCCAACGACCTGGCCGGCACCGACCGAGCACCGGACGTGTTCGACCTCGGTCAGTCGGTGGCGCTCGCGAACACCGACATGTACGCGCCGTACCAGGTCGAGACGTTCGACGACATCCCCGCCGAGTTCAAGGACCCGGACGGGACCTGGGTCAACGACTACGGCGGCTACATGTCGATCGGTTACGACTCGGCCAAGCTCCCCGATGTGACGTCTCTGCAGGACCTGCTCGGCCCGGAGTTCAAGGGCTCGGTGGCGCTCAACGGCGACCCGACCGCGGCCGGTGCCGCGTTCAGCGGGGTGATGATGGCGGCGATCGCCAACGGCGGCTCGGCCGATGACATCGCCCCCGGAGTCGACTACTTCGGCGACCTGAAGGCGGCCGGGAACTTCCTGCCGGTCGACCCGGACTCGGCGACCATCGAGTCCGGCCAGACGCCCGTCGTCATCGACTGGGACTACCTGGGCGCCGCGGCGGCCGCCAACGTGTCCACCTGGAAGACGGTGGTGCCGTCCGAGGCCGTGGTGGCCGGCTACTACTACCAGGCGATCAACGCCGACGCGCCGCACCCGGCCGCGGCTCGCCTGTGGCAGGAGTTCCTCTACAGCGACGAGGGCCAGAACCTCTGGCTCGCGGGCGGCGCCCGCCCGGTGCGCGGTGAGGCCATGGCCGAGGCGGGCACGATCGACGCCGAGCTGTGGGGTGCGCTCCCGGAGGTCACCGGCGAGCCGGTGATCCCGACCAACGAGCAGACGGAGAAGGCGGCCGGCTACCTGGGCGAGAACTGGTCCAAGGTCATCAGCTGACCGTGGCTGACGACTCGGCCGTGAGGACGGGCCGGCGGTTCGCCGCCGGCCCGTACCTCGCCCTGCTCCCCTTCCTGCTGTTCCTGCTCGTCTTCTTGATCGTGCCGACGGTGACCGTGGTCGTCGGTGCCTTCCAGACCGACGACGGCGGCCTGACGCTGAGCAACATCCGGGCGCTCGGCTCGGAGGCGGCGCTCAGCGCACTGTGGAAGAGCGTGTGGCTCTCGGCCAGCACCGCGGTGATCGGGGCAGTGCTCGGCGCGCTGCTGTCGTACCTGATCCTCTCCCTCGGCCAGCGCAGCCTGCTGCGGCGGGTGACCCTCTCCGTCTGCGGCGTGCTGGCGCAGTTCGGGGGCGTCACGCTGGCCTTCGCCTTCATCTCCCTGCTCGCCATCCAGGGCGTCCTCACGGTGGCGCTGCGAGACGCCGTCGGGTTCGACCTCTACGGGTCGGGCTGGTTGTTTGGGCTCAACGGCCTGATCGTCGTCTACGTCTACTTCCAGATCCCGTTGATGGTCATCGTCTTCACGCCCGCACTGGAGGGGCTGCGGCCCGAGTGGCGCGAGGCGGCCGTCAACCTCGGCGCCACGACCCCGCAGTTCTGGCGGCAGGTCGGGTTCCCGCTGCTGACCCCGGCCTTCCTGGGCTCCATGCTGCTGCTCTTCGCCAACGCGTTCGCCGCCTACGCCACGGCAGCCGTCCTGGTCAGCCAGGGCAACCCGATCATCCCCCTGTTCATCCGCTCCGCCCTCACGAGCGAGATCCTGCTCGGCCAGGCCAACCTGGGCTTCGCGCTCGCCCTGGAGATGATCGTCGTGGTGACGGTGGTCATGACGCTCTACGCCCTGCTGTTGCGGCGGACCTCGCGGTGGCTGCGATGAGGGGCTACTCGAAGCCGGGATTCCGGATCTTCCGTGGGATCGCGCTGACCCTGTTCGCGCTCTACTTCCTGCTCCCGTTGCTGTCGATGCTCGACTTCAGCACCCGCGCCCGGGGCGACGCGCCGGGCCGGAACTGGGACGCATGGGTGGCCCTGGTCGAGAACGACGACCTGCGCGAGGCGATCATCGCCTCGCTCCTGCTCGCCGTACTGACGGTGGCCCTGATGGTGGTGCTCCTGGTGCCCACCATGATCTGGGTACGCCTGCGGGTGCCGAAGGTGTCGAGGGTGATCGAGTTCCTGTGCCTGCTGCCGCTGACGATCCCGGCGCTGGTGATCGTGGTCGGCATCTCGGGTGTCTACGCCTGGGTGACCTACCTGCTGGGCGACTCGGCCCTCACCCTCACGTTCGCCTACGTCGTGCTCGTCCTGCCGTACGGCTACCGCTCCGTGGACTCTGCGCTCGCCGCGATCGACGTCACCACCCTCTCCGAGGCGGCGCGCTCGCTGGGCGCGAGCTGGACCACCGTCATCACCCGGATCGTCTTCCCCAACATCGTCAGCGGCGTGCTGAGCGCCGCGTTCATCGCGATCGCGCTGGTGCTGGGCGAGTTCACCTTCGCCTCGCTGCTCCACTTCGACACGATGCCGGTCGCGCTCGCGGCGATCTACAAGACCGAGGCCCCCACCGCCGTCGCCGGCGCACTGGCGTCGATCATCCTGGTGTCCGCGCTGTTGCTGGGACTCTCGTTCCTCGGCCGTAACACTCGCACGAGAAATGAGACCACCTGATGACCAGCCGATCCGCCGCGAGCACGGGCCTGGCCGTCGAGCTCACCGACCTGACCCGGGTCTACGGCTCGGTCCGCGCGCTCGACGGCTTCACCCTCCACCTCGAGCCGGGCGAGATGGTGGCGCTCCTCGGGCCCTCGGGCTGTGGCAAGACCACCGCCCTGCGGATCCTCGCCGGCCTCGACCACCCGACGTCCGGCACGGTGAACGTCGGCGGCCAGGACCTGACCCGGGTCCCGGCCAACAAGCGGGACATGGGGATGGTCTTCCAGGCCTACAGCCTCTTCCCGCACCTCACCGTCCTCGACAACGTCGCCTTCGGTCTCAAGCTCCGCGGCGAGGACCGGGCCACCCGCACCCGGAAGGCCCAGGAGAAGCTCGAGCTGGTCGGGCTCGCGGAGCACGGCAAGCGCTACGCCAGCCAGCTCTCCGGCGGCCAGCAGCAGCGGGTCGCGCTGGCCCGGGCACTGGCGATCGAGCCGTCGGTGCTGCTCCTGGACGAGCCGCTCTCCGCACTCGATGCCAAGGTCCGCACCCAGCTGCGCGACGAGATCCGCCGGGTGCAGCTCGAGGTCGGCACCACGACCCTCTTCGTCACCCACGACCAGGAGGAGGCGCTCGCGATCGCCGACCGCGTCGGCGTGATGAACAAGGGACGGCTCGAGCAGCTGGCCGCGCCTGCCGAGCTGTACGCCAAGCCCGCCACCACGTTCGTGGCGGAATTCGTGGGCCTCAACAACAAGGTGACGGCGCGGGTGCGCGACGGCCATGCCGAGGTGCTCGGGACGAGCGTGCCGGTCATGGCGGGTTCAGTGGAGTCCGGGGCCGGGCTGGCGATGGTCCGCCCGGAGTCGGTCGTGGTCGACGCCACCGGCACGGCCAACGCCCACGTCGCCTCCGTCAACTTCCTCGGGCCGGTTTCGCGGGTCTACCTCGAGGTCGACGACGGCGAGATGGTGATGGCAGCAGTGCCCAGCCCGCTCGCGGTCAAGCTCGCCCCCGGCGACCGGGTGGCGGTCTCCGTCGAGCCGACGCCGCTGCTCGTCGTGGCAGCGCCTAGCGCTTGAGTCAACGGAATCCGTCGCAAGGCGCCGTGAGGACGAGGGGAATCGTCGCCATGTCCGATTCTGACGGCTAGGGTCGCCACATGAGCACAGTCACCACCGGCGGGCCTTCGCTGCCGCAGGAGCGACGCCTGGTCACCGCCATCCCCGGGCCGGAGTCCCTGGCCCGCCTGGACCGGAAGAAGGCCTACGTGGCCGACGGGGTCGGCACGATGCTGCCGGTCTTCGTCACGGCCGCGGGCGGCGGCGTCATCGTCGACGTCGACGGCAACTCGCTGATCGACCTCGGCTCCGGGATCGCGGTCACCAGCGTGGGCAACGCCGCTCCCGGCGTCGTCGACCGGGCTCAGGAACAGCTCGCTGCCTTCACCCACACCTGCTTCATGATCACGCCGTACGACGGCTACGTGGACGTGTGCGCGACGCTGGCCGACCTCACGCCCGGGGACCACGCCAAGAAGTCGGCGCTGTTCAACTCGGGGGCGGAGGCGGTCGAGAACGCCGTCAAGATCGCGCGGGTGGCGACCGGGCGGGACGCAGTCGCGGTGTTCGAGCACGCCTACCACGGCCGCACCAACCTGACGATGGCGATGACGTCGAAGAACATGCCCTACAAGCACGGCTTCGGGCCGTTCGCGGGCGAGGTCTACCGGGCTCCGATGTCCTACCCGTTCCGGGACGGTCTCTCCGGCGAGGAGGCCGCGGCGCACGCGATCGACGTCATCGAGAAGCAGGTCGGAGCGAGCAACCTGGCCTGTGTCGTCATCGAGCCGATCCAGGGCGAGGGCGGCTTCGTCGTCCCCGCGCCCGGGTTCCTCCCGGCCCTGTCCGCGTGGGCGACGGCCAACGACGTGCTGCTGGTCGCCGACGAGATCCAGACCGGCTTCTGTCGCACCGGCGACTGGTTCGCCTGCGACCACGAGGGCGTCGTGCCCGACCTGGTGACAACGGCCAAGGGCATGGCCGGCGGGCTCCCGCTCGCGGCGGTGACCGGTCGCGCCGACGTCATGGACTCCGTGCACGTCGGCGGGCTCGGCGGAACCTACGGCGGCAACCCGGTCGCCTGCGCCGCCGCGCTCGGCGCGATGGACGAGATGCGCACCCACGACCTGCCCGCCCGGGCCCGCGAGATCGGCGCGATCATGGCGTCCCGGCTCACCACCCTCCAGGAGCAGTACGCCGTGATCGGCGACCTTCGCGGCCGCGGCGCGATGATGGCGATCGAGCTGTGCACGCCGGGGACCACCGACCCGGACCTGGCTCGCACGGCTGCCGTGTCGGCGTACTGCCACCAGCAGGGCGTGGTCACACTCACGTGCGGCACCTGGGGCAACGTGTTCCGCTTCCTGCCCCCGCTCTCGATCTCCGACGCGCTGCTTCACGAGGCCTTCGACATCGTCGAAGAGGCGTTCACCGCCACCGCATGAGGCATACGCTCCGCGTGTGACCTGTCGGGAGTGCCGCGCCGAGATCCCCGCGGGTGCGCGCTTCTGCATGGACTGCGGGACGCCGGTCGAGGCGCCGTCCACCCGCGAGGTCCGCAAGACCGTCACCCTCCTCTTCACCGACGTCACCGGCTCGACCGCGATGGGCGAGCAGCTCGACCCGGAGGCCTACCGCGGGGTGATGGGGCGTTACTTCGAGGTCGCCCGTCAGGCAGTCGAACGCCACGGGGGGACCGTCGAGAAGTTCGTCGGCGACGCCGTCCTCGCAGTCTTCGGTGTGCCCGAGGTCCGCGAGGACGACGCCCTGCGTGCGGTGCGGGCAGCGTACGAGCTCAACGTCGCGATCCAGGCCCTGTCGGAGGAGCTGGACTCCTCGCTCGGGATCCGGCTCGAGGTGCGCACCGGCGTCAACACCGGCTCGGTCGTCACCGGCGCGGCCCGGGCCGGCGGCTCCTTCGCCACGGGCGACGCGGTCAACGCGGCGGCGCGGCTCGAGCAGGCAGCCGCACCGGGCACGGTGCTGATCGGGGCCGAGACGCACGACCTGGTTCGTGACGCGGTCGAGGTGCAGGCGGTCGAGCCGATCTCGGCCAAAGGCAAGGCCGAGCCGCTCGTCGCCTACCAGCTCCTCGACGTGCACGAGGCCTCCACCGGCCGCACCCGCCGCACAGACCTCAAGCTGGTCGGCCGGGACCGAGAGACCCGCGCTCTCGACGATGCCCTGGAACGCACGCTGGAGAGCGGGCGGGGTCACCTCGTGACGGTCCTCGGGCCGGCGGGGATCGGCAAGTCCCGCCTGGTGAGCGACTTCCTCGACCGCGTCGGCGACCGTGCCGAGGTCGTCAGCGGCCGCTGCGTCTCCTACGGGCACGGCATCACCTACTGGCCGGTCGTCCAACTGCTGCGCCAGGCCCTCGACCTGTCGGGTGGCGAGTCCGACGAGATCACCCGGTACACCCTCGAGCAGCTGCTGGGCGGGTCTCCCGACCGGGCCTCCGTGGCGGAGCTGCTGCTGCCGATACTGGGCAAGTCCGGGGAGCCGGGCGGCAGCGAGCAGACGTTCTGGGCCGTCCGCAGGGCCCTCGAGGAGCTGGCGACGCGGCGGCCACTCGTCGTCACCGTCGACGACCTGCACTGGGCCGAGCCCACCCTGCTCGAGCTGATCGAGCGGGTCCGCGACGAGGTGCGCGACCTGCCGCTGCTGCTCGTCTGCCAGGCACGGCCCGAGCTGCTCGAGGAGCACCCCGGTTGGGGCGGCGGGTCCCTGAACTCGCTCACCTTCGGGCTCGAGCCGTTCACCGCCGACCAGACGCGGGTCTCGCTGACCGAGCTGCTGGGCGGCGAGGTGCCGCGCGAGGTCAGCGAGACGGTCACCGCATGGGCCGGCGGGAACCCCCTCTTCATCGAGGAGATCGCGACCCACCTGGTGGACAGCGGCCTCCTGCAGCGCACGCCCGATGGCTGGGCCCTGACCGGCGACCTGGCCTCCGCCCAGGTGCCGCCCACCGTCGCCGCCCTCCTGGCGGCCCGGCTCGACCGCCTGCCCGACGGTGAGCGCAGCCTGGTCGAGCGGATCTCCGTCGTCGGGCTCGAGCTCAGCACCGAGGAGGCGGTTTTTCTCGCGGCCGGCACGATCCCGTCTGACGAGGTCCCGGCGACGCTGGCAGCACTCGCCCGCCGGGACCTGCTCCACCGGCGCCGGACCGACCAGGGCGAGACCTGGGCGTTCCGACACCTCATGGTCCGCGACGCGGCGTACACGTCCCTGCCGAAGGCACTGCGCGCCGAGCTGCACGAACGTTTCGCCGATCGCGTCGAGGCGTCCGGCGACCAGACAGGAGCCGAGCGCACCGCTTTCGTCGCCCACCACCTCGAGCAGGCGCTGGCCTACCGTCGCGAGCTCGCCCGCCACGATCCGACGCTGGGTGCCCTCGCCACCCGCGCCGCCACCACGCTCATGGGCGCTGCCCTGGACGCCCGGGACCGGGAAGACATGGCAGCGGCCGTGCGCCTGTTGCAGCGCGGGCTCGCCCTCGACCTGCCGGAGACGCGGCTGCGTCGGCGCCTCTTGGTCTCTCTCGTCCAGGTTCACTCCAACCAGGAGCAGGTGACCGACATGGTGGCCACCGTCCAGCTGCTCGCCGACGCCATGGACGACACCGCCACCGAGCTGGAGCAGACCGGTCTCGACTCGCTCCGGGGACTTGCGGCGATCAGCGCCTCGGTCCCGGTGGACCCGGAGCAGGTGGCGGTCACCGCCGTGCGGTGCGCCGAACTGGCCCGCGCGAGCGGCGACGACCAGCTGCTCGTCATGGCCCTGACCGCCAGCGCCGACCGCCACATGATGAGCGGCAGGTGGGAGCAGGTCGCCGACGACGTAGTCGAGCTGAAGAAGGTGGGCCGCGCCTTCGACAAGAGGTGGGCCCATCTGTTCGAGAGCGCGGTCATCCTCTACGGCCTGGCCCCGATGTCGGACCTGGTCGGCCAGGTGGCAGAGCAGCGTGCCCGCGGCGGGCTGACGCCCGGCGAGGAGGACCGGCTCCAGCTGACCGGGCTGATAGCTCGTGCCGCAGCGGACGAACCCGGCGTCGGGCTGGCGATCCAGGAGACCGAGGACGACCTGGATCCCGGGCTCCGTCACATCTACCGACATCTCCTGTTGGGCGTGGCCTACCAGCTGAGCGGCGACCTGACCGGGGCGATCCGCTGTTTCGAGGAGACAATCCGGGTCATGCTCGCGGCAGGAGACTCCAGCCACGCGTCGACGCAGCTGGCCTGGACCGCCCTGTTCAAGCTCGAGCGCGGCGACCCGGTCGACGAGGCCCAGGTCATGGTGCAGGACGCTGACACGCACACCTCGCCGTACGACGTGATGTCCCTGGCCATGGTCGCGGCGGGGAGGGGCCTCATCGCCGCGCGACACGGCGACCACGCAACGGCGACCAACCACCTCGACGAGGCGATCCAGCTCGTCGACACCAGCGACCAGGTCTGGCACCAGGCCGAGCTGCGGCGTCTGGCGGGATTCGCCGCGGAGCTCGCCGGCAACCACGACGACGCGCGCCGCCTCCTCACCGATGCCCGAGACCGGTACGCCAGCAAGGAGATCGTCACCTGGACCCGCTGGTGCGACGAGCGTCTCGAGCAGCTCAACGCGCCCCGGTGAAGCCTTCCGCCTGGCCGCCCGACAACCGCTGCGCCAGGTAGATCGGGATCGCCGACAGCAGGATCAGGACCGCGGCCACCACGTTGACGACCGGCGCCTGGTTCGGACGGAACAGGTTCTGGAAGATCCAGATGGGCAGGGTCTGCGTCTGTGCGTCCGCCGTGAACGTGGTCACCACGATCTCGTCGAACGACAGGCCGAAGGCCAGCAGCCCCCCGGCCAGCAGGGCCGACCTCAGCATCGGCAGCGTCACCAGCCGGAACGTCGTGAACGGCCCCGCACCGAGGTCCATCGAAGCCTGCTCGAGGTTGCCCCCGAGCCGCTGGAAGCGCGCCTGGACGTTGTTGAAGACCGTGACGATGCAGAAGGTGGCGTGAGCCACCACCACGGTGAACATGCTCAGGTCGAGCCCGAGCATGGTCTTGAAGGCGTTCTGGAGTGCGAGGCCGGTGACGATGCCCGGGAGGGCGATCGGCAGGATGATGAGCAGGGAGACGGCGTTGCGTCCGAAGAACTTCGTACGCCGCAGGCCCATGGCGGCCAGGGTGCCCAGCACCAGCGCGATGGCGGTCGCCAGCGTCGCCACCTGGACGCTCGTCCAGAGTGCCGACCGGGCACCCTCGCTCTGCGCGGCGAGCTCCCACCAGCGCAGCGTGAGCTCCTTCGGGGGCCAGCCGAAGCTCCGGTCCGCGTTGAACGAGTTGAGCACGACGAGCAGGAGAGGTGTGTAGACCACCGAGAGCACGACCAGCGTGAAGGCCAGGAGCACGGCGCGGAGCCCGCGCGGGAGGATCATCGTCGTCGCCCCTTCACAGCGAGTCCAGGGCGCCGGTGCGGCGCGCCGCTGCCAGGTAGACCAGCATGATCACGACGGGGACGGTGGCCACCGCCGCGGCGAACGGCAGGTTGTTGGCCGCCCCCTGGTTGTCGTAGACGACGTTGCCGAGCAGCTGGCCGGTACCGCCCACGATCCGCACCGCGATGTAGTCGCCCAGCGTCAGCGAGAACGTGAAGATCGACCCGGCGACCACGGCCGGGAAAGCCATGGGCAGCACCACCCGGCGCAGCGTCGCCATCGAGTGGCCGCCGAGGTCGGCGGACGCCTCGAACAGAGAGTCCGGCACCCGCTCGAGCCCGGCGTAGATGGGCAGGATCATGTACGGCAGCCAGAGGTAGGCCAGCGTCATCGTGGTCGCTACCAGGCCGTACCCCGGTGAGTCCAGGCCGAAGGGTGCCGCGATCGACGAGATCAACCCGCCCTCGGAGAGCATGCTCCTCCAGGCGTAGGCCTTGACGAGGTACGACGCCCACAGCGGCATCAGGACCGCGATGACCAGGATCCGCTGGAGCCGGACCGACGCCACCTTGGCCATGTACAGCGCGATCGGAAACGCCAGCAGGGCGTCGACCACGGTGACGAGGGCCGCGATCAGGACCGTCCTGATCGTGATCGTCCGGTAGACCTCGATCGTGAAGAGGTCGCGGAAGTTGTCGAGCGTCCAGATCCGCTGGATGGTGCCGGTGAAGTCGTCCTGGCTCCACAGCGAGGTGATGAACAGGGCGGCCAGTGCGCCGAGGTAGGCGACCCCCAGCCACAACATCGGCGGCACGAGGAGCAGCACCGAGCGATCACGGGAGCGCCGGCCGGGGCGCGGGATCGCCAGGATCCCGTGCCCCGGTCGTCGCGATGAAGCCACCAGGTCAGCCCTTGACCTCGGTCCAGGCCTGGGTCCAGTCGCCGTAGTCGGTGCACGTGACGTCCGTACGTCCGTCGAGGCACTGCTCGATCGGCGTGGTCCAGTACCAGATCTGCGACGCGTACTCCTCGTCCCCTGCGTGGAACGTCTCGCAGTGGCCCTCGGAGGTCAGGTCACAGGCCTTGGCGTTGGCGGGCGCCTCTCCGAAGTACTCCGCCACGGCCGCATTGGCCTCCGGGCTGATGATGTGGTTCATCCAGGCGTAGGCACAGTTGGAGTTGGCGGAGTCCGCGCCCACCATCCACGTGTCCGACCAGCCGGTCGCACCCTCCTCGGGCAGCGTGACGTCGACCGGCACACCCTCGCCCTGCGCCACGTTCGCGATGACCTGCCAGGTCGTGCCCACCACGGAGTCACCCGTCGTGAACGCCTGGACCTCCTTCAGGTAGTCCGACCAGTATTCGCCCACGTTCTCCTTCTGCGCCTTGAGCAGGTCGACCGCAGCAGACAGCTGGTCCTCGTCGAGTGCGTACGGGTGCTCGATGCCGAGGTCCGGCTGCGTCTCCATCAGGTACATGGCGGCGTCCGCGATGTAGATGGGTGAGTCGTAGGCAGTCACCTTGCCCGCGTACTCCGAGCCACCCTCGAACACCACGCTCCAGCTGGTCGGGGGCGTCTGGATCTCGTCGGTGCGCCACATCAGGAGGTTGGCGCCATAGCCGTGCGGCACGCCGTACATCTGACCGTCGACCGAGTTCCAGTCGCGGTCCTTGAGATAGTCGTAGACGTCGACGTAGTTGTCGATCAGGTCGGTGTTCACGGGGGCCACGTCGCCCGCCGCGATCATCCGGAGGGAGGCGTCCCCCGAGGCCGAGACCACGTCGTACTCCCCCGTCTTCATGAGGCTGACCGCCTCGTCGGAGGTGCCGAAGTACTTGACGTTGGCCTCGCAGCCCGTCTCCTCCTCGAAGGACGTGACCCAGTCGACCGCCGGGTCGGTGCTCCCGTCCTCCGCATAACCCGGCCAGGCGAGGATGTTGACCTCACCTTCCATCTCGCCCATCTCCTCCTTCATCGGGAGGTCGGGCGGCGTGAACCCGGCGGCCGCACTCTCGTCGTCGTCCGCGTCCGACCCGCCCGAGCTGGTGCCGCACCCAGCGGCAAGAGCCAGCAGGAACGCGCTGGTCACCGCCGTCATTCGCTTCGCTGTGCTTCGCTTCATTCTGTCTCCTCCTCAGGGGACGCCACCGGGTCGGGAGGCCCGCCCAGGGACACCAGGTGATCGCGCCGCCAGACCAGCGCGACACGTTCGTCGCGTTGGTCGAGATCGGCGTCGACTCGATCCGAGTTCTGTTGCGCGACCGTCAGGGTCGCGCCCGCGTCCAGCTCCACGACCGTGTGCGTCGTCGCCCCGAGGTAGACGACGTCGCGGACCTTCCCCAGGGCGACGCAGGTCTCCGCGTCACCCGCGGGTGCGTCGTCGGCGCGGACCACTCGCACCTTCTCCGGCCGGACGATGAACGAGCCGGGGGCACCGAGGAGCCGTTCTGCGACCGGACCGTCGAGCAGGTTGCTGGTCCCGACGAACGCCGCGACGAACGCGCTGGCGGGCTGCTCGTAGAGCTCGACCGGTGTGGCGATCTGCTCGACCCGGCCCTCGTTGAAGACCGCGATCCGGTCACTCATGGTCAGGGCCTCCTCCTGGTCATGGGTGACGAAGACGAAGGTGATGCCGACCTCGCGCTGGATCTCCTTGAGCTCGATCTGCATCTCGCGGCGGAGCTTGAGGTCGAGGGCGCCGAGCGGCTCGTCCAGCAACAGCACCTTGGGCCGGTTGACGAGTGCCCGGGCCAGGGCGACCCGCTGACGTTGCCCGCCGGACAGCTGGTGGGGACGGCGATCGGCGTACCCCTCGAGGCGGACGGTCGCGAGGGCCTGCTCGGCCCGGCTGCGTCGCTCGTCCTTGGGCACCCTCTTGACCCGGAGGCCGTACTCGACGTTCTGCCGCACACTCATGTGCGGGAAGATCGCGTAGTCCTGGAAGACCGTGTTGACGTCGCGGTCGTACGGCGGCCGGCCGGTCACGTCGTCGGAGCCCAGCCGCACCTGCCCCGCGGTGGGTTGCTCGAACCCGGCGATCAGCCGCAGGACAGTCGTCTTGCCCGAGCCCGACGGCCCCAGCATCGAGAAGAACTCACCGTCGGCGATGTCGAGGTCGAGGTCGTCGACAGCGCGAACGTCACCGAAGTGCTTGCTGAGACCCCGCACGGAGATCGCTGTGGACATGAGAGGACGCTAGCGAAGTCCGGACTGCGATTTCCATTGTTCGACCAGGCTTTGACAACGATTTTCGTGGCGACCTTGAGACTTGGGCCGGGTTTACGTTGTGGGATCGAGCTCCTTGATGCCCCACGGACTGCCGTAGGCGGTCAGCAGGTCGAGGAACGGCACCGCGTCGAAGGCTTCCGGCCCGAGCACGCCGGCGCCACCCCACGTGCCGTCGGCAAGTAGCTCCAGCGCGACGACCGGGTTGATCGCGGTCTGCCACACCACGCACTGGTGGCCGTACTCCTGCATCGACCACTCGTTGTCGACTACGTGGTAGAGGTACGTCGACCGCGGCTCGCCGTCCTTCCCGGCGCCGGTCACCCAGAGCCCGGCGCAGGTCTTGCCCTTCATCAGCGGGCCGAGCTCGGCAGGGTTGGGCAGGCTCGCGGCGACCACGTCGCGCGGGCTCACCTCGACTCCCCCGACCTTGATCTTGTCGGCCTTGTCGAGACCGAGCTTGTGCAGGACCTTGAGCACCTCGATGAACTCGTCACCCAGGCCGTACTTGAAAGTGGCCCGTCTCGCCTTGATCCAGCGCGGCATGAGGAGCACCTCCTCGTGCTCGACGTTGACGCACTCGACCGGCCCGATCCCGTCGGGGAAGTCGAACACTTCCGGCTCCGAGAACGGAGGCGTCGTGAACCACTCGCCGTCCTGCCAGATGACCGGCGGGTTGAGGCACTCCTCGATCGTGGTCCAGATGGAGAAGGAGGGAGCGAAGTCGTACCCCTCGACGGTGAGGTTGGCGCCATCGCGGGTGCCGAGCTCATCGATCTCGGAGAAGAGGTGGTCCGAGGCGTACCGGGCGAAGACGTCGGACAGCCCGGGCTCGACGCCGATCCCGACCAGGGCGAGGCGTCCGGCCGACTCCCAGTCACCCGACGCCGCGAACTGCTCGTCGCCCAGCTTCACGCCGCACTTCTCGTACGGCGTCTCCGGGTGCGGGCGGGAGAGTGACATCGCCATGTCGAGGTAGTCCGCGCCGGCGGCGTAGGCACCCTCGAAGATCGGCATCACGAAGCGGGGGTCGACGGCGTTCATGACGTGCGTGATCGCGTGCTCGCGGCACAGCGCGGCGACGGACTCCGACGACGACGCGTCGACCTGCGCCGACGTGAAGCGGTCGTCCACGGCCGCTGCCCGCTCGGCGCTCGCGACGTTGTGGTCGGCGATCACGATCGCCTCGAAGAAGGACCGACGGGCAGCGATGGCGGCGAACGCGGCGCCGACGCCGCCGGCGCCGACCAGGAGGACCCGCATCTCACTCACCGATGTACGACATGACGTGCTTGACGCGCGTGTAGTCCTCCAGGCCGTACATGGAGAGGTCCTTGCCGTAGCCGGAGTGCTTGAAGCCCCCGTGCGGCATCTCCGCGACGATCGGGATGTGGGTGTTGATCCACACGGCCCCGAAGTCGAGCTTCTTGGCCATCCTCATCGCCCGGCCGTGGTCCTTGGTCCACACCGAGGAGGCCAGCCCGTACTTCACACCGTTGGCCCAGGCCAGGGCCTCGGCCTCGTCACTGAAGCGCTGGACGGTGATGACGGGGCCGAATATCTCGTCCTGGATCTGCTCGTCGTCCTGCCGCAGCCCGGAGAGGACGGTCGGCTCGTAGAAGTAACCGGCCTCGCCCTGCCGGTGCCCGCCGGCCTGGATCGACGCGTGGTCGGGAAGCCGGTCGACCATCCCGGACACTCTCTCGAGCTGGTTCGCGTTGTTGAGGGGACCGTAGAGCACGTCCTCGTCGTCGGGCAGCCCGGTCTTCGTGTTGCGGGCCTGCTCGGCGAGGGCGGCCACGAAGTCGTCGTGCACGCCGGGGCCGGCGAGGACGCGGGTGGCGGCCGTGCAGTCCTGGCCGGCGTTGAAGTAGCCGGCTCCGGCGATGCCTTCGGCCGCGGCCGCGATGTCGGCGTCGTCGAAGACGATGACCGGCGCCTTCCCGCCGAGTTCGAGGTGCACCCGCTTGAGCTGGTCGGCACCGGAGTGGGCGACCTGCATGCCCGCGCGAACCGACCCCGTGATCGCCACCAGCTGGGGGATCGGGTGCTCCACCAGCGCCCGGCCGGTGTCGCGGTCACCGGTGACGATGTTGAGGACGCCAGGCGGCAGGAACTCCTGCGCGAGCTCGGCCAGGAGGATCGAGCTGGCGGGTGTGGTGTCGCTGGGCTTGAGGACGATGCAGTTGCCGGCGGCGAGCGCAGGCGCGATCTTCCAGACCATCATCATCAACGGGTAGTTCCACGGCGTCACCTGGCCGACCACCCCGATCGGCTCGCGGCGGACGAACGACGTGTGGTCCTTGAGGTACTCACCGGCCGACTTGCCCTCCAGCACCCGGGCCGCACCGGCGAAGAACCGGATCTGGTCGATGGCCGGTGGCAGCTCCTCGTCGTTCGTGAACCCGATCGGCTTGCCCGTGTCCTTCGACTCGACGCGCACGAACTCGTCGGCCCGCGCTTCCAGGGCGTCGGCGATCTTCAACATCGCCCGCTGGCGCTCCGACGGGGTGGAGTCCCCCCACTCCTCAAAGGCCCTCTCGGCCGACCGGAACGCCCGGTCGACGTCCTCGGCCCCCGACATCTGGGCCTGCGCGTACACCTCACCCGTGGTCGGGTCGATGACGTCGTAGGTCTCCCCCGACGCAGCGTCGACGAGCTCGCCGTTGATGACGTTCTGGAACGTCGTACCAGCCATGTGTGCGGACCTCCGGGTGTGTGTCAGCGGTGTGGCGAGCCTAGCGACGGAACGACGGAATCTGTAGGGGCAACCGGCACTTCGACACGGAATCCGTCCTCACAGGCCCCTCAGGCTTCGAAGACCGGCATTCCGTCGACCCACGTGGAGACCACGTGTGTTTCGCCGACGTCCGGCAGGTCGCCGGCGAACGGGTCCCGGTCGAGCACCACGAGGTCGGCGACGGCTCCGGGCCTGAGCACCCCGGCGTCGTCGCGGTGGTTCACCCACGCCGACCCCGAGGTGTACGCCGCGAACGCGGTCGCCAGGTCCAGCGCCTGGTCCGGCAAAAACGGCTCGGTGCCCTCGCGGCCGTCCGCGCCGTACGTCGTCCGGTTGACCGCGACGTGGATGGCGGCGAGCGGGTCTGGCGTGCTGACCGGCCAGTCGCTGCCCGCCACGAGCCGGGCGCCGGTGCGGTGGAGGTCGCCGAAGGGGTACTGCCAGCGGGACCGCTCCTCCCCCAGGAACGGCAGGGTCAGCTCGACCATCTGGTCGTCCAGGACCGCCCACAGCATCTGCAGGTTGGCGGCGACCCCGAGCTCCCCGAACCGGGGCACGTCGTCGGGGTGCACGAGCTGGAGGTGGGCGACCTGGTGCCGCAGGTCGCCGGGCCCGGCCGCCGCGAACGCGTCGAGCGCCTCCCGCACCCCGCGGTCGCCGATCCCGTGGACGTGCACCTGGAAGCCCTCGGCGGCCAGGCGGACGACGTACCTCTGGAGGGCGCCCGGCTCGACGAAAGAGTGTCCCCGGTTGTCGGTGGCGTGGCCGCAGCGGTCGAGGTAGGGCGACGTCATCGCGGCGGTGAAGTTCTCGGCGACGCCGTCCTGCATGATCTTCACGCTGGTCGCCCGGAAGCGCCCGTGGGTGTAGGCCGCGCGCCGCTCGACCAGCGAGGCCACCTGGTCCTCGCCGCGGTCGCGGTCCCACCAGAGCGCGCCGACGACGTACGCCGTGAGGTCGCCGCGCTCGGCCGCCCTGAGGTAGACCGGGCCAGGGTCGTCCATGCCGGCGTAGTCGCCGACGATCGCGTCCTGCCACCCGGTGACGCCGAGCGAGTGGAGGTGGGCCTGGCCCGCCAGCAGCCCGGCGTCGTAGTCGTCCGGATCGGTGACCGGGGCGTGCCGCGCGACGGCATGCATGGCCCCCTCGTGCAGGGTCCCGGAGGGGAAGCCGACAACGTCGCGCTCGAAGCGGCCGTGGGGAGGGTCCGGGGTGTCCGCGTCGACAGCCGCGATCGCGAGCGCCCGGCTGTTCACCCAGGCCCCGTGGTGGTCGCGGTTGGGCAGGAACACGGGGCGGTCGGGCACCACGGTGTCGAGGTCGGCCGCGGTCGGGGTGCCGCCGGGGAAGGCCGACATCGCCCAGCCTCCGCCGAGGATCCACTCCGCGTCTGGGTGCGTGCGGGCGTGGTCGGCGATGATCGCGAGGTAGTCCTCGCGGGTCTCGCCCTCGGAGAGGTCGCAGCGGATCCGCTCCAGGCCGCCCTGCACCGCGTGCACGTGGGCGTCGACGAACCCCGGTGCCAGCAGGCCGCCCTGCAGGTCGACCACCCGGACGTGCGACCCGGCGCCGGAGAGGGCTGCCTCGTCGCCGACGACGGTGGCGATCCGGCCGCCCTCCACGAGAAGTGACCCGGCACCCATGTACTGGTGCCCGTCGAAGAGCGTGCCGTTGACGAAGCGCGTCGCCACCTCAGCGGCCCTCGAGCAGCGGTCCGGCCGGGTCGTGGGTGATGCCGACCTTGCGGGCGGCCAGCGCGGACAGCGCCTCGAGACAGACCCGGTTGGCGAGGTAGGCGGTGATCTCGGACTGGTCGTAGGGCGGGGACACCTCGACCACGTCGATCCCCGCGATGGGGAGCTCGAGGCAGATCCGGCGTACGGCGTCGAGCAGCTCGCGGGCGCTGAGCCCGCCCGGCTCGGGGGTGCCGGTGCCGGGCGCGTGGCCCGGGTCGCACACGTCGATGTCGACCGAGAGGAACACGGCGTCGCAGTCGTCGAGTGCGATCTCGAAGGCCTCGTCGAGGCACGCCGTCAGGCCGCGTGCGCCGATCTCGGTCATCTCGTAGGACCGCATGTCCTGCTCGGCCATCCAGTCCAGGGTCTCGGGGCCGGGCCAGTAGCCCCGCAGCCCCATCTGCAGGAACCGGTCGCCGCGCAGGGCGCCGGACTCGATCAGCCGGCGCATCGGCTGGCCGTGGCCGTAGAGCGAGCCGAACTCGATGTTGCCGGTGTCGGCGTGTGCGTCGAAGTGGATCATCGAGACCCGGCCGTAGCCGTGGTGGCGGGCGACGCCGGTGGCGTCGGCCAGGGCGATGGAGTGGTCGCCGCCGAGCACCAGCGGGATCGCACCTGCGGCAGCGACGGCGTGGACCGCGTCCTCCAGCGCTCCGAGGGCGCGCTCGATCTCACCGGGCGGCATCTCCACGTCGCCGGCGTCGACGACCCGGATGTCCTGGAGGGCGTCGACCCGGAGCGCCAGGTGGGGCCGGGAGCCGTCGTGGGGCAGGTAGCAGGCCTGCCGGATCGCCTGCGGACCGAACCTCGTTCCGGGGCGGTGCGAGGTGCCGCCGTCGAACGGTGCCCCGACCACCACCACGTCGGCCTCCGCCAGCGCCGCCGGGTCGTCGAGGTCTACGGGGTCCACGCCGAGGAAGGTGATGTCGGGACCGAACTGCGCGCCGTACCGGGTCATGGATGATTCCTACCAGTTGCGCCTCCGTGGCGGCGCGGGACAACGGATTTCGTCGTCAAACCGCACGAATCGCCACGGAATCACTTGCCGAAACCCGCTGGAGACCTGAGGATGGTGCCATGAGCCACCCGGACTACGACCACCTCCAGCGCGCCGCCAAGGACCACCTCTGGATGCATTTCACCCGGCACTCGACGTACGACACCGCCGACGTGCCGATCATCGTGCGCGGCGAGGGTCCCTACATCTGGGACGCCCAGGGCAAGCGTTACCTCGACGCGCTGGCCGGCCTGTTCGTGAGCCAGCTCGGCCACGGCCGGACCGAGCTCGCCGACGCCGCCGCCAAGCAGGCCCGCGAGCTGGCGTTCATGCCGCTGTGGTCCTACGCGCACCCGTCCGCGATCGAGCTGGCGGAGCGGGTCGCCGACCTCGCGCCCGGCGACCTCAACCGGGTCTTCTTCACCAGCGGTGGCGGCGAGGCCGTCGAGACCGCCTGGAAGCTGGCCAAGAACTACTTCAAGCTCACCGGAAAGCCGATGAAGCACAAGGTGATCAGCCGGGCGATCGCCTACCACGGCACCACCGCGGGCGCCCTGTCGATCACCGGCCTCCCCGGGCTCAAGGCGCAGTTCGAGCCGCTGGTCCCCTCGACGTTCCGGGTGCCGAACACCAACGCCTACCGGGCCCACGAGATCACCGGCGGCTTCCTCGACGGCAGCGACCCTGAGGCCTTCGGCCGCTGGGCCGCCGACCAGATCGCGGTCGCCATCGAGAACGAGGGTGCCGACACCGTCGCGGCCGTGTTCCTGGAGCCGGTGCAGAACGCCGGCGGCTGCTTCCCGCCCCCGCCCGGGTACTTCCAGAGGGTCCGCGAGATCTGCGACGAGTACGACGTCCTCCTGGTCTCCGACGAGGTGATCTGTGCGTTCGGACGGCTCGGGCACATGTTCGGCGCGGAGCGCTACGGCTACCAGCCCGACATGATCACCTGCGCCAAGGGCATCACCTCGGGCTACGCCCCGCTCGGCGCGATGATCGCCTCGGAGAAGCTGATGGAGCCGTTCCTCCAGGGCCACGAGTCGTTCGCGCACGGCTACACGTTCGGCGGCCACCCGGTCTCGACTGCGGTCGCGATGGCCAACCTCGACATCTTCGAGAACGAGAAGGTCCTCGAGAACGTCCGCGACAACGAGGCCGGCTTCCGGGCCACCCTCGAACGCCTCAAGGACCTGCCGATCGTGGGCGACGTCCGCGGCGACGGCTACTTCTACGGCATCGAGCTGGTCAAGGACAAGGACACCAAGGAGACCTTCAACGACGAGGAGGCCGAGAAGCTGCTCCGCGGGTTCCTCTCCAAGGCGCTCTACGACGAGGGCCTCTACTGCCGGGCCGACGACCGTGGCGACCCGGTCGTCCAGCTCGCTCCCCCGCTCATCTGCACCCAGGAGCACTTCGACGAGATCGAGCAGATCCTCCGCGTCGTCCTCGACAAGGCCTCCACCCTCCTCTGACCGCATCGTTGGTTGAGGTGCGACGAGCCTCAGCGGGGAGCCTCGAAACCCCCGCACGGACGCAGGGCCTCGGTCGACGCCCAGCCTCACTCACCGGGTTTCGAGGCTCGGTTGCTGGGCAACCTCGCACCTCAACCAACGATCAGGAGTGTTGCGGGAAGCCGAGGTCGAGGCCGGTTCGGGTGGCGGGGTCGGGCCAGCGTGAGGTGACGACCTTGCCGCGGGTGAAGAAGTGGATGCCCTCCATGCCGTGCGCGTGGGTGTCACCGAAGAGCGAGGACTTCCAGCCACCGAACGAGTAGTAGGCCATCGGCACCGGGATCGGCACGTTGATGCCGACCATGCCGACCTCGACCTCGCGCTGGAAGCGGCGGGCCGCACCTCCGTCGGTGGTGAAGATCGCGGTGCCGTTGCCATACGGGTTCGCGTTGACCAGCGCCAGGGCATCGTCGTACGACGGAGCCCGGACAACGGACAGCACGGGCCCGAAGATCTCCTCGTCGTAGATCGGCATCCCCGGCTCGACCCGGTCGAACAGCGTCGGACCGAGCCAGAACCCGTCGGCGTCCCCGTCGGGCACCACCTCGCGGCCGTCGACGACCAGGGACGCACCCGCGGCGACCCCTGCCTCGACGTACGCGGCCACCTTGTCGCGGTGAGCACCGGTGACGAGCGGGCCCATGTCGCAGCCGCGCCGACCGTCGCCGGTGCGGAGCCCGGCCATCCGGGACTCGATGAGCGGGACGAGGGCGTCGGCCACGGGGTCGACGGCGACGACGACCGAGATCGCCATGCAGCGCTCCCCGGCCGAGCCGAACCCGGCGCTGACGGCCGCGTCGGCGACTGCGTCGAGGTCGGCGTCCGGCAGCACGACCATGTGGTTCTTGGCGCCGCCGAGCGCCTGGACCCGCTTGCCGTGCCGGGTTCCGGTCTCGTAGACGTACCGCGCGATCGGCGTCGAGCCGACGAACGAGACGGCGGCGACGGACGGGTGCTCGAGCAGCCCGTCGACGGCGACCTTGTCGCCCTGGACGACGTTGAAGACGCCGGCGGGCAGACCGGCCTCGGCCCAGCACTCGGCGATGAGCAGCGACGCCGACGGGTCCTTCTCGCTCGGCTTGAGGATGACCGCGTTGCCGCACGCGATCGCCACCGGCACGAACCACAGCGGCACCATTGCCGGGAAGTTGAACGGCGAGATCACGGCCACGACACCCAGCGGCTGCCGCATCGAGTACACGTCGACGCCGGTCGACGCACCGTCGGTGTAGGACCCCTTCAGCAGGTGCGGGGCCCCGCACGCGAACTCCGCGACCTCGAGCCCGCGCTGGACCTCGCCGAGCGCGTCGTCGAGGACCTTGCCGTGTTCGGCGGTGATCGCGGCGGCGACCTCCTCGCGGCGCCGCGACAGCACCTCGCGGAACGCGAACAGCGCAGAGGTGCGCCGGGTGAGCGACGCCGCGGCCCACTCACGGCCGGCGACTGCAGCCTCGGCGACGATCTCACCGACCTCGTCACCGGAGGCGAGCGCCACCTGGGCGCCGACCCGACCGGTGGCCGGGTCGTAGACCTCGCCGAACCTCTCGCCGCCACCCGCCCAGGGTGCACCCGCGCGCCAGTGGCCGATCGTGCGCACGGTCACCGGGCCGCCCGACGGCGGCTGGCGAGCTCGCCGGCCACGACCAGGGTGAGCGCGAGCAGGAACATGATCGTGCCGATCACGTTGATCTGCGGCGGGATGCCGCGCTGGGCGGCACCCCAGACGTACATCGGGAAGGTGACCTCCTGGCCGGCGTTGAGGTTGGTGATGATGAAGTCGTCGAAGGACAGCGAGAAGCTGAGCAGCGCGGCCGACAGGATGCCGGGGAAGACCAGCGGAAACGTGACCCGCCAGAACGTCTGCCACTCGTTGGCGTAGAGGTCCATGGCCGCCTGCTCCAGCCTCGGGTCGAGGCCGGCCAGTCGTGCCTTGACCGTCACCACGACGAAGCTCAGGCAGAACATGATGTGCGCGACCAGGATCGTCCAGAAGCCGAGCGCTCCCGCGAACCCGGCCGTGACGAAGAGCGCCAGCAGCGAGGAGCCCATGACGATCTCGGGCGACGCCATCGGCAGGAACGTGAAGACGTTGGCCACGGCGCGGCCGCGGAACCGGTGGCGGACCAGCGCGAACGCCATGAGTGTCCCGAGCAGGGTGGCCCCGATGGTCGCGAGCAGGCCGATCTGGACGGACAGCACGACGGACTCGCACATGCCGTTGGGCTCGCACGGGTGCAGCCAGTTGTCGAGCGTGAAGCCGTCGAACTGGTAGCTGTTGCGCGAGCCGGGCGCGTTGAACGACATCAGGACGACCACGAAGATCGGCACGAACATGTAGAACAGCACCAGCAGCGCCACCCCCAGCACGAGGTGGTCGCTGACCCACTTCCCGAAGCGCCCCATCAGATGAGCTCCTCGGTCCCGGCGCGCCGGATGTAGACCAGCACCAGCACCACGATCACGGCCATCAGGGTCACCGACAGCGCCGCGGCCTCGGGGTAGGAGCCGCCGTCGAACAGGTTCTGGATGACGTTGCCGATCATCTGCGTGCGCGTGTTCCCGAGCAGCTCGGCATTGATGTAGTCGCCGGCCGCGGGGATGAACGTGAGCAGCGTTCCGCCGACGAGCCCCGGCATGGACAGCGGCAGGGTCACCTTGCGGAAGGTCGTGAACGGCGACGCGTAGAGATCGGCCCCCGCCTCCATCAGCCGCGGGTCGATCTTCTCCAGGGACGCGTACAGCGGCAGCACCATGAACGGCAGGAAGTTGTAGGTCAGCCCGGTCACCACCGCCAACGGCGTCGCGAGCAACCGGCCGTCCTCCCCCAGCAGGTGCAGGAACTGAAGGGTCTCGACGAACCAGCCCTGGTCGGCGAGGAGCAGCTGCCACGAGAGGGTCCGGATCAGGAAGGAGGTGAAGAACGGCGCGATCACCGCGACCAGCATCAGGTTGCGCCAGCGACCAGCCTTGAAGGCGATCGCGTAGGCCAGCGGATAGCCGAGCAGGATGCAGGCGACGGTGGCGAACCCGGCGTACGCGAGGGACCGCAGGAACTGGTCGCGGTAGTCGCCGAGCACGGTGACGTAGTTGGCGACCTCTCCGGTCATCTGGTACCCCAGCTCGAGCGAGCCCGCCGGGTCGTAGAGCGAGGTGCTGATCAGCGAGACCAGCGGCACCACGAAGAAGACACCCAGCCAGAGGGCCGCCGGTAGCAGCAGGAGGTAGCCGATGCGTCCGGCGCTCCGCTCCTCGGGTGCGGCCGGCTCGCTCACTCTGCGTCCCCGCGCTCGACCCCCGCGGTGGCGTCCTGGGCGGCGTCGAGCAGGAACGTGTGCTCGGGCCGCCAGTGCAGGTCGACGGTCTCGCCGACGCCGAAGTGGTCGCGGGCGCCGGTGTTCTGCTCGAACACCATCAGCTCCTGGCCCCAGCTCATCCGGGCGAGGTACTGCGTGCTGACGCCGATGTAGCTCACATCGGTCACGACGGCGCCACGCAGGACGTTGAGCCCGCCGTCCGTCTCCGTTCCGCCCGCGGCGAGGAAGACCTTCTCGGGGCGGATGCCCACCCACACGTCGCCGTCGGCGCCCTCCGACCTCGTGGCCGGCGCCCGCAGGCGCGAACCCTCGACGGAGACCGCCACGTGGTCGCCCTGAGGCCCGCTGACGCTCCCCCGAACGAGGTTGGACTGGCCGAGGAAGTTGGCCACGAACGTGGTGCGCGGGTGCTCGTAGAGCTCCATGGGCGGACCCATCTGCTCGATCACCCCGGCGTTCATCACGGCCACGGTGTCGGCCATCGTCATGGCCTCCTCCTGGTCGTGGGTGACGTGGACGAACGTGATGCCGACCTCGGTCTGGATCCGCTTGAGCTCGATCTGCATCTGGCGGCGGAGCTTGAGGTCGAGGGCGCCCAGCGGCTCGTCGAGCAGGAGCACCTGCGGCCGGTTGATCAGCGCCCGGGCCAGCGCGACTCGCTGCTGCTGGCCACCGGACAGCTGGGCCGGCCGGCGCTTCGCGTACTGCCCGAGCTCCACGAGCTCCAGCATCTCGCCGACCTTCTTGTCGATCTCGTCCGCGCCGGTACGACGGAGCCCGAACGCGACGTTCTCGGCGACGCTCATGTGCGGGAACAGCGCGTAGCTCTGGAACACCGTGTTGACCGGACGCCGGTAGGGCTTGAGCCGGGAGATGTCCTCGCCGGAGAGGGTGATGGTGCCGGCGGTGGGCGTCTCGAGTCCGGCCACCATGCGCAGGGTCGTGGTCTTGCCACACCCCGAGGGGCCCAGCAGGGCGAAGAAGGAGCCGGCAGGGACGGTCAGGTCCAGG
Source organism: Nocardioides sp. (assembly GCA_046590395.1). Classification (GTDB taxonomy): domain Bacteria; phylum Actinomycetota; class Actinomycetes; order Propionibacteriales; family Nocardioidaceae; genus Nocardioides. The sequence goes on from JBKJUE010000081.1 coordinate 31,912, forward strand.
TCGTCGACGGCCGTGAAGGCACCGAACTTCTTGGTGACCCCATCGAGGACGAGATCGGCTCCGGTCCCGGGCATCAGGCCCCGATCACCTGGTTGAACGCCTTGTCGTACTCCTCGCGGGCCTTGGTGTCGACCGACATGAAGGCGAACGTGGCGGTGAGGTCGTCCTCCGTCGGGAAGATGAGCGGGTTGCCGACCAGCGACGGGTCGATCTTCTCCATCGCCTCCTCGGCACCCTGCACCGGGCAGATGTAGTTGACCCAGGCCGCAAGGGTGGCGGCCACCTCCGGGTCGTAGTAGTAGTCCATCAGCTTCTGGGCGTTGCCCAGGTGATCCGCCTTGTTGGGGACCATCATGTTGTCGCTCCAGAGCGACAGGCCTTCGGTCGGCTTCACGAACTTGATGTCCTTGTTGTCGTACTGCATCGCGATGACGTCACCGGACCACGCCTCGCAGGCCACGATGTCGCCGTTCGCAAGGCCGCGGGTGTACTCGTTGCCGGTGAACTGGCGGACCTGCCCGGAGGCGACGATCTCCTCGAGACGGGCAAGCGCCTCGGCCCACTCGTCCTCGGAGAAGTCGTTGGGGTCGGCTCCCACGAGCTTGAGGACGAAGCCCATCGTGTCGCCCATCTCGCTCAGCAGGCTGACCTTCCCCTTGAGGTCGGTGCGCGTCACCAGCTCCTCGAAGCTCGACACCTCGCCGGTGTACTTGGCGTTGTAGGCGATCCCGGTCAGGCCGCTCTGCCACGGCACGGAGTACTTGCGGCCGGGGTCCCAGGAGGGCTCGCGGAGGCTGTCGGTGAGGTTGGCCTCGACGTTCGGCATCGCCGACATGTCGAGCTCCTGGATCCAGCCGAGGCCGATCATCCGGGCGGCCATCCAGTCGGTGAGCACGATGATGTCGCGACCGGTCGGCTCACAGGCGCCGAGCTGGTTGCGCACCTTGGCGAAGAACTGGTTGTTGTCGTTGACATCGGTGTTGTAGGTGACCTGGATCCCGGTCTCGGACTCGAAGCCGTCGATCGTCGGGTAGGTCTTTCCCTTCTCGTCGACGTACAGCGGCCAGTTGGAGAACACCAGCTCCTTCTCGGAGTCGCTCAGGTCGGTGCTCTTGCACGTCTCGGCGGTCTGCTTGGTCGCGTCGGTCCCGCACGACACGAGCAGCCCGCCGGCCGTCACGGCCATTGCCGACATCCCGGAGCCGCGGAGGAACCCTCGCCGCGAGACGCCGGCCCGCACGCCCAGCTCCCGGGCGACCTGGGCGGCCAGCCGGTCGACGGCCGTAGTGCCACGTGATCCGCTGTGCCAGCCTGAATTCATCCGGGGGCCTCCTCGAGATCGTGTCTGGTCGGTTCGGATCGTGTCACGCACCAGCCACCGCGACAAGCGATTCCGTTGTCCGATTCCCCATTCTGCTACGAAATCACGCGAATTGACCCGCCGCAACATGCTTGTTACTCAGCGGCACCCCTGACACCATTACCCGCCATGAGCAGGAAACCGGACCGTGCCGCGCCACCCCTCGATGACGTGTCCAAGGCGATCATCGAACAGCTCCAGCAGGACGGCCGGCGTTCGTACGCCGCCATCGGCAAGGTCGTGGGCCTGTCCGAGGCCGCGGTCCGCCAGCGGGTGCAGCGCCTGATCGACGCCGGGGTCATGCAGGTGGTCGCGGTGACCGATCCGCTCGAGCTCGGTTTCGCCAGGCAGGCCATGGTCGGCATCCGGGTCGCCGGACCCCTCGACAGCGTTGCTGACGCACTGGCCGAGCTGAGGGAGGTCGACTACGTCGTGGTCACCGCTGGGACGTACGACGTACTGGCGGAGGTGGTCTGCGAGAGCGACGACCACCTGCTCGAGCTGATCTCCGGGAGGATCCGCACCATCGAGGGAGTCGTCTCCACGGAGACCTTCATGTACCTCAAGCTGCGCAAGCAGACCTACTCGTGGGGCGTCCGCTGAGCCACTCGCTGTGGGCCGACACGGCTCCCCCGCCAGCTCCGCGGTCGACGCTCGAGGGCGACCTCGCGGTCGACGTCGCCATCGTCGGCGCGGGCTTCACCGGGCTCTGGACGGCCTACTACCTGACGGCCGCGGAGCCGAACCTGAGGATCGCCGTGCTCGAGGCCGAGACCGCGGGATTCGGTGCGTCCGGACGCAACGGCGGGTGGTGCTCGGCGCTCTTTCCCGCCTCACTGTCGACCCTGGCCCGGATGGGCGGCCGCGACGCGGCGCTCGCGCAGCACGCGGCGATGCGGGCGACCGTCGACGAGGTCGGCACGGTGCTCGCGGACGAGGGCATCGATGCCGACTACCGGCGCGGTGGGACGGTCTCGCTGATCCGGAGCAGCTCGCAGCTCGAGCGCGCCCGCGCCGAGGTCGACGAGGCACGGACCTGGGGACGCGACGCGGCGGAGATCGACCTGGTCGATGCCGAGCGGACACAGGAGATCGTGTCGGCGACCGGTGTCCTCGGGGCGACGTACACGCCCGACTGCGCAGCCGTGCACCCGCTCCGCCTGGTCCGGGGGTTGGCCGACACGGTGGAGGGCCGTGGAGTGCAGGTCCTCGAGCACACCCGGGTGCAACGGCTCGAGCCAGGTCGGCTCACCACCGCCCGCGGCACCGTCCGGGCGGAGACGGTGATCCGGGCAACCGAGGGCTACACCGCGACTCTCCCGGGCCTCCGCCGCCGGGTCGCACCGGTGTACTCGCTCGTCATCGCCACCGAGCCGCTGCCGGCTTCGCTGTGGGACGAGATCGGTCTGCGGCGCTTCGAGACGTTCACCGACCACCGGCACCTGATCATCTACGGACAGCGCACGGCCGACGACCGGATCGTCTTCGGCGGACGGGGAGCGCCGTACCACTTCGGGTCGCGGGTCCGTCCGGGCTTCGACCGGGACGAACGGGTCTTCGGACGCCTGCGGGAGACCCTCGTCGAGCTGTTCCCGGCGCTGGCGTGCACCCGGGTCACCCATGCCTGGGGCGGCGCCCTCGGTGTCCCGCGGGACTGGTGCGCCTCGGTCGGGCTCGACCCGGTCACCCGCGTGGGCTGGGCCGGGGGCTACGTCGGCGACGGTGTGAGTACGACGAACCTCGCCGGCCGCACCCTGCGCGACCTGGTCCTGGGGCGCGACACGGACCTGGTCGGACTCCCCTGGGTCAACCACCGGTCGCGCTCGTGGGAGCCCGAACCCCTGCGCTGGCTGGGGGTCAACGCCGGCCTGCACGCGATGACCTGGGCGGACAGCGAGGAGCGGCTCACCGGCCGTCCGAGCCGCGTCGCCCGCCTCATCTCCCCCCTCGTCTCCTGACAGGATCATCGAATGAACCGCGCTCTCGTCCGCCGCCCCAGCCCCCGCCTCGCCGAGGGCCTGGTCACCCACATCGACCGGACGCCCGTCGACGCGGACCTCGCCCTGCGCCAGTGGGACGGGTACGTCGCGGCTCTCGAGGCCGAAGGCTGGGAGACGCTCGAGGTGCCGCCCGCCGACGACTGCCCGGACGCCGCGTTCGTCGAGGACACGGTGCTCGTCTACGGCGACCTGGCGGTCATCGCCCGCCCCGGGGCCGACGAGCGCAAGCCGGAGACGACCGGCACCGAGCAGACCCTGACGGACCTCGGCTACCGGATCGCGCGGATCGAGGAGCCCGGCACCCTCGACGGCGGGGACGTGCTCAAGTTCGGCGGCACGGTGTGGGTGGGCCTCGGTGGGCGCACGAACAAGGCGGCCGTCGACCAGCTGACGGAGCTGCTCGCCCCGCTCGGCGCCACGGTGGTGGGCGTGCCCCTCACGAAGGTCCTGCACCTCAAGTCCGCGGTGACCGCCCTGCCGGACGGGACCGTGATCGGGTTCGAGCCGCTCGTCGACGACCCGGGCGTATGGGAGACCTTCCTGCCCGTGCCCGAGGAGCCGGGCGCCCACGTCGTCCTGCTCGACGGCGACACCGTGCTGATGTCGACGAGTGCGCCTCGCACGCAGGAACTGTTCGAGGCGCGCGGCCTCCGCGTGGTCGCCGTCGACATCAGCGAGTTCGAGAAGCTCGAGGGCTGCGTGACCTGCCTGTCGGTGCGGCTGCGCTGAGCTCGGGTCGAGGTGGTGCGGGTCCTGCGCGACAGCTGTTGACCGGGCGGTCGGCGGGGGTGACGTCGAGGGTGCCTTCGTGGTCGCGGAGGAACTGTTGGTCGTGGGGGTCTGACCAGAGCCAGACGCCGGTCTCGATGACGGTGTAGCGCCAGCCGGCGTGGGTCTTGAGTCGGTGGTGGCGTCGGCACAGGGGGGCGATGTTGCAGTCACAGGTCG
>JBKJUE010000009.1:0-40612 GCA_046590395.1 Nocardioides sp.
AGCTGTGGCCCGACGAGGTGCGCGTGCGCGTTGCGATGCTCAACCTCGACGCGGCGTCCTTCCGCCAACTCGAGGGCGAGCACGCCCACGACGGTGACAAGGTGCGCGCAGAAGTGCTCGACATCGTCAGCACCCGCGGCAAGATGCACAACCCGGTCACCGGCTCGGGCGGCATGCTCGTCGGCACGGTCGAGGAGGTCGGCCCCGAGTCGACGCTCGGCCTGAAGGTCGGCGACCGTGTCGCCACCCTGGTCAGCCTGACCCTCACGCCGCTCGTGATCGAGGACGAGCTGACGCAGTGGGACGGCCGCAGCGAGCAGGTCCCCTGTGACGGGTACGCCGTCCTGTTCGGTCGCTCCATCGCGGCAGTCATCCCCGACGATCTCGACCCGGCGTTGTCCTTGAGCGTCATGGACGTCTGTGGCGCCCCCGCGCTCACCGCTCGCGTCGTCGCGGACTACGTCGAGCCGACGGTGGCCGTGATCGGTGGGGGCGGCAAATCCGGCTCCCTGAGCCTGGCCGCCGCCAGGCAGGCGGGCGCGGGTCGGCTGATCGGCGTCGTGCCACACGCGAGGGAAGCCGAGCTGCTGACGGGTGCCGGACTCGCCGACGAGGTGGTCATCGCCGACGCCCGCGACCCGATCGCCCTGCGCGATGCCGTCGCGAAGGCCGGGGGACCGGCCGACGTCACTGTCGTGTGCGTCGATGTGCCCGGCTGCGAGGGCGGCGCGATCCTGGCCACCGCCGAGCGCGGGACCGTCATCTTCTTCTCGATGGCCACCTCCTTCTCGGCCGCGGCCCTCGGCGCCGAGGGCCTGGCCGCCGACGTCCGGATGGTCGTCGGCAACGGCTACGTGCCCGGCCATGCGGCGTACGCCATGGAGCTGCTCCGGGGCAACGCCGGCGTCCGTGGACTCTTCGAGGGCCGGCTGTGAAGACCACCGGCAAGCTCGGCCTCGACACCGCGCAGATCCGCGAGGCTCGCACGTTGGCAAAGCGCGTCGGCAGGCCGATCGTCACCACCGCGAAGAAGCACACCACCGTCTCCGTCGAGCGCGCCACGCTGCGGCTGGCCGGTCTGGCCGGCGCCGACTCCGAGGGCACGCCCTGGGTCAACCGGCTTGCCGATGTCGTGCGCGCGGACGTCGGTCTCGAGCACGGCCTCGCCCTCCCGGTGTGGGACGCGCTCGTGCGCGGCGAGGCCGATGACCTGGAGACGCTCGCCCAGAAGGCGTCCGCCGGCTCGATCACGTTCCACCTTCCCGACGGCAGGGACGAAGTGAGGGCCAGGGCAGCGGCGCACAAGGCCGTCGCCAAGGGCATCAAGCAGATCGACCGCCGCCGCGTCGAGCGCGAGCGGATGATCGCCAAGGTCGGTGACGCACCCCGCAAACCGTGGATCTACCTCATCGTCGCCACCGGCGACATCTACGAGGACATCCCGCAGGCGCAGAACGCCGCCCGCGAGGGCGCCGACGTCATCGCCGTCATCCGCAGCACCGGGCAGAGCCTGCTCGACTTCGTGCCCGAGGGCGCGACCCGGGAGGGCTTCGCCGGGACCTACGCCACCCAGGAGAACTTCCGCCTGATGCGCGCGGCCCTCGACGAGACGAGCCGGGAGCTCGGCCGCTACGTCCGGCTGACCAACTACGCCTCCGGGCTCTGCATGCCGGAGATCGCGGCCCTGGCCGGCCTCGAGCGGCTCGACATGATGCTCAACGACTCGATGTACGGGATCCTCTTCCGCGACATCAACCCGATCCGTACCTTCGTCGACCAGCGCTTCAGCCGCCAGGTCCACGCCCGCGCCGGCATCATCATCAACACCGGCGAGGACAACTACCTCACCACCGCCGACGCGGTCGAGGCCGCGCACACCGTGACGACCAGCCAACTCCTCAACGAGTACTTCGCCAAGGAGGCCGGCCTCGAGGACTGGCAGCTCGGCCTCGGGCACGCGTTCGAGATCGACCCCGAGGTGCCCGACTCGTTCCGCCTCGAGCTCGCGCACGCGATGCTGGCGCGCGACCTGTTCCCGAAGGCGCCGCTCAAGTGGATGCCGCCGACGCGGCACATGACCGGCGACGTCTTCAAGGGCTATCTCCTCGACGGCTTCTTCAACCTCGTCGGCGCGCTGACCGACCAGGGCATCCTGCTCGTCGGGATGATGACCGAGGCCGTCGTCACACCGTGGCTCTCCGACCGCGACCTCGCGCTGCAGAACGTCCGTTACGTCATGAATGCCGCCGGCAACCTGCACGAGGACTTCGCACCCAAGCCCGGCGGCTTCATCGTCAACCGCGCCCAGGAGGTGCTCGGCGACTCGATCCAGCTGCTCAAGGACATCGAGGGCCACGACAACGGCCTGCTCGACGCGATTGCCGACGGCACGTTCGGCCTGATGAAGCGTCCGGCCGACAAGGGCCGCGGCCTAGAAGGTGTCGCCAGGAAGGCCCGCGACTACTACAACCCCGCCACCGAGATCCTGGAAGGCGACCGATGACCGAGTCGAAGATCATTCGTCCGTACGGCGACACGACCGGCGACGGCATGGTCCAGCTGTCCTTCACGCTCCCGATGGCGCACTCGAAGGTCGCCGAGGGCGCCGCCGCCCAGCTGGCCAACAAGATGGGCATGGACCCGGCCATGGTCGTGCACGCCAAGCCGATGGGGCCGGACTTCACCTTCTTCGTGGTCTACGGCCGCGTGCACCACCTCGTCGACCCCAGCAAGGTCGAGATCGTCGAGCGCGACTACCCGCTGCTCACGCCGAAGGAGGTCAACGCGGAGGTGAAGCGGTCGCTCCGGCGACGACTCACCGTCGTCGGCGCCTGTATCGGCACCGACGCACACACCGTCGGCATCGACGCGATCCTCAACATCAAGGGCTTCGCGGGGGAGAAGGGCCTCGAGTACTACCGCGAGCTCAAGGTCGTGAACCTCGGCGCCCAGGTCTCCGTGCCCCAGCTGGTCGAGCGCGCCCTGCAGGAGAAGGCGGACGCCGTCCTCGTCTCCCAGGTCGTCACCCAGCGCGATGCCCACCTGCTCAACACCCGCGAGATGTCGGCGGCCTTCCGCGAGGCCTACCCACCCGCGCGGCGCCCGCTCCTCGTCGTGGGCGGCCCCCGCTTCGACGAGGCCATGGCCGACGACCTCGGAGTCGACCGCGTCTTCGCCAGAGGTACGACGCCCGGCGAGGTCGCCAGCTTCATCGTCCACCGGATCTCGGCCCGAAAGGCATCCTGATGGCCCCGCAGCCCACCCGCGCCACCGTCGGCACCCGCGTCGTCCACCGCCGCTACGTGCCGTACTCGCACGCCCACTACGCCGGCAACCTGGTCGACGGTGCCTACAGCCTCGGGCTCTTCGGTGACGTGGCCACGGAGACGTGCATCCTGACCGACAACGACGAGGGACTGTTCGCGTCGTACTCCGACGTGCAGTTCCTGGCGCCGGTCCGGGCCGGCGACGTCCTCGAGATCACGTGCGAGATCACCCGGGTGGGCACCCGCTCACGGGTCATGGACTTCACTGTCGAGGTCGTCGCACGAGGGGCAGCCACCACCGAGTCCCCGGGTGCCGCAGCAGTCCTGGACGAGCCGATCCTGGCCACCACGGCAACCGGAACGGTCGTCGTACCCGGCTGATCCGGCGCGTCCCGTCGCGACACGCCGGGCGCCCCGAAATTTTTGCGTTTGAATGTTTTCGAGGTGGCTACCCGCTGACCTGCGCGTATGCGTATCACCGCAGGTCAGGAGGCGGTTGACAGTACCCCCTGTCACGATCCAATGTTTCCGCTGTCCGCTCATGCAGATCGTGGCCGGCGGACCGGCGTCCGAGTGGCTGTGTCGGAGGATGGGTCGCCACCATCGCTCTGACACTGTTCGCGGAGGTCGGTCCCGCCCCTCGAGAGCGGATGCGGAAGGGTCCCTCGTTCCCTAGACAACAGCGTGATCTCGGCAGCCAGCCGGCGTCAGGTTGGACCGAAGGACCCGGGGCCCTTCCGGCAATCTGCACCACCCTTGGGTACCTTTGCGACCGTGCTCCTCAGGACTGGTCCCGCCTTGCTCGCGGGCGTCCTCCTCGCCCTCGCGTTCGAGCCCGTGGGCGTCGCCCTCCTCATCCCGTTCGCACTGGCCGGGCTGGTCCTCTGCGTCCGCGGCCTTCCGGCCCGGCGGGCCTGGCTCCCCGGCCTCGGCTTCGGTATCGGCTTCAGCTACGTCTCCATGTTCTGGATGCGTGCCGTCGGGCCCGACGCGTGGATCGCCCTGTCTGCCCTGGAGTCGTTGTTCTTCGCGCTCCTGGGCGCCGTCGTCGCGGCGCTGTCGACCCGCCGACTGTGGCCGCTGTGGGTCGCGGCCGCCTGGGTCGGTGTGGAGACGCTCCGGTCGACCTGGCCCTTCGGCGGCATGCCGTTCGGGCGGCTGGCCTACGCCACGGCGGGGACGCCGTGGGAGAAGGCCCTGCCGTACGTCGGCAACGCCGGGGTCGCGTTCCTCCTGGCGCTCCTGGGCTCCTGCCTCGCGTGGCTGGTCGCGAGCACCGGTCGTCGGCGGCTCGTCGCCGGTGGCGTCGGTGTCGCCGTCCTCGCGGCGGGCATGCTGCCGGCCCTGGCGCCGTACTCACCGGAGATCACCGACCACCGCACGGTGGCCGTGGTCCAGGGCGACGTGCCCGGTGACGGGTCGGACATCCTGCTCGACCACCGACAGGTGACGCAGAACCACGTGGACGCGACGGTCGCCCTGGCCGGGGACGTGGCCGCGGGTGACGAGGCGCTCCCCGACTTCGTGCTCTGGCCGGAGAACTCGACGGCCGTGGACCCCTTCAACGACGGCGACATCAACGCGGGCATCGCGGAGGCCTCGGCGGCGATCGGGGTGCCGATCCTGGTCGGGGCCATGGTCGACGCCGGGACCGAGCACGTGCTCAACCAGGGGATCGTCTGGGACCCGGACACCGGTGCGGGGGACCGCTACACGAAGCGCCACCCCGTGCCGTTCGGCGAGTACATCCCCTGGCGCAGCGTGTTCCGCAGCAACTTCGGCAAGCTCTCGCTGATCCCGCGGGACATGCTGAGCGGCACCCGCGTCGAACCGCTCGACGTGACCGGTGCGGCCATCGCAGACGCGATCTGCTTCGACGTGGCGTACGACGACGGCATCCACGCGCAGCTGCACGAGGGCGCCGAGCTGCTCGTCGTCCAGACCTCCAATGCGATGTTCATCCACACCGGCCAGATCGACCAGCAGTTCGAGATCACCCGACTGCGGGCCATCGAGACCGGCCGCTACGTGTTGGTGGCCGCCACCAACGGCGTCTCGGGCGTGATCGCGCCCGACGGGACGGTCCTCGCCCAGGCCGACCCCCGGACCCGGGCGGTGCTGGTGGAGGAGGTCGGGCTGTCGCAGGACCTGACGCCCGCGGTCCGGATCGGACCGTGGGTTGGCCGGGCCTGCCTGGTCGCGGCGCTGCTCGCGCTGGTGCTGGGCGCGCTCCCGTATCGTCGGAGGCAGCGCACGGGAGGGGTGGACGGATGACCGGCGATGCAGAGGGCACCGGTGCCCTCGGACGCGTGGTGATGGTGGTCCCCACCTACAACGAGGCGGGCAACATCGCCTGGATCGTGGCCCGGCTCCGGGCCGCGCACCCCGCCGTGGACGTGCTGGTCGTCGACGACAGCTCACCCGACGGCACGGGCCGGATCGCCGACGAGCTGGCGGCCGCAGACCCCCAGGTTCGGGTCCTCCACCGCCAGGACAAGGGTGGGCTCGGTGCGGCCTACCTCCACGGCTTCGGCACCGCACTCGACGCCGGCTACGACGTGATCGGGGAGATGGACGCCGACGGGTCCCACCAGCCCGAGCAGCTCGGCCGGCTGTTCGACGCACTCGAGGACGCCGACCTCGTGATCGGCTCCCGCTGGGTGCCCGGTGGCTCGATCGTGAACTGGCCGAGGCACCGCGAGGCGCTGTCCCGGGGCGGCAACCTCTACGTGCGGGTGCTGCTCGGCATCGACGTGCACGACGCGACCGCCGGCTTCCGGCTCTTCCGTCGCCAGACGCTCGAGAAGATCGACCTGGCCAGCGTCCGATCCAACGGCTACGTCTTCCAGACCGACCTGGTCACCCGCACCCTCCGGGCCGGCCTCACGGTCCGCGAGGTCCCGATCGAGTTCGTCGAGCGGGTCCGCGGAGACTCCAAGATGAGTGGCGCGGTCGCGCTGGAGTCACTGGGCCGGATCACCCGGTGGGGCCTGCGCGAGCGCGCCGGTCAGGTACGCCGCCTCGTGGGGTCGCGTCGATGACCGGACGGCGCTGGCTTCGGCCCCTGCTGGCCGCCCTGTTCGTAGGCGTGCCGCTGCTGGAGATCTTCGTCCTGATCCAGGTCGGTCAGGTGATCGGGCCGTGGTGGACGATCCTGCTGCTGGTCGTGGACAGCATCATCGGCACCTGGCTGATCCGCCGCGAGGGCGGCAAGGCGTGGCAGGCCCTGAGGGTGGCCCTGGAGACCGGCCGGATGCCGGCCCGGGAGCTCGCCGACGGGGCGCTCATCCTGGTCGGCGGGACGCTCATGCTCAGCCCGGGGTTCGTCACCGACGCGTTCGGCATCCTGCTGATCGTGCCGGTCACCCGGCCGCTCGCCCGGCGACTGCTCACGCAGCTGATCGCGCGTCGCCTGCTCGGTGCCTCAAATGTGACGCGCCCCGGACCTGGATCCGGAGGATCCGTGGTCCGGGGCGAAGTCATCGACGACGGGCCCTGAGCCTGCGGGTCAGCTGACCCGCTTCTTCTTGGCCGAGGCCCGGTGCAGGTGGGCGGGGCCGATCTCGCCGCCACGCAGCAGCTCGAGGCGCTCCTTGAGGATGTCCTCGAGCTCCTTCTCCGAGCGGCGCTCGAGCAGCATGTCCCAGTGGGTGCGGACCGGCTTCTCGGCCTTGACCACCTTCTCGATGCCGGAGACGCTCAGGCCCTCGGCACCACAGCGCGGGCACTCCCAGACTGCGGGGACGTCGGCCTCGACCGACATCGTGATCTCGAACACGTGGTCCTGCGGGCACCGGTATCCGACCTGCTGACGGGCCGCGAACTCGATGCCACGCTCGTCCTCGAAACTCTGACCGCCGAGTCGGGCTCCACGAAGCGTTCTCTCCGCCATTGAGCCACCTCCAAAACTGTTGTTCCCCCGCTGACAAATATGAGACGTAGGAATTCGGGTCTCATGACGAACCTACCCAGCCCTTGACGTCTCAACCCTTTCAACGCTAGTGGGGCGGCCACAATTCCGGAAATCAGCGGTGGGTCGCCGGGTCCCGCTCAGATGACGGCCGGAACGTCGTTCCCGGCGTCCCGGATGCCCTGGGCGGTGTCCACCCGGTGCAGCAGGAAGCCACCGACCAGGAAGAACACGATCAGGGCGAAGATGGCCGGCCGGTAGGAGTCGGTGAGCGAGAGCACGATCGCGAAGGTGGCCGTCCCGAACCACGAGGTCCCCCGGTCCATCGCGTGGTAGAAGCTGAAGTACTCAGCCTCCTTGCCGCGCGGGATCAGCAGCGAGAAGTACGACCTGGCCAGCGCCTGAGTGCCGCCGAGCACGACGCCGATGGCGACGCCGAGCAGCAGGAACAGCGGGACGTTCTTCGCGGGCAGGAAGAGCGCTGCGGTCACGATCACCATCCAGATCCCGAGCCCCACCAGGATCACCTGCTTCGCGCCGTACCGGCCCGCGGCCCGGCCGAACACCAGGGCACCGCCGAACGCCACGAACTGCACCAGCAGGATGGTGGCGATCAGGATGGTCTGGCTGTGGTCGAGCTCCTCGGCGCCATAGACGGCCGAGGACGCGATCACCGTCTGGATCCCGTCGTTGAAGAAGAGGTAGGCGAAGAGGAACGTGAGCGTCACCGGGTAGCGGCGCATGTCCTTGACGGTGGCGAACAGCTGGCCGAAGCTCTGCCGCAGCAGGCCGCCGCTCTCCGCCACGACGTGGACCGGCTCGTGGTTGCGGAGCCTGAGGAACGGGATGAGGGTGAAACCGGCCCACCAGACCGCCGCCGAGAGCATGCACAGGCGGGCGGCGAGGGCCTCCGAGAGCCCGATCGCGTCGTGCCCGAGGAACACCACGAGGTTGAGGACCAGGAGGAGACCACCTCCGAGGTACCCGAACGCCCACCCGCGCGACGACACGCGGTCGCGCTCGTCCTCGGTCGAGATCAGGGGCAGGATCGAGTCGTTGATGACGCCTGCGGCACCGAGGCAGATGTTGCCGCCCACGATCCCCACCGCAGCCAGGAGCCAGTTGTCACCGGTGGCGAAGAAGATCAGCGTGGCGAAGAGTGCGCCGGCCCAGGCGAACCCGCCGAGCAGCCCCTTCTTGTTGGCGGTCCGGTCCGCGAGGGCGCCCAGGGGCGGCAGCAGGAGCGCCGACAGGATCGTGGACAGGGTGATCAGCCAGAAGAAGATCGCGCCGGGAGGCATGCTGAACACCAGGAACTCGAAGCGTCCCTCCTCGCCCACGGCGTTCTCGGCCAGGCCGATGAAGTACGGACCGAAGAAGACCGTCCCGATCGTGGTGACGTAGGCACTGTTGGCCCAGTCGTACCAGTACCAGGCCTTCTGCTCCTTCGCCCGGGCCAGGGGACGCAGGTCGGCGATGCCGGTCGGGCCGTCGGGCGAGTCGGTCATGGTTCTTCCCTCCACTGCCCGCGGCGGACGAGCACTCCCTTGAGTATGTCGGTGCGGTCGGTCATCAGGCCGTCGACACCACGGTCGAGCAGGAGCTGCATCTCGGCCGGGTCGTCGACGGTCCACACGTGGACGTGCAGGCCGGCCCGGTGCGCACGGCGTACCAGGCCGGGGGTCGTCAGCAGGACGCCGCGGTGGCGGTGGGGGAGCTGGAGTGCGGCAGCCCGGCCACCGGTGAGCAGCCGGGCCAGCCGCCCACTGGGCAGGACCCGGTAGGCGATGACCTCTGCCGGGTGACCCGACGTCGGCACCCGGCCACCGGTGAGCGTGCGGAAGCGTCGCAGCCGGCGACCCGAGAAGGAGCCGACAAGGACGCGGTCCCAGACGTCGCGCTCGGCGATGAACCGGGCGAGCAGGGGTACGGCGGCGTCGGCCTTGAGGTCGATGTTGAAACGGCTGTGGGAGAACTCGTCGAACAGTGCGGCGAGGGTCGGGACCCGTTCCAGCCCGCCGACCTGGGCCCGGGCCACCTCCGCCGCGCTCATCCGGGCGATCTCGCCGCGGGCGTCGCTGACCCGGTCGAGGACGGCGTCGTGGAAGGCGAGCAGGACGCCGTCGCTGGTGGCGTGGACGTCGGTCTCGAGGTAGGTGTACCCGAGCTCGTCGGCGTGCCGGAAGGCCGCCAGGGTGTTCTCCAGCCCCTCGATGTCGGGGTGGTAGGCGCCACCGCGGTGCGCGAAGGCCAGCACCGACCCCGGGCGGTCGAGGACCGCGTCGAGGTAGGGGTAGCCGGTCCGGGGTGTCACCCCGCAGTTCTACCGGAGATCGGGCTGCGGGGGCGGTACCGTCGCAGCATGGAGACCTTGACGTGTCCTCGCTGTGGCACCGACATGGAGAGCCGGGCGCTCGCCGACGGTCTGGTGAGCCGGTGTCCGGACGGGCACGGCGTCTTCCTCGCCCGGGCCGACCTGGGCACGCTGATCGAGGCGGAGAACGACTGGCACCGCAACGCCAGCCAGCACACGGCTCCGCTGCCGAAGATCACCGCCGACATGACGGCACCTCCGGCCGGTCGTGCGGCCGCCCGGGCGTGGGTGGAGACGCTTTTCAGCTGATTCTCGCGCCGGTGCAACGCTGCTGCCCCCTCCAACGACGTAGGGGGTGTGATGACGTCAGACGAGCGAGCGGGTGCGCTCGACCTTGAAACCGCTTACCGGGCCCACCGTGTGGACCTGCTGCGCCTCGCCTACCTCCTGTGCGGGTCCCGCGAGCTGAGCGAGGACGTGGTGCAGTCGGCGTTCGCGTCCGTCCACGACCGCTGGGACGACCTCGAGAACCCCCCGGCGTACCTACGCCGGTCAGTGGTCAACCTGGTCAAGGACCACCAGCGACGGCGGTTCCGGTGGGCGGCGAGACCTCTCCTGCCCGGGCCGCAGGTGGTGCTCCCCGCCGAGGTCGACGAGACCTGGACCGTGGTGAGCCGATTGGCGGACCACCAGCGACAAGGACCTCGAGACCCGCCTCCGCCGCGATCTCGCCGTGGTCGCCGCGACCGTCACCGAGACCGCTCCGGAACGGGCGACGGGGGAGGGGACCCCGCGACGCCCGTGGTGGCGAAGCCGGATCGCGCTCGGGATCGGCGTCATCGCCGTCCCGGTCGCCCTCGCGGCCGGCGCCTACGTGCAGCAGGGGTCGGAGTACGTCCGGACCCTCCCGCCCGAGTCGATCATCGTCGAGGGCAGCGTTGACGGGAGCACCTACCTGCTGGTGGAGACCTGGCGGACCGACTCGTGCGACCAGCCGGTCGACGGTGTGGAGCTGATCGAGGAGGACGAGAACCTCATCGGCAGCGAGTGGAACACCATCGGCGAGGTGTACGGCGAGCACCGCGGGCTCGACGACTGCGGGATGGCCACCGAGCGGTACCTCACCAACCCCGCGCTCTACAACGACGGCGGCAGCCAGGTGGGCGACTCGTTCGTGTGGCTGTGGGCCGTCCACCCGGACGTGACGGCCGTTCGGATCACGCTGCCGGACGGGACGGTCGAGGACCTGGCTCCCCACCGCGTCGACGGTGCGGGCTACGCGCTCTACGAGGTGCCGCACGTGCGACGTACGTCGCCGAGCTGGTCGTCGGGGACGAGGTCGTCCCGGGTTCCCGCGAGGAGCAGACGGTTCCGATCCCGTAGACCCCGCGCTAGATGTCCCTGAACGTCTCGATGCTCGCGCCGAGCAGGTTGAGGCGCTCCGCGAGGTCCTCGTAGCCGCGGTGGATGACGTACGTCGACCGCAGCACCGAGGTTCCCTTCGAGGCCAGCATGGCCAGCAGGATGACGACGGCCGGCCGCAACGCTGGGGGACAGACGATCTCGGTCCCGGACCAGTGGGTCGGTCCCTCGATCATCACCCGGTGCGGGTCGAGCAGCTTGACGTTGCCACCGAGCTTGTTGAGCTCGACGAGGTAGATGGCGCGGTTCTCGTAGACCCAGTCGTGGAGCAGGGTCTGGCCGTCGGCGACCGCGGCGATCACCGCGAAGAACGGCAGGTTGTCGATGTTGAGGCCCGGGAACGGCATCGGGTGGATCTTGTCCAGGGGAGCGCGCAGCTTGCTGGGCTGGGTGGTGATGTCGACCAGCCGGGTGTGCTCGTTGAGGGCGACGTACTCCTCGGTGCGTTCGTACTGGAACCCCATCTCCTCCAGCAGCGCCAGCTCGATCTCGAGGAACTCGATCGGGACCCGCTTGATCGTGATCGAGGACTCGGTGACGATCGCCGCCGCGAGCAGCGACATCGCCTCGATGGGGTCCTCGCTGGGGGCGTAGTCGACGTCGCAGTCGATGACGCTCTGGCCGGTGACGACCAGCGTGGTCGAGCCGATGCCCTCCACGCCGACGCCGAGCTTCTGCAGGTAGAAGCAGAGGTCCTGGACCATGTAGTTGGACGAGGCGTTGCGGATGATCGTGGTGCCGGGGTGGAGCGCCGCGGCCATCAGGGCATTCTCGGTGACGGTGTCGCCACGCTCGGTGAGCACGATCGGGCGCCTGGGCTCGACGGTGCGGTCGACGCCGGCGTGGTACATCCCGTCGGTGGCCTTCACCTCGAGGCCGAACGGGCGCAGGGCCGCCATGTGCGGCTCGACGGTGCGCTCGCCGAGGTTGCACCCGCCGGCGTAGGGCAGCTCGAACGACTCGCTGCGGTGGAGGAGCGGCCCGAGGAACATGATCACCGAGCGGGTGCGCCGGGCGGCCTCCTCGTCGATGTTGTCGAGGTCGAGCTCCGCGGGCGGGATGATCTCGAGGTCGTTGTCGGCGTTGAGCCATCGGGTCTGGACGCCCAGGCTGGCCAGCACCTCGAGCAGGCGGTTGACCTCCTCGGTCCGGGCGACCTTGCGCAGCGTCGTACGGCCGCGATTGAGCAGGGAGGCGCAGAGGAGCGCGACACCGGCGTTCTTGGAGGTCTTGACCGTGATCGAACCGAACAGCTTCGTGGGGCCGGTGACCCGCAGGTGCGTGGGCCCGGCGCCGACGGCGACGATCTCGGAGTCGAGTGCGGCACCGATCCGCGCCAGCATCTCCAGCGAGAGGTTCTGGTGGCCCTTCTCGATCCGGTTGATCGCGCTCTGGCTGGTCGACAGCAGTTCGGCGAGCGCCTGCTGGGTCAGTCCCCGGTGCTTGCGCGCGTCACGGATCAGGTTGCCGATCCGGCCCTTGTAGTCCTCGCTCATGCCGTTCACGGTATCTCAGATATGAGATAGAGCAACCTGCGACGCCGCGGTGTCGTCCGCCACCACCGGGCTGCAAGGATGGCCGCATGCGCGCCACCACCATCCACGCCCCGGGAGACATCCGCGTCTCGGACGTCCCCGACCCCGTCATCAGCTCGCCGACCGACGCCATCGTCAAGGTGGTGGCCGGGTGCATCTGCGGCTCCGACCTCTGGCCGTACCGGGGGGAGAACGACATCGACGCCGGCTCTACCATCGGCCACGAGTGCGTGGGGGTCGTCGAGGAGGTCGGGGGAGAGGTGACCTCGTTCAAGCCCGGCGACTTCGTGATCGTGCCGTTCTGCCACAGCGACAACACCTGCGTCCACTGCCGGGCCGGCATGACGTCGGCCTGCTCGAACCCGGGCTTCACCCTGAGCGGCCAGGCCGAGTACGCCGTCGTGTTCCAGGCCGAGGGCAGCCTCGTGAAGACCGACGGCATGCCCGACGCGTCGCTGATCCCGTCGCTGCTGACCCTGTCCGACGTGATGGCGACCGGCTGGCACGCAGCCGTGGCGGCCGGCGTACGCAAGGGCGGGACCGCGGTCGTCGTCGGTGACGGCGCGGTCGGCCTCTGCGGCGTGCTCGCGGCCTCCGTGATGGGGGCCGAGAAGGTCGTGGCGATGTCACGCCACGAGTCGCGCCAGGAGATCGCGCGCCAGTTCGGCGCCACCCACGTCGTGGCCGAACGCGGCAAGGAGGGCGGAGCCGCGATCAAGGAGATCACCGGCGGCGTCGGCGCGGACAGCGTGCTCGAGTGCGTCGGCACCGACCAGTCGATGCAGACGGCGTTCGCGATCGCGCGGCCCGGCTCCACCGTCGGCTTCGTGGGAGTCCCGCACGGGGTCGAGCTGCCGATCCGGCGGATGTTCCAGAAGAACGTCGGTCTCGCCGGCGGGATGGCACCGGTACGCGCCTATCTGCCCGAGCTGCTCGAGCTGGTGCTGGCCGGCACGATCAACCCCGGGCTGGTCTTCGACTCGACGCTGCCGCTGGACCAGGTGGCCGAGGGTTACCGCGCCATGGACGAGCGGCGCTCGATCAAGGTCCTGATACAGCCCTGACGCTGGGCGTGCTGAGCCGGCGGCTCAGGCGTTGACGAGGCTGCGCGTCGTGCCGGGCATGAACGCCGGCTCGCAGTCGCACGCGTCCGAGCAAGCCAAGAACGTGTGCAAAGCGTGACCGCACCGGTGGCACGGCATGTCGTGCGACAGGTGGTCGGTGTTGTCCTGAACTGTTTCCCACATGATGAATCCCCCTGGTCTCCACGGTAGGCAGGGGAGGGGCGGATATCAGGCGAACGGGCCGGACTCGTTGAATCTGGTCACAACGGGCTATGCCGCTGTGGTCAGCCCTGCCCACGCCTGTTCATCAGGCGGTGGAGGCCAGCCGTCGCCAACGTTCTTGCAAGACTGGGGACATGAAGACACGCACCCTCGGCAACAGCACGGTCGGCGAGCACCAGGTCGGCGCCATCGGCCTGGGGCTGATGACCTTCGACCAGACCGGCGCCCAGCCACGTGACCAGCTGCTCGCCACCGTGCGCGCAGCCCTCGACGCGGGTGTCACCCTGTTCGACACCGCCGACGCCTATGGGCCCGGCGACGAGAACGGCCCCAACCCCCAGGGCGCCAACGAGTCGCTGATCGCCTCGCTGCTCGACGAGCTCGGTGTCCGCAAAGACGTCGTCCTCGCGACCAAGGGCGGGCACGTGCGCACGGACAACGGCGACTGGGGGCTGGACAGCTCTGCGGGCCACCTCCATGCCGCGGTCGACGCCAGCCTGGAGCGCCTCGGTGTCGAGCAGATCGCTCTGTGGCAGCACCACCGACCCGATCCCGACGTGGCGTACGACGACGTGATCGGCACCCTCAAGGAGATCGCCGACTCCGGCAAGGTCGCGATGGTCGGGCTGTCGAACGCCGACCCCGACCAGATCCGCGCCGCCCACAAGGTCCTGGGCGACTCGCTGGTCAGTGTCCAGAACCAGTTCTCGCCGGCCTTCCGGAGCAGCCGGCCCGAGATCGGCGTGTGCGAGGAGCTCGGACTGGCCTTCCTGCCGTGGAGCCCCCTCGGCGGCCTGCGCGGTGCCAAGGGCCTCGCCGAGGAGCACCCGGCCTTCGCGGAGGTCGCCCAGGACCGCGGCGTCAGCGCCCAGCAGGTGACGCTCGCGTGGGAGCTCGCCCAGTCCCCGGTGGTGATTCCGATCCCCGGGGCCAAGCGCCCCGAGTCGGTCCGGGACTCCGCGGCCGCCGTACACCTCGAGCTCACCACTGACGAGCTGGAGCGGCTGAACCTAGGGTAGGGAGCCTCATGGACCTGAACCTGGACCTGTTCGCCGGCCCGGGCGTCACCGAGGACGAACGCCGCACCATCGTCGAGATGATGGCCGAGGGCACCTACGACCGCCAGGACGAAGGAGAACCGACCCGCATGCCCCCGAAGACGAAGGCCGCGTCCGAGCCGCACACCGCCGACACCCACGACCTGATCCGGGTCGAGGGTGCGCGCGAGAACAACCTCAAGGACGTGAGTGTCGAGCTGCCCAAGCGGCGGCTCACCGTCTTCACCGGCATCTCGGGGTCGGGCAAGAGCTCGCTGGTCTTCGCCACCATCGCCGCCGAGTCGCAGCGGATGATCAACGAGACCTACAGCGCCTTCGTCCAGGGCTTCATGCCGTCACTCGCGCGGCCCGAGGTCGACCGGCTCGAGGGCCTGACCACAGCGATCATCGTCGACCAGGAGCGGATGGGCGCCAACCCACGCTCGACGGTCGGCACGGCCACCGACGCCAACGCGATGCTGCGCATCCTCTTCAGCCGGCTCGGGGACCCGTACGTCGGCCCGCCCACGGCGTACTCCTTCAACGTCCCGACCCGCAAGGCCAGCGGGATGATGACCACCGAGAAGGGTGGCCGGGTCGAGCGGAAGATCGCCAAGCAGGAGGTCTACCTCGGCGGCATGTGCCCCCGGTGCGAGGGCATGGGAAAGGTCAACGACATCGACCTGTCCGCCTTGTACGACGAGCAGAAGACGCTCGCCGACGGCGCGCTGACCGTCCCGGGCTACTCGATGGACGGGTGGTACGGCCGGCTGTTCGAGGGCATGGGCCTGCCGATGGACAAGCCGATCGCGAAGTTCACCAAGAAGCAGCTCGAGACGATGCTGTGGGCCGAGCCGACCAAGATCAAGGTCGAGGGCGTCAACCTCACCTTCGAGGGGATCATTCCCAAGATCCAGAAGTCGATGCTCTCCAAGGACGTCGAGTCGATGCAGCCGCACGTGCGCCGCTTCGTCGAGCGTGCGGTGACTTTCCAGACCTGTCCCGACTGCGAGGGCACCCGGCTCACCCCGGCGGCCCGGGCCTCGAAGATCACGGGCAAGTCGATCGCCGATCTCTGCGAGATGCAGATCAGTGACCTCGCCGAGTGGGTGCGCGGGCTGAACGAGCCCTCGGTCGCACCACTGCTCAAGGGCCTCCAGCACCTGCTCGACTCGTTCTCCGAGATCGGGCTGGGCTACCTCTCGCTGGACCGGCCGGCCGGCACGCTGTCCGGGGGAGAGGCCCAACGCACCAAGATGATCCGGCACCTCGGGTCGTCGCTGACCGACGTCACCTACGTCTTCGACGAGCCGACCATCGGCCTGCACCCCCACGACATCGAGAAGATGAACCAGCTCCTGCTGCAGCTGCGCGACAAGGGCAACACCGTGCTGGTCGTCGAGCACAAGCCGGAGACCATCGCCATCGCCGACCACGTCGTCGACCTCGGGCCCGGCGCCGGGGCGGCCGGTGGCTCCATCTGCTTCGAGGGCGACATCGACGGCCTGCGGTCCAGCGCCACCATCACGGGCAAGCACCTCGACGACCGGGCCCGCCTCAAGGACGAGGTGCGCACCGCCACCGGGAAGCTCGAGGTGCGCGGCGCCTCCACCCACAACCTGCGCGACGTCGACGTCGACGTGCCGCTCGGCCTGCTGACCGTCGTCACCGGCGTCGCGGGATCCGGCAAGAGCTCGCTGATCCACGGATCGCTCGCGGGCCGGGACGAGGTGATCGTGATCGACCAGGCCGCGATCAAGGGTTCCCGCCGCAGCAACCCCGCGACGTACACCGGGGTCCTGGAGCCGATCCGCAAGGCGTTCGCGAAGGCCAACGACGCGAAGGCGGCGCTCTTCAGCTCCAACTCCGAGGGCGCGTGCGATACCTGCAACGGCGCCGGCGTGATCTTCACCGAGCTCGGTCCGATGGCGACCGTCGAGTCGCCGTGCGAGGAGTGCGAGGGCCGGCGGTTCAAGGCCGAGGTGCTCCAGTACACGCTCGGCGGCAAGGACATCGCCGAGGTGCACGAGATGTCGGTCCTGGACGCCCTCGAGCTGTTCGGGGAGGGGGAGGCCAAGCTTCCCGCGGCGGTCAAGATCCTCGATCGGCTCGTCGACGTCGGCCTGGGCTACCTCTCACTCGGCCAGCCGCTGACGACCCTGTCCGGCGGTGAGCGGCAGCGCCTCAAGCTGGCCAGCCAGATGGGGGAGAAGGGCGACGTCTACATCCTCGACGAGCCCACCACCGGCCTGCACCTGGCGGACGTCGAGAACCTCCTGGGCCTGCTGGACCGGCTGGTCGACTCCGGCAAGTCGGTGATCGTCATCGAGCACCACCAGGCCGTGATGGCGCACGCCGACTGGATCATCGACCTCGGCCCAGGCGCCGGTCACGACGGGGGCCGGGTCGTCTTCGAGGGCACTCCCGCCGAGCTCGTCGCCGACGGCTCGACGCTCACCGGCCAGCACCTCGCGGCGTACGTCGGGTAGCCCCTTCCTCGTCGCGCGACAGTGTGCGTGCAGTAGAAAGGATCATGATCGCGCGCCTGGCCCTGCTTCTCGGCGGCTTGTGCGCGGCGCTGCTCACCCCGCCCTTCGCGCTGTCGTACTTCCTCTCGTACGGCGAGCCGGACGAGTCTCCTCCCGGATGGCTGGCGCAGCTCCAGGAACCGTTGACCAACGCCGGGCTGCTCGACGCTGGCTCGACCTCGACCTACGACCGATACGGCCTGCTCTACCTTGCGGCTTCGATGCTGTCCCTGGTCGGACTTGCGGCTCTGTTGCAACGGCGGTGGCCCGGGTACGTGCCGCGCGTCCGCCGGGCCTGGGTGGTCCTGGTGACGGGCCTCGGTCTCGTGGCGCTGGGGATTCTGGGCGACTACGGGGTATCGAGCGACATTGTTGGTGGCGCGGGCTTCCTGATGACGGGTTTGGGGTTCCTGACCGCTGCTGGGGGGTGCGGGATGCTCGGCTGGTCGCTGCGTCGGGATTGTGCAGCCAGTGTGGGGACGTCCTTGAGGGTGGGCAGCTTCGGCCTGATCTCCCTGGTCGGAGGCATGGCGGTGATCGGGCACATCCCGTCCGGACCTGGTCTGGGGTTCGTCGGCGGTGCGCTGTTTCTTGGCCTGGCAGGTCTGGGGGAGCCTGACCCCGTTGGAAACACCGATGACTGACACCCGGGGCCTCACCGTGACGTCGGGCGCGTTCCCAGTTGATGGCCATGGTCGTCGTTGTGGTGGTTCCATTGCTCATGGACGCACGAAGGGCCGCTGCCATCCTGGCGACGGTGGGCGCGGGATTGTGGCTGAGTCAGGCGCTGCTGTTGGCCGTCCGGGGCGGCGTGACCCCTCATGCGCAGATCGAGACCGTGACCTTCGGGGTCGGCTTCGCCGCCTTCGTTGTGGCGGCCGGTCTGGTTGCCTGGGGGTCCACGTCGGCGAGACGTCCAGCGGCCCGAGCCGTCCTGGTCGTGCTGGCAGCGCTCGCCGTTCCCCTCGCCGTGTTGATCGGACAGGTCGCGCTCTTCGCGCTGCCGGGGTCGCACTGGCTTGAAAGTGACGCGATTGTGATTGTGATCGCCGCCGCCGGCCTCGCGTGGGCCATCAAGGAATTGCGCGGGCATCGAGAACGGGCACCGGAGTGAGGACGAGTGGACCGAACGACTACCCAACTCTGGTTCGCCGATAACTGACATTATGTCAGTTAGTGACGGTCTCGGCGTCAGGAACCGCTCCCCGCGACCAGCCGGCTGGTGATTCTCTCCAGGACACGTCGTTGAGGCGGACGACAGCGCGGTTGTGGAAGAAGTCGTCCTCGCGGAGCTCGGTGATGCTGCCGGACGAGAGGCCGAAGCTCACGTAGCCGGTGGACTCCAGCGGCATCCCGATCCAGGCGGCGATGACGTACGTCGCGGCGAAACCGTGCGTGACGACGACCTGGTGCTCACGATCGCTGGCGAGAACACGTTCTACCGCGGCGTAGACCCTTGTCCCGAGGTCGTGCCTGGTCTCGGCGCCCGCCACCCCTTCGTGGTGGTGCATCCGGTCCCCCGCGGCAGGCGGCGCGACGAACCGCTCGTCCAGCCATGCCTGGGGCCGCCCCTCGGCTTCTCCGTACGACTTCTCGCGCAGGTCGGGATCGAGGGTCGCCTCCACGCCGAGAGCGAGACCGATCGCCTCGGCGGTCCGGCGGGTTCGCTGCAGGTCGGACGAGAACAGGTCGACCGCGCCGTCGGCCGGGATCCGGGCACGCAGCGCGGCGCCGATCGCCACGGCGGACCGGAGCCCGACGGCCGTGAGCTCCGAGTCGTGCCACCCGCCGACCAGCCGCTCGGTGTGGTGGGTCGACTCCGGATGGGTGACCACGTAGATGGTGCGCACGGCGGCTCAGATCCCGTCCAGCCGCGGCAGCACGTCCTCGCCCACCCGGGTCGTCCACGCCACCGGGTCGGTGCCAGCCGGCACGATGGTGACCAGCTCGATGCCGACGGCGGCGCACTCCGTCATCCGGGTCAGGAACTCGTCGACGTCCTCGAGCTTGTGCGCCACGACCTCGGGGCTCTCCCCGAAGAGGTTGCACGCATCGGCCGGTCCCCCGAGGTTCTCCATCTGGAACCAGTGGTCCATCACCGTGACCGTGATCGCCTGTGGCCCGCCGGGATGGGTGAAGTTCGCGTAGTGGACGCCGAGTCTCATGCCGCGACCCTAGCCACGCGCCCCTCAGGCGAGGGTCGGCAACAGCCAGCGGGCGCCGACGACGAGGCAGCCGCCGGTCACGAGCATGAAGAAGCCCACCCAGGCGATCCCGGGCAGGCGCGTGAGCCGGGCCAGGAGGTCGGCGTCGGAGGTGCGCGCCCGGCCGCGGCGGCGCTGTCCCTGCAGCTCGAGCACCGGTCGTGGTGCCGCCAGCAGCAGGAACCAGGTCCCGGTGTACGCCGCCAGCGACTGGACCTGCTCGCTCCCCCACCAGGACACCGCGAACACCCCGACCCCGGCGACCAGGACGGCGTACAGCCCGTAGAAGTTCCGGATCTGCAGCAGGAGGAGCCCCAGGAGCAGGACCGCCAGCCACAGCACCGCCAGGGCGTGGCGCTCACGGAGCAGGAACGCCGCGCCCAGACCGAGCAGGGCCGGCCCGACGTAGCCCGCCAGCGCGGTGGCGACCATCCCCGGGCCGGTGCTGCGCCCGCGCGACACCGTCAGCCCCGAGGTGTCGGAGTGCAGCCGGACACCGGCGAGGCGGCGGCCGCTGAGGAGCGCCGCGACGCCGTGGGCACCCTCGTGGGCGATGGTCACGACGTGCCGGGTGACGGGCCACACCGACGGCGCCGCGACCAGCACCAGCGCCACGACGGCGGTGATCCACACCGTGTCCGACTCCAGCGGCGGCTGGGTGCCGACGACGTCGGTCCAGATGTCGCCGAGGGTGTCGAGGAACGTCACGGTCCAAGGGTGCCCGGCGGGAGTGTGCGGCCGCGCAGGTGGGTACGGCCACGTCATGACCAACGAGAACACCGAAGCAGTCCAGGCCGTCGTCGACCGCGTGTCCTCCTACCAGGACGGTGCACCCGAGGGCACCGTCGAGCAGGAGCTGCGGTCGGGGCTCGACGGGGCCGGCGTCACCCTCGACGACGCCCAGATCACGGCCCTGGCCTCCGCCATCGAGTCCGAGCGCGGGAATGTCTCCGCAGCCGAGGTCCTGTCCTGACCGCGACGCCGTCACGCTTCCCGTTCGCCTTCGCGCCGGCGTACCGGTTGCCGGCGCTGCTCTTCGGCATCACTCCCCTCACCTGCTGGGTCGAGGTGGATCAGGTGGAGCTGCGGGCCCGGTTCGGGCCGTGGACACTGCACACGCCACGCTCCAACGTGACGGGGGTGCAGGAGACCGGCGGCTTCTCCTTCGTGAAGACCGCCGGACCGCCCCACCTCTCCTTCACCGACCGTGGCCGACCCGCCCGCCCTGATCCGAGCCCTGGAGACCTGATGCCCGAGCCCTCTGCCGACCACCCCTCCCCCGCGCACCAGCGCCCGGACGGCGTCGACGACGCGACCGTCGAGGCACTCGGCAAGATCTCCGAGGCGCTGGAGGCGGTCGAGGTCGCCCGCGGCCACCTCTACGCGTTCCACCGGCTCTCCGGCACCGCCGATCTGACCCTCGGTGAGGGCGTCGACCAGCTCCGCGACGCTGGTCACGCCGAGCTCGCCGACCGGATCGAGCGCGACCTGGTCGGCCGCAACGTGCTCGAGGGGCGGTGGACCTTCCAGATCATGGAGGAGTACGACGACGGCTACTACGCCACCTTCAAGGCCCACGAGCAGGAGGCCCGCGACGAGCTCGTCGGCGGGCGTCGGCACCTCCATGAGGCCGAGATGAAGGAGGACCTGCGCACCGCCGGCCGCCCCGGCCATGAGGCACGCCCCGACCGCTAGATCGCTAGCCTGAGGTCATGGTCGTCGAGCCCCGGACTCCCTACCTCCAGGTCGACCTCACCCGCCTGCGCCACAACATCCGTCGTACGGCGGAGCGCGCGGAAGCGGCCGGCGTCGCCCTGCGACCGCACGTGAAGACCCACAAGTGCCTCGAGATCGGCCGCCTGCAGCTCGATGCCGGAGCCGCCGGGATCACGGTGGCGACCGCCGGCGAGGCAGAGACGTTCGTGCGGGCCGGGTTCGACGACGTGTTCATCGCCTACCCGCTCTGGCTCGACGACCTCAGTGCCCGCCGGCTTCGCGACCTGACCACCGAGGCGACGGTGACCATCGGCATCGACTCTGCCGCCGGCGCTGCGCAGGCCGGTCGCCACCTGGGGGCGCACGGCGCGCGAGCCCTGGTCGAGGTCGACAGCGGGCACCACCGCAGTGGCGTCGCTTCCCGCGACGCGGGGCAGGTCGCGGACGCCGCCGTCCGGGCCGGCCTCGACGTCCGCGGCGCGTTCACCTTCCCCGGCCACAGCTACGCCCCGGACACCTTGGTCTCGGCCGCGCCCGACGAGGCCCGGGCCCTCCGGGAGGCGGCCGAGTCCCTGCGCCGGGCGGGCATCGAGCCGACGGTGCTCAGCGGTGGCTCGACCCCGAGCCTGGACGCCTCCGACACCGACGTCCTGACCGAGCTCCGCCCCGGCGTCTACGTCTTCGGGGACGCCCAGCAGTGGGAGCTCGGAACCGTCGACCCCGCTGACATCGCGCTGACCTGCTGCGCGACGGTCGTCAGCCACGCCGGTGGCCGGCTGGTCCTCGACGCCGGCAGCAAGGCGCTCGGTGCCGACCGGGCGGCGTACGCCACCGGGTTCGGGCGTCTCCCGGACCATCCCGAGGCCCGGATCGTGCTGCTCTCGGAGCACCATGCGGTCGCGGACCTCGGCGGCGCCGAGCTCCCGCCGATCGGCTCGCGGGTCCGGGTCGTGCCCAACCACGTCTGCGCCGCCGTCAACCTCGCCGAGCACCTCTACGTCGAGGAGGCCGGCGACGTCAGGGCGTGGCCGGTCGCGGCCCGCGGGCAGAACTCCTGAGCGGCCTCCCTTACGATCGGCGCATGCTCTCCCGTCCCCTGGCCGCGCTCGCCGCCATCGCCGCCCTGTCCACCCTTGCCGCCTGCAGCGGTGACGACGAGGGCAGCACCGCCACCGACCCGAACACCTCCGAGGCCGCCGCCAGCGGCACCGGCGTCGAGTGCGAGTACGCCGAGGGTGGCGCACCCGCCGCCAAGGACGTCGACCTGCCGCCGGCCGAGGCCACGGTGAGCGGCGACGTGGCCGTCACCATCACCACCGGCCTCGGAGACATCGCGGCGACGCTCGACGCCGACGCGACCCCGTGCACCGTGAACTCCTTCGTCTCCCTCGCCGAGCAGGGCTACTTCGACTCCACTGAGTGCCACCGGCTCACGACGGCCGGCATCCTGGTCCTCCAGTGCGGCGACCCGACCGCGACCGGCTCCGGCGGCCCCGGCTACTCGTTCGAGGACGAGCTGACCGGCGAGGAGAGCTACCCCGCCGGCACCCTGGCGATGGCCAACGCCGGTCCGAACACCAACGGCTCGCAGTTCTTCATCGTGTACGGCGACACCCAGCTCCCCGCGGCGTACACCGTCTTCGGCACCGTCGACGACGCGGCCGTGCAGCTCGTCGAGGGCGTGGCCCAGGAGGGCACCGACAACCGCAACGGCCAGGGTGACGGCGCCCCCAACCAGGCCGTCGAGATCGAGACCGTCACCGTCGGCTAGAGAAGGAAGCCGACCCCGGTCAGCTCCTCCGACTTCGCCCACAGGGCCTTCGCGAGGTCCGGGTCGGCGGCCGGGGTGCTGCGGCCCACCATCGTCGGCCAGCCGTTGAGCTCACGGGCCCGGTGCGGACCGAGGTAGCTGTTGCCGGGCACGTCCATGGTGGCGGCGTAGACCGTGGGCAGCGCGCCCTGCCACGGCGGCATCCCGAGCAGCGCGTTGCCGAGGTCGGAGAGCCGCGTGAACGCCTGGTTGCCGGTGCCGCCCTGGATGCCGGTCGACGTGTACCCCGGGTGGGCCCCCGTCGCGCGCAGCGTCGAGCCCGCCGCGGTCAGGCGGCGCTGCAGCTCGGCCAGGAACAGCAGGTTGGCGAGCTTGGACTGCGCGTACGCGGCGTACGGCCGGTAGCCACGGCGGTCCCAGCTGAGGTCGTCGACGTCGAGGTCGCCGGAGCGGTGGGACGCGGAGCCGACCACGACCACCCGGTCGGTGAGCTTCGGCAGGAGCAGGTTGGCGAGTGCGAAGTGGCCGAGGTGGTTGGTCGCCAGCTGGGTCTCGAACCCGTCGACGGTCCGCGCGAACGGCAGCCCCATCACGCCGGCGTTGTTGACGAGTACGTCGACCGGTCCGGTGGCCCCGGCGAACTCGCGGACCGATGCGAGGTCGGCGACGTCGAGCCGACGCACCTCGACACTGCCGGTCAGGCCTGCCGCGACGTCCGCACCCTTCTCCAGGTTGCGGACGGCGAGCACGACGTGCGCACCGAAGGCGGCGAGGATCCGCGCCGTCTGGAGGCCGATGCCGCTGGTGGCGCCGGTGACGACGACGGTGCGGCCGTCCTGGCGCGGCACCGAGATCCAGCGCTGGGTACGCGCACGACCGGCCACGTCAGGCCTCGACGTACTCGATGGGCTCGCCGATGGCGACGGTGCGGCCCACCGTGCAGAGCCGGTCCCGGGTCTGGGCCATCGCGCGCGGCAGCACCTCGCGGGCCCGGTCCCCGTCCTCGCCGTCCGGGAACGTGATGTCGAGCGTCACCCGCAGCCCGACCAGGTGGTTGCCCTGCTCGTCGCGGACCTTGTGGCCCTCGGTGCGGACGGTGAACGACTCCGCCGTGGCGCGCTTGCCGGTGATCAGGTCGACGTCGATCGCGGCGCACCCGGCGATGGCCGTGAGCAGCAGCTCGACCGGCGTGAAGTCGCTGCCGTCGCCCGAGCCGACCGGGAGCACTCCCCCACGTCGGTTGACGGCCTCGTAGCGGCCCTCGCCGGTCCGGGAGAGGTCGATGCTGCGGAGGGTCTCGTCGCTCATGGCGGTCAGCCTGCCAGATCGTGGACCCGGGGCCGCTCCCCCGCTCAGGGACGGAGCGGCGGTCGCCTCAGCGTGCGAAGAGCCGACGGCCGCGACGGGCGCGCCGCTCCTGGGACAGGGCCAGCTCCACCGTGCGCTGGAGGGCCAGGTCCTGGTCCGTGTGGATCCGTCCTTCGACGATCCCGCGGGCCAGGTGCAGCTGCGTGTTCATGGAGGCTCTCGTTCCTTCCAGCCCGGTCTGCGGGCTGTCGTGTGTCATGACCAATGCCGCGTTTGCGACTCTTACATCCTAGAGATGTCGACCGGCGCTCCCGGCATCCACGACGGCGTGATCTCGCTCTCCTCCGGCGGGCTGAAAGGATCGCTGCATGACCACCACCCGCGAGATCCACCTGGCCGCCCGACCCTCCGGTTGGCCGACACCCGACGACTTCCGGACGGTCGAGGTCACCCTCCCGCATCCGCAGCCCGGTGAGGTGCTGGTCCGCAACACCTTCCTGTCCGTCGATCCCTACATGCGGGGCCGGATGAACGACGTGAAGTCGTACGTCCCTCCGTTCCAGCTCGACGCCCCGCTGGACGGCGGGGCCGTGGGCGAGGTGGTCGCCTCGGCCGACGAGTCGGTCAAGGTGGGCGACACGGTCCTGCACCAGGCCGGGTGGCGCGAGCACGCGCTGCTGCCCGCCAAGCACGTGCGCCCCGTCGACGTCAGCCTGGTGCCTGCCTCCGCCTACCTCGGCGTGCTCGGCATGCCGGGCCTCACGGCGTACGTCGGGCTGACCCGCATCGCCGAGCTCCGCGAGGGGGACGCGGTGCTCGTGTCCGGGGCCGCGGGCGCTGTCGGCTCGGCCGTCGGGCAGATGGCCCGGCTGATGGGCGCAAGCACCGTCGTGGGCACCGCAGGGTCGGCCGAGAAGGTCGCCTGGCTGACCGGCGAGCTCGGCTTCGACACCGCCGTCAACTACAAGGACGGGCCGGTGGGCAAGCAGCTCGTGGAGCACGCACCGTTCGACGTCTACTTCGACAACGTGGGGGGTGACCACCTCGAGGCCGCGATCTTCCACCTGCGGGAGCACGGCCGGGTCGCAGTCTGCGGTGCGGTAGCGGGCTACAACGACGAGCAGCCCTCCCCCGGACCGCGCAACATGATGATGATCGTCAGCAAACGGCTCACCCTGCGCGGCTTCATCGTCTCCGACCACGGCGACGTCGCCCGCGAGTTCTACGAGCGCGCCGGCCGCTGGGTGGCCGAGGGGAAGCTCGTCTACCGGGAGACCGTGGTCGACGGCCTCGACGAGACCGTGCCGGCGTTCCTCGATCTCCTGCGTGGCGGCAACACCGGGAAGATGGTGGTCCGCCTCTGACCGAACCGAGGAGCATGCCGGGTCCAGGGAGGAGGTGCCCGTGGACGGGTCGCCAGACGGTGGAGAGCTGTGGCGCCTCGCCCTGCAGCTCCAGTGGGCCGAGGTGGACCTCGTGGTCGGCGACCCGGGCCCGGGCTCAGCATCGTGAGCTCGATGGTCACCGCGCACGCTGGCACGGTCTCCCTGGACAGCCAGGTGGGCCGGGGCAGCACGTTCCGGGTCACGCTGCCCACGGAGTGGGAACAGGGCGAGGGCCCGGGAGCAATGCTCCCGGGCCCTCTCCTCGTCACGTCGAGGATCAGCGGATGCGGACGAAGACCCGCTTGCCGCCGGTGACGACCTTGTCGGTCGGCTCGCTGTGGTCGGAGACCATGGCCATCCGGCGCTTTCCCTCGAGGTAGAGGTTGGCGGACACGGCGTCATTGCGCACCGCGTCGGCCAACGCGTCGGCGATGTCGTCGACGTCCGTGGCCTCGTAGTAGTTGGTCCACTGCCAGGCGCCACCCTCGACCGAGAGCATGGCGCGACGGCCGGCGTCGTCCGGGATGTCGAGGCTCAGGGGCACCGTACGGATCGCGTCGCCGGTGCTCTCGAGCACCGCGCGGACGTTCAGGGCTCGGCCGGCCTTGGCGATCGCCGGGATTCGGCGGCTCACCTTGACCCACTCGCCGTCGCGTCGCTGCTCCACTCGCGCCACGCGCCACATCGAGCTGTCGTCGGACACGTCTCCGTCGATGGTCACGCTCTCGACAGTGACACCTTCGAAGGCGCTGAGGAACCACACCAGGTCGGCCACCTCCCAGGGGGACTCGAAGGCGATGTCGTAGTTCGACGCGTAGCGGTCGGTCATGCCGAACGAGAACGGCGTGCCGTTGTCGTCACCGCTGACCGTCCACGTCATCAGCTCCGAGCCCGCGACGATGCCGTCCAGGACCCGGTCGTGGTTGGCCAGCTGCTGGTAGAAGGTGACCGCGGCGTTGGACTCGGGCACGGACACGAAGCTCGAGCCGGTCCGCTGACGCTCCCGGTAGGAGAGGTCCGACGTGATGGTCGCCGTCTCCGGCAGCGCGCCGAACGTGCCGCTCACGCCGGAGAGGTGGTCGTCGGAGATGGTGCCGGCCGGACTGCCGAGGTTGGCCACCTTGAACGGAGCGCCGAGCGACTCGGGCTGAACGAACAGCGCGTCGGCCGGGTGCAGCGACATCGTGGTGGTGCCGAGGAACGTCGCCGGGTGGCCGAACCCCACCACGCCGCCGTCGCAGACGCTGGTGGCCGTGCCGACACCGCCCTGGGTGATGTCGCCGTAGGACATCGAGACGGCGAGGTTGCCGCCAGCGATGACGGTGCTGGCATCGGGTCCCGCGCCGGGGGCGGCTGCCGCACCCATCGCGTAGGTGTTCCGGGGCAGGTACTTGTGGTCCTGGCGGACCTCCTGGGCCTGGGCCAGGCGGCGGCCGCCGACACCCGAGACGCCCAGCGGCATCCGCAGCTGGGTGAATCCGTCGTCGGCCTGGGCAGCGGTGACGTCGGAGCGGGCGGCGATCGTGCGGGCCGCCCCGTCTCCGACCTTGACCCGGCCGGCGGGGGCGTCGGGCAGGTAGTTGTCCATCTCCTCGAACGGCGTGATGCCCGCGATCTTGCTCGGTCCCCACGAGAGGCCGTAGGCCACGGCGCCGATGAGGCGGCCGTCCTCGGCGTAGACCGGCGAGCCGGACATGCCCTGCCAGATGCCGCCGGCTGCGTCCAGGGCCGGTGAGTCAAGCTCGGCCATGACCATGTCGAGGCCGGGCGCGATGCCGTCCTTGATCACGCCGAGGATCTCGCCGGTGAAGGGCTCGGGCGTGGTGCCCTCGCTGACAGTCAGGCCGGTGACGGCGTCGCCGTCGGCGACCTCGGCGACGGGGAACGCTTCGGTGCAGTCACCCGCGGGCTCGGCCGACTGGGCTGGACCTGCGGTGACTGCAGCGGCGGTACCGAACAACGCTGCTGTCACCGCGAGCGAAGCGGCGGCGCGACCTCGTCCGCGTAGGTTCTTGTGCAACATGAGCTAGCTCCCTCTCCGAGAAACTGGGCGCAGCCATCTGACGCCCCCGTTTGCCCCGTAGGACGCTGCGCACGATGCTTTGGTTGCCTCGCCTCCACGGAAAGCAGACGCTAGCCCCCGAGTGGTCCAGACAACTGCGATCGAAACGGACGAAACCGAACCGTGACCAACACCCGACACGTGGCCGTCGCCGCCACCGGCAAGCAGGCTCTCGAGGCCGGCCTGGCCGTCGCGGACGAGGGTGGCAACGCGGTCGACGCCGCCCTCGCCGCAGCCTTCGTCGCCCTGGCCACGGAACCGGGCATGGTCAGCATGGCCGGCGGCTGTTTCGTGTCGGTCTGGCCCGCCGGCGGGGACCCGACGGTGATCGACGGCAACGTCGAGATGCCCGGCCGCAGCCTGCCCCCGGACCAGTTCGGCACCGGGGTCCGCGAGGTGCAGACGTCGTACGGCGGTGGCGTGACGATGCACGCCGGCCACGGGTCGGTGGCGACCCCGGGCACCGTCCCCGCGCTCGCCCTCGCCCACGAGACCTGGGCGCACCTGCCGTGGGAGCGCCTCCTGCGCCCGGCTGCCGACGCGGCCCGGGACGGCTACCCGCTCAGCCACGCGGCCGCCCGCTACCTGGCGATCGTCGCCGACAGCCTCTTCGCCGCCGATCCCGAGGCCCACGGGCTGCTCACCCGGCACGACGGCACGCTGCTCGCCGGCGGCGAGCGGGCGCACAACCCGGCGATCGCCGACGTCCTGGACGACCTGGCCAGGGTCGGTCCGTCGCTCTTCTCCTCCGGCGCGGTCGGCCGGGGGCTCGTCGCCGAGATGGCCGCCGGCGGCGGTCTGGTCACGGCGGCCGACCTCGCGGCGTACACGCCGGTCGTCCGGCCCGCGCACCTGCTGTCGGTGGGGCCGTGGACCATTGCCACCAACCCGCCGCCGTCCGTGGGTGGGCCGATGCTGGCGGTGATGCTCACCGAGCTTGCCCGCCTGGACGTCTGGACCTGGCTGGACGCGATCGAGATCCAGCGGGCCGTCCTCACCTACCGCTCGTCGGTCCACGACCTGTCGCACGACCTCGACGCCGACGGCCGCGACCTGCTCGCCGCGGTCGGCACCCACGGGCTCGGCGCGCTGCGCGGATCGTCGTCGACCGCGCACATCTCCGCGGTCGACGACGAGGGCACCGCCTGCGCGATCACCATGAGCAGCGGGTACGGCGCGGGCCTCTGCATCCCCGGCACCGGCATCCTGCTCAACAACTGTCTCGGCGAGGCCGAGCTCAACCGGCACGGCCTGCACGCCGTCGCGCCGGGCACCCGGCTCGCCTCCAACATGTCGCCGACGACGGGACGCACCGCCGACGGCCGCTCGCTCGCGATCGGCTCGCCGGGTGCCGACCGGATCACCACCGCGCTGATGCTGGTGCTCGGGCAGGGGGCGCTCCACGGCGCCGACCTCCAGGCAGCGATCGACCGGCCCCGCCTGCACCTGCGGGTCTCCGACGACGGGATCACCGCCGAGTACGAGAAGGACCCGGACCTGGCGGCCGCGGTCGTGGCCAGTGGCCTGCCCGGCCATGAGTACCCCGAGCCGCACATGTATTTCGGCGGCGTCGGCGCAGCCCATCGCGACGCGGACGGCGGTCTGCAGGCCGCCGGCGACGCGCGCCGCGAAGCCGCGGTCGGCATCTCCTCGCAGCGGCCCTGACGCACGATCTAGGGTGACGACGTGACGACGAAACCCTTCCGGAGCCTGCAGCACACCGAGGCCCAGGCCCGCTTCGCACTCCTCGACGTCGAGGAGTACGACGTCCGCCTCGACCTGGCCAGCGACGACGAGCGTTTCCACTCGGTGACGACGATCCGGTTCGGCTCGAAGGGGGGCAAGACGTTCGTCGACCTCAAGCCCGACCGGGTCCACGAGATCCGGCTCAACGGCGAGGTGATCGACCCGGAGCTGCTCGTGCGTGGCCGGCTCCCGATCACCACCGTGGCGGGCCCCAACGAGCTGGTCGTGGACGCGGTGATGCGGTTCCGCAACGACGGCGAGGGCCTCCACCGCAGCGTCGACCCCGCCGACGGACGTCACTACGTCTACGGCATGAGCTTCATGGACGCGGCGCCCAGCATCTTCGCCTGCTTCGACCAGCCGGACCTCAAGGCGCCGTACACCCTGCACGTCACCGCGCCGACCGACTGGACGGTCATCGGCAACGCCCCCGGCCGTGAGGTCGAGCCCGGCGTGTGGGAGCTCGAGCGCACCCAGCCGCTCTCGACGTACGTCGTCACGCTGGTGGCCGGTCCCTACCACGTCGTCCACGACGAGCACGACGGCATCCCGCTCGGGCTCAGCGCGCGCCAGAGCATCGCCCAGGACCTCGACGCCGACGCGGACGAGCTGTTCACGATGACCCGGCAGTGCTTCGACGAGTTCCACCGGCTGTTCCGCATCCGCTACCCGTTCGGCAGCTACCACCAGGCGTTCGTTCCCGAGTTCAACGCCGGGGCGATGGAGAACCCCGGCTGCGTGACGTTCCGCGACCCGCTGATCTTCTCCAGCCGGGTCACCCGTGGCGTCCGGATCTCGCGCGCGACCACGGTCGCCCACGAGATGGCGCACCAGTGGTTCGGCAACATCGTCACGCCGAGCTGGTGGGACGACCTCTGGCTCAACGAGTCCTTCGCCGAGTACATGGGCAACCGGGTCACGGCCGACGTGACCGAGTACCACGACGCCTGGACCCACAACGCCTACGCCCGCCGCCAGTGGGGCCTGGTCGCCGACCAGCGACCCAGCACCCACCCGGTCGCGGGCACCGGCGCCCTCGACACGACGGCCGCGCTCCAGGACTTCGACGGCATCTCCTACGCCAAGGGGTCGAGCATCCTCAAGCAGCTCAACACCACGCTGGGCGACGAGGTCTTCTTCGCGGGCGTGATCGACCACTTCACGCGGCACCGCTTCGGCAACGCGACCATGCACGACCTGTTCGCCAGCTGGGAGTCCGCAGGTGCCGGCGACCTGTCCGGTTTCACCGGGAGCTGGCTGCGCACCGCCGGTCCCGACACGGTGGAGCTCGACCGCGACGCCGGCGCGCTCCGGCGTACGCCGCCCGCCGACCACCCGGCGGACCGAGCCCACACGTTCCGGGTGGCCACGGCCCTCCCCGGCGAGAGCTGGTCGACCGAGACCGTCACGGTCACCGGGCCAGAGACGGCGCTCGACGTGTCGGCCGGGGCGGCGGTCGTGCTCGACCCCTACGAGGACAGCTGGGCGCTGGTGATGCCCGACAAGCCGACCGTGGACGCGCTGAAGAGCCTCCTGCCCGCCAGCGCGGACACCCGGCTGCGCGCCGGTGTCTGGAACGGCGTCCGCAGCGCCTTCCACAACGCGAGGATCGACCCCAGCGACGTCCTCGACCTGCTGGAGGTCGGGATGCCGATCGAGGACAGCGACGACGCGGTGTCCTACACGATGCCGTGGGCGATCGCGCTGGTCGCGGCGCTGTCCGCCGACCCCAGGGCGGCGCTCGTGCGCGTCAACGGCACCGCACTGGCGATCCTCGAGGCGGCCGACGCCGGCTCGACGATGCAGCTCTCCGCGTTCCAGGCAGCGATCAGCTCGTCGGCGGACCCCGGCCAGCTGCGCTCGTGGCTGGAGGGCCGCGTGCTCCCGGAGGGCATCGAGGTCGACCTCGACCTGCGCTGGCGGATCCTGGTCCGGCTGGCCACGATGGGCGAGGCCGACCGCGACGAGCTGGAGGCGGCCCTCGCCGCCGAGCCGACCGCGCGCTCCCGGGTGGAGCACGCACGGGCGGTGGCGTCGCTGCCCGACGCCGAGGCCAAGGCCTGGGCGTGGCAGCGGTTCTCCGGCGAGGTCGACGTCCCGAACTACGAGCTCGAGGCGATCGGCCGCGGCATGTGGCGGGTCGGCCAGGAACACCTCACCGAGGAGTACGCCGAGCGGTACTTCACCGAGCTCCCCGACACCGTGGACGTCCGGTCGGGCTGGTTGCTGGCCGATGCCGCGGAGTCGTTCTTCCCGATCACGTCGCTGACCGACAAGACGCTGGCCAGGGCGCGCGCCCTCATCGACCTGGACGGGCTCGACCTGTCGCTGCGTCGCCAGGTCGTCGACCGCACGGACGAGCTGGCCCGCCGGATCGCGGTCCGGCAGACCTACGAGGACTCGTGACCGGCCTGGCCCGGCGCCCGGGGCCGACCGTGCGGGTCCGGGTCCACGAGGACTCGGTCGCCGGGTCGCGCCAGCGCGAGGACCGGGTCGCGACCGAGGAGCCACTCGAGATCCGGCTGGTCTGGCCGGGAGTCGAGGCACGGCGGGTCTGGGTGACCATGCGGACGCCCGGGCACGACTTCGAGCTGGCAGCCGGCTGGCTGCTGCACGAGGGGCTGCTCGCCCCGGACGGGGTCCGTGAGGTCGCCTACTGCACCGACGTCAGCCTGGCGCCGGAGCAGGAGTTCAACGTCGTGACCGTCACCCTGGCCGCACCACCGGTGCAGGACCCCGGGATCCGGCACGGTGCGAGCTCGTCGGGCTCGTCCGCCTGCGGCGTGTGCGGCAAGGACAGCATCGACGACGTCCTGGACCATCCCCACGGGGAACCCTGGGCCGGCCCGAGGCTGACGCCCGAGCTGGTGCGCACCCTGCCCGACCTGCTGCGGGACCGGCAGGTCGTCTTCGACCGGACCGGTGGCGTCCACGGTGCGGCGCTCGTGGACGCCTCCGGCGAGCTGCTCGTCGTACGCGAGGACATCGGACGGCACAACGCTGTCGACAAGGTCTCCGGGGCGCGCGTGCTGGCCGGGGTCTCCCCCGCCGAGGCCTGCCTCGTCGTCAGCGGCCGGGCCGGCTTCGAGCTCGTGCAGAAGGCAGTCGCCGCCGGCGTCGGAGCGCTGGCGGCGGTGGGCGCGCCGTCGTCCCTGGCCGTGCGGCTGGCCCAGGAGTCGGGCCTCGACCTCTACGGCTTCGTGTCGCCCGAGCGTTGCGTCCGCTACGCGGGGTGACCAGACCGGCAACGTGCAGTTCGCGCTCGGCCTCCAGGGCTGACGCAGCACCACTCCCGGAGGGGCACGGTGCGGCCCGGCGTGGGTCCACCCGACTGTCGGTGGCCCGACCTAGGTTCGTCCTGTGCGCATCCTCCACACGTCCGACTGGCACCTGGGCAGGTCCTTCCACCGTGAAGGCATGCTCGGGCACCAGGCGGCCTACGCCGACCACCTCCTGGAGGTGGTCGAGCAGGAGCGGGTCGACCTCGTCGTCGTCGCCGGCGACATCTACGACCGTGCGCTCCCGCCGGTCGACGCGGTGCGCCTCGCCGACGAGACCTTCGCCCGGTTGGCCGCCTCGCGGGCCCGGGTCGTCGTCACCAGCGGCAACCACGACTCCGCCCAGCGGCTCGGCTTCGGCTCCCGGCTGATCGACGCCGCCGGGGTCCACATCCGCACCGACGCCGGCACCGTCGGCACCCCGGTCCTGGTCGACGACCGCCACGGCCCGGTCGCGGTCTACGGCCTCCCCTACCTCGACCCCGACGGGGTGCGCGAGCCGTGGGGCCTGCGCGGCCGGTCCCACGAGGCGGCGCTCACCGAGGCGATGGTGCGGGTCCGGGCCGACCTGGAGGCCCGTCCGGCCGGGATCCGGTCGGTCGTCCTCGCCCACGCGTTCGTGGCCGGGGCCGAGCCCAGCGACTCCGAGCGCGACATCAGCGTCGGCGGCGTCTCGCTCGTCCCCACGTCGATCTTCGACGGCATCGACTACACCGCCCTCGGCCACCTTCACGGCCCCCACGTGCTGACCGAGCACGTCCGCTACAGCGGCTCGCCTCTCGCCTACTCCTTCTCCGAGGCCACGCAGCGCAAGGGCAGCTGGTTGGTCGACCTCGACGCGTCGGGCCTGGCGGCCACCGAGTTCGTCGACGCGCCGGTTCCCCGGCCGGTCGTCCGGCTCACCGGGGAGCTCGAGAAGCTGCTCCGTGATCCCGTGCTGGTCGTCCACGAGGAGTCGTGGGTCCAGGTCACGTTGACCGACGAGGTCCGGCCGAGCCAGCCCATGGAGCGGCTCCGCACCCGCTTCCCGCACACGCTCGTGCTGGTGTTCGCTCCTCCGACCGCTGCGGGGACGACCGCACCGCTGGCCCGCACCCAGGGCCGGAGCGACCACGAGATCGTGCTCGACTTCGTGGCCGACCTGCGCGGGGTCCCCGCCACGGAGGCTGAGTCCGCGCTCCTCCTCGACGCCTGCGACGGCTGCGGTCACGATCCCGACCTCGACCCCCATGTCCTGGCCGGGGGCACCACCTGATGCGTCTCCACCATCTCGGGATCACCGCCTTCGGGCCGTTCGCCGACACGACCAGCGTCGACTTCGACGCCCTCTCCGACGCCGGGCTTTTCCTGCTGACCGGGCCGACCGGTGCCGGCAAGACCAGCGTGCTCGACGCGGTCTGCTTCGCGCTCTACGGCGAGGTGCCCGGGGACCGCCAGGCAGCCAAGCGTCTCCGGGCCGACCAGGCGGCCGACGGCGTCGCTCCGGAGGTCACCCTCGAGCTGAGCCTCGGGGGACGCCGCTTCCGGATCGTCCGCTCGCCCGCCTGGGAGCGCCCCAAGAAGCGCGGCGCCGGCACCACCACCCAGCAGGCATCGGTCCACTTCTCCGAGCGCACCGCGGCCGGGTGGCACCTGCTCTCCCACCGGCTCGACGAGACCGGCCACCTCGTCACCCACCTGGTCGGCATGAACCTCACCCAGTTCTGCCAGGTGGCGATGCTTCCCCAGGGCCGGTTCCAGGCCTTTCTCCGGGCCCGGTCCGACGAGCGCCACAAGCTGCTCCAGCAGCTCTTCCGGGCCAGCAGGTTCGAGGACATCGAGCACTGGCTGCGTGACCGTCGCCGCCAGCTGCGCCACGAGTCCGGGCGGCACCACGAACGCGTCTCCGACCTGGTGAGCCGGGTCAGCGAGACCGCCGACGAGCCAGTGCCGGACGACTGGGACCTGCACGCGCTCGACCTGCCCGCCGCCGACGGGAGCCTGGCCCACTGGGCCGGCTGTCACCGGGGTGCGGCGGCCACCGCGGCGCGGGAGGCGGCCATCCGCGCCAGCCAGGCGACGTACGCCGAGCACGCCTCGCGGGCGGCCCTCGACCAGGCCACGCGCCTGGTCCAGGACCAGGCGGTCCATGCCGCCGCGCTCGCCGAGCGTGACCGGCTGGCCGCCGAGGCCCCCGACCACGCGCTCCGGGTCGCTCGCCTGGCCGCGGCCAGGCGGGCCGCGGCGGTGCTGCCGCTCCACCGGGTCGCCGTCGAGCAGGCCCACGCCCGCGTGGCCGCCACCGACGCCTGCTCGTCCGCGGTGGGCGTCGCCGCCCGGCGGCTCGCGGTGGACCCCTCGTCGCTCGGCCGGCCGGCCCTCGAGCGGGCCCGGCGACAGGCGCGCGAGACCGTCGCCTCCGCCCGGGCCCTGCTCCCGCGTGAGGCCGCCCTCGCCGTCGCCCGCGCCACCCTCGCCCGGGGCCAGACCGCGGTCGCGGACCTCGAGGGCAGGCTGGCTGCGCTCGCCGAGCAGGTCGACGGTCTGCCCGGCCGGCTCGACGAGACCCGGACCGCCCACACCGCCGCCGTCGACGCCGGGCGTCAGCTGGTCCATGCGCGGCTCCGGGTCACGACCCTGCACCGCCAGCAGGAGGCTGTCCGCCAGGTGGCGGCGCTGACCCAGGAGCTCGCCGAGGCCCAGGCGCTGCTCGTCCACGCCGTCGACCAGGTCCAGCACCGCAAGGAGGTCTGGCTCCAGCTGCAGGAGGAGCGGATCAACGGGATGGCGGCCGAGATCGCGGGCGCGCTCGCCGTCGGTGCCGACTGCCCGGTGTGCGGCTCGGTCGAGCATCCCCGACTCGCCGCCGCCCGGGCCGGCGCCCCCGATGCCTCCGCCGAGAAGGCTGCCCGCCGCCTCGTCGACGACGCCGAGGCCACCCGCCACGCCCGCGAGGGTCAGGTGCGCGACCTCACGACCCGGATCGCCGTGGCCCGCGAGCAGGCCGGCGGTGTCGATGGCGCCGGCACGCTGGCCGACGCCGAGGCCGACGTGCAGCGGTTCGAGGCCCTCGCCGCCCGGGTGGCGGAGCACGCCGCAGCCCTGGCCGCTCTCGAGGGTGACCACCGGACGGCGGTCGCCGAGCGGGAGACCACGCTGGTCTCCCTGACGACGAGGCGGGCAGCCCTGGCGGCCCGGCAGTCAGAGGCCGACGAGATCCTGCGCGAGCTGGACGCCTTCCTCGACGGCACCGGGACAGACACCCTGGCTGCGCTCGTCGATCGCGAGGAGCGGGTCGCCGCGGACTGCGAGACCGCGATCAAGGCGGCCGAGGCGCTCGAGGTCGCCCGGGCCGCCGAGGAGCAGGCGCAGGGTCGCGCCGCCGAGGCCGCCCGTACGGCCGGTTTCAGCGACGTCGGGGAGGCTGCGGCCTCCGCCCTCGGCGACGAGGCGACGAGCGACCTGGAGCAGTCGATCCACATCCACGACGCCGCGTGCGCCCGGACCGAGACCGCCCTGGCCGACCCCGCGCTGCGCGCCGCCGCCTCCGTGTCCCCTCCCGACGTCGCGGAGCTGGACGCGGCGCAGGAGGTCCGCGACGCCGAGCTCGCCGATGCCCGGACGGCAGTGACGCTCCACCAGGCTCGTGCGCAGCGTCTCGCCGGTCTCGACAGCGAGCTCCGGTCGGGGCTCGCCGCCTGGGCCCCGGTCCGCGACGACCTCGAGCTCACCACCCGGATGGCCGCACTGGCCGACGGCACCAGCGCTGACAACCGGCTCCAGATGCGGCTCTCCGGCTACGTCCTCGCCTGGCGGCTCTCCCAGGTCGTGGCCGCCGCCAACCAACGGCTGGCGCGGATGAGCGACCAGCGCTACAGCCTGGAGCACACCGGAAAGCGGGGCGCCGGCGAGTCCCGCGGCGGCCTGAGCCTGCTCGTGCGCGACGACTGGTCAGGCGAGACCCGCGACCCGGCCACCCTCTCCGGTGGAGAGACCTTCGTCGTCTCCCTGGCACTGGCACTCGGCCTGGCCGACGTCATCGCCCACGAGATCGGGGGTGCCGACCTGGACACGCTCTTCGTCGACGAGGGCTTCGGCTCGCTCGACGCCGACACCCTCGACGACGTCATGGACACCCTCGACACGCTCCGTGACGGCGGTCGCGTGGTGGGGGTGGTGAGCCACGTCGCCGAGATGCGCGACCGGATCCCGGTGCAGCTGCGGGTGACCAAGTCGCGGCGCGGGTCCTCCCTGGGTCTCTCGCACTGAGCGCGACGCTGTATGAAGGTCCCATGACCGTCGAGACCGACCTGACCGTGGCTGTCACCGGCCCCACCGGCACCTTCGGGTTCGGCCTGATGCCGCTGCTCCAGGACGACGGCCGGGTGAGCCGGGTCGTCGGGGTGGCCCGGCGGCCGTTCGACCCGCACGCCCAGGGTTGGACCAAGATGGAGTACCGGCAGGGCGACGTCCGCGACCCCGATGCCCTGGAGGCCGCGTTCAGCGGCTCCGACGTCGTCGTGCACCTCGCCTTCCTGATCGTGGGCGGCGACCAGGACACCACGCGCGGCATCAACGTCGAGGGCACCGTCAACGCCTTCCGGGCGGCCGCTGCCGCCGGGGCCCGCCGCTTCGTCTACGCGTCGTCCGTCGCGGCGTACGGCTTCCACCCGGACAACCCTGTCGGCATGACGGAGGACTGGCCCACACGACCGGCGGCGCGGCTGTTCTACGCGCAGGAGAAGGCCGAGCTCGAGGCGCTGCTCGCCGACGAGGCCGCGGCCCATCCCGAGATCGACCTCTACCTGCTGCGACCGCCGATCGTGCTCGGTCCGCACGCCGTCGGGGGCAAGTCCCTGCCCGCCCTGCTCGCTCCCCTGGCCGCCCTCGTGGAACGCGGCCGACAACGGCTGCCGTTCCCGGTGCCGGTCGTCGTCCCGGACCTGCCGATGCAGCTCGTCCACGAGGAGGACGTCGGCCGGGCGCTCGTCCAGTGCATCGTGGCGGCCGGACCTGCCGGCGCCTACAACATCGCCGCCGACGACGTGATCAGCATGGTCGACGTGGCCCGGGAGCTCGGGCTGCTCCCCCTGAAGGCCCCGGCGGGGCCGGCCCGTGCCGCAGCCCGGCTCGCCTCCCGCCTCCCGCTCCTGCCCTCGTCGGCGCAGTGGGTGGAGGCGGGCAGCCACCCGGCCATCATGGACACCTCGAAGGCCCGGGACGTCCTGGACTGGACGCCACGGATCAGCGCCCGCCAGGCCCTGCGCGACTCCCTCCCGTAGGCGGCGTCGGGCCGGCAATCCAGTGGTACGGATCGGATAGGTTCGCCGTCATGAGTGGTTCCCGCCTCGATCAGACGTTCACCTCACTGCCCTACCGGAGCCTCGGCGACGCCGCCCTGGCCCGGGCCCGGGACCTGGGTGTCAGCCACGCCGACTTCCGGTTCGAGCGGGTTCGCTACCAGGAGCTCGGCGTGCGGGACGGCGTCCTCCAGGGCGCCAGCGACCGGGAGGACCTCGGATTCGCGGTTCGCGTCATCCACCGCGGCGCCTGGGGGTTCGCATCCGGCGTCGTGCTGACCCCCGACGAGGCGGTCGCGGTCGCGGAGCGAGCCGTCGAGGTGGCTCTGGTCGCCGCCGAGATGACCGCCTCCCCCGTGGAGATCGCCCCCGAACCGGTACACGCCGACGTCACCTGGGTGTCCGCCTACGAGATCAACCCGCTCGAGGTGCCGACCGCCGAGAAGGCCGCGCTCCTCATCGACTGGACCAACCGGCTCCGCACGGGCGCCGCGGTCGACCACGCCTCGGCGTACCTCCAGCAGGTGCAGGAGAACAAGTACTACGCCGACCTGACCGGGACGAGCACCACTCAGCAGCGGGTGCGGCTGCAGCCGGGCTTCGAAGCGATGGGCACCGGCGCCGACACGTTCGACTCGATGTCCTCGATCGCGCCTCCCGTCGGCCGCGGCTGGGAGTACCTCACGGACGGCTCCTACGACTGGGACGACGAGATCGAGCAGGTGCCCGAGCTGCTCGCCGAGAAGCTCAAGGCCCCCAGCATCGGGGCCGACACCTACGACCTGGTGATCCACCCGTCCAACCTCTGGCTCACCATCCACGAGTCCATCGGCCACGCCACCGAGCTGGACCGGGCGCTGGGCTACGAGGCCAACTACGCCGGGACGTCGTTCGCGACGTACGACAAGCTCAACACCCTGCAGTACGGCTCCCCGGTCATGAACGTGACCGGGGACCGCACCGTCGAGCACGGCCTCGCCACCGTCGGGTACGACGACGAGGGCGTGGAGACCCAGACCTGGGACATCATCAAGGACGGTGTGCTCGTCGGCTACCAGCTGGACCGCGCCATGGCGGCCATGAAGCCCGAGCTCAGCCCATCCGATCAGGGGGGCCGCTCCAACGGCTGTGCCTACGCCGACTCCCCCGGGCACATCCCGATCCAGCGGATGGCCAACGTCTCGTTGCAGGCCGCCCCCGACGGCCCCTCGACCGAGGAGCTGATCGGGCGCGTGGAACGCGGCATCTACGTGATCGGCGACAAGTCCTGGTCGATCGACATGCAGCGCTTCAACTTCCAGTTCACCGGCCAGCGCTTCTACCGGATCACCGACGGGGAGCTCGTCGGCCAGGTCCGCGACGTCGCGTACCAGGCCACCACCACCGACTTCTGGAACTCCATGGAGGCGGTCGGCGGACCACAGACCTGGGTGCTGGGCGGGGCATTCAACTGCGGCAAGGCCCAACCCGGCCAGGTCGCGGCCGTCAGCCACGGCTGCCCGACCTCGCTGTTCCGCAACGTCCGGATCCTCAACACCAACGACGAGGCAGGCCACTGATGACCACCGTCGCCACACCCCAGTCCCTCGTCGAGCACGCGCTGGTCACCTCCATGGCCGACGACTGCATCGCGATCGTGCGCGACAGGACCAGCGCGAACCTGCGCTGGGCCAACAGCACGCTGACGACCAACGGCGTCATGCACGGCATCTCCGTCACGATCATCTCGTTCATCCGCAGCGCCGACGGGGTGAGCGCGGGCTCGGTCTCCGGCAGCGCCACCGACGCCGGGCAGGTGGCGACCCTGGTGCAGGCGGCGGACGCCGCCGCCCGCGCCGGCTCGCCGGCCGAGGACGCCAACGACCTCCTCACCGGTGACGCCGCTCCGGACTGGGACGACGCCCCGGCGCGGACCGACATCCACGTCTACGACGGGTTCGCCCCGGCTCTCGGCGAGGCCTTCGGCCGGGCGACCGCTGGTGGCCGGGTCCTCTACGGCTTCGTCAACCACGAGATGACCACGACCTACCTCGGCTCCACCACCGGGCTTCGGCTGCGCCACGTGCAGCCCACAGGTCACTACGGCTGCACCGGCAAGACCAGCGACCTGAGCCAGAGCGCCTGGGTCGGGGGTGCCACGCGCGACTTCACCGACGTCGACGCGCTGAGGATGGACACCGAGCTGGCTCAGCGCCTGGCCTGGGGTTCGCGCCGGGTGGATCTGCCGGCCGGGCGCTACGAAACGATCCTGCCTCCGACAGCGGTGGCTGACCTGATGATCGACGCCTACTGGTACGCCGGCGCCCGGGTCGCGTGGGAGGGTCAGTCGGTCTACAGCCGACGTCCCGCCGGCACTCGGATCGGCGAGCAGATCACCGCACCGGGGGTCACCCTGTTCAGCGACCCGTCATACGACATGCTCCAGTGCGCGCCGTTCAACGTTGCCGCCGCCTCCGGCAACGAGTCATC
Organism: Nocardioides sp.; assembly: GCA_046590395.1. GTDB lineage: Bacteria > Actinomycetota > Actinomycetes > Propionibacteriales > Nocardioidaceae > Nocardioides. The sequence continues at coordinate 40,517 of JBKJUE010000009.1, forward strand.
GGTGTTCGACAACGGGCTGCCGCTCGGCCGCACCGACTGGATCCGGGACGGCGAGCTGACCTAGTTGATCCAGCCCCGCCACTCGGCAACGATGAC
>JBKJUE010000013.1:0-8748 GCA_046590395.1 Nocardioides sp.
AGTAGGGAGACCTGACATGGCAGGCGAGACCGTCATCACCGTGGTCGGCAACCTGGTCGACGACCCGGAGCTGCGCTTCACCCCCTCGGGTGCAGCCGTGGCGAACTTCCGGATCGCGTCCACGCCGCGCACGTTCGACAAGCAGACCAACGACTGGAAGGACGGCGACGCGCTGTTCCTCACCTGCTCGGTCTGGCGCCAGGCCGCGGAGAACGTCGCCGAGTCCCTCCAGAAGGGCATGCGCGTCGTCGTCCAGGGTCGGCTCAAGTCCCGCCAGTACGAAACCCGCGAGGGTGAGAAGCGGACCGTTTTCGAGATCGATGTCGACGAGGTCGGTCCGTCCCTCAAGTACGCCACCGCCAAGGTCACCCGCGCCCAGCGCTCCGGTGGCGGCGGCTACGGCGGCGGCGCCCCCCAGGGTGGCGGCGGCCAGTCCGGTGGCGACGACCCGTGGGCCACGCCCGCTCCCCAGGGAGGCGGTGCCCCCCAGGGTGGCGCCGCGCAGGACCCGTGGGGTGCACCCGGTGTGGGCTCGGACGAGCCCCCCTTCTGATCCACATCACCACCCAGCCCACCTGAAACCATTCCGGCATGAGCCGGGCTTCGGAAAGGAAGCACCACAATGGCCAAGGCAGTGATTCGCAAGCCCAAGAAGAAGGTTTGCCAGTTCTGCAAGGAGAAGGCGACCGGTGTCGACTACAAGGACACCACCCTCCTCCGGAAGTTCATCTCCGACCGCGGCAAGATCCGTGCGCGTCGTGTGACCGGTAACTGCGTCCAGCACCAGCGGGACGTGGCGATCGCGGTCAAGAACGCCCGCGAGGTCGCCCTGCTGCCCTACACCTCGACCGGTCGCTGAAAGGAGCCAGGCAGATGAAGATCATCCTGACCCAGGAAGTGACCGGCCTCGGTGGCCCCGGCGACGTCGTCGAGGTCAAGGACGGCTACGGCCGCAACTACCTCGTCCCGCGCGGTGTCGCCATCCGCTGGACCCGAGGTGCCGAGAAGACCGTCGAGTCCATCAAGACCGCGCGCTCCACGCGTGCGGTCCGCGACCACGACCACGCCCTCGAGATCAAGACCAAGCTCGAGGCCCAGTCGGTCGCCGTGAAGGTGCGCGCCGGTCAAGGCGGACGCCTCTTCGGTGCCGTCACCGTCGCGGAGATCGCTGCGGCGCTCACCGAGACCACCGGCGAGCCCGTCGACAAGCGGACGATCGCGGTCGAGCACCCGATCAAGTCGCTCGGCGCCCACGAGGTGTCGGTCAAGCTGGACGACGAGGTGTCCGCCACGGTGGCCCTCAACGTCATTCCGGCCTGACGTTCTCACCCAGCACGTCACGAGGGTCGTTCCTCCTCCGGGAGGAACGGCCCTCGTTGCTGTGTCCAGGTGGGCTCAGCCGGGCGGGAAGACCAGCGCGTCGACCCGGACCGGCTTGCCGCGGCTGAGCGACTCGATCATGAGCCGGCCGGAGAACAGCGGCGAGGCCGCGTCGCGGACGACGATGTAGCGGTACTTGCTGGTCTTGCCCTTGCTGAGGTCGTAGGTCTTCCAGAACCCGGTGCCGGTGCGGACCCGGATCTTGCCCAGCTTCGCGCCGGCCGGTGCGACGACCCGGAACTCACGGATGTTCTGTGCGCGGAACTTGATCCTGGCGCCGGCCTTCCTGGTCTGCAGGAAGTCGCCGGCGAAGTAGCCCTTGCCGTTCTTCTTCGTCCAGTTCCTGCCGTTGGTCAGGTTGTAGGGCACCACGAACTGCTCGGTCTCCGCCGACTCATCGGTGTTGCCTGCCTGGTCCGTCACGCTCAGCGTGAAGGTCCGGTTGCCGCCGTTCAGGTCCTTGAGGGTCAGGGGGCCCTCGTCGCACGCCACCTGCTTGCCGTCGAGCTGGCAGCGGTAGCTCACGTCGTCCTCGTTGGAGTCGAGCAGGAAGCTGACCTCGGGCTTCTTGACGATCGGCCAGCCGGTGCCCTCCCCGTCGTACGGGCCCTCGAAGATGTAGGCGACCGGGTCGGCGGTGTCCTGCTTCCAGGTGGCCGTCGCGGGGGTGGCGTCCTCGTCGACAACCTCGTCCTCGTTGGTCACAGGGGTCGTCGGGTCGTCGTAGTCCCAGGGCCGGTCCACCGAGTCGAACGCGCGGACCGAGAACGTGTACGACGCCCCGGCCGGGGTGTCCGCGAGGTCGGTGTACTGCTGCTGGGCGGCGCTGTCGCAGGCCTTCCAGTCGTGGGCCTGTGACGGGCCCTCGAGCTTGCACTCGAGCTGCATGGCGTCGGTGTCGGCCGGGTCGGTGTTGACCGCGGCGAAGGTGAAGGTGACGTCGTCGGTCTTCGTCCAGCCACCGGCGTTGGGAGCAGGCGACATCGGCTCGAGGCTGGTGTCGGGAGGTGTCGCGTCGTCGCAGGCAGACGGGGGAAGGGGCTCCGGCTGCTCGTTGGCGCAGTCCGCGGCGAACGCCGGCGCGGCGGCCGGCCCGACCAGGGGCAGCAGCGCGGCGATGAGCAGCAGTCCGGACCAGCGACCCACTCGGGACGTGGTACGGAACCGAGAACTGGTGGTCATGGGGGCTCCCGTGGTGCGTCGTCCCGAGGTGCGGTTCGAACCTGTTCGGGCAAGGTTACGTCGCGGCGGGCTCCCCGGGCAGGGGGTCCACGGCGATCCACGGTCGCGACGACCAGGAGAAGAGCAGCCAGATGACCAGCAGCAGGGCCACGCTCGCCGCCACGTAGGACGGCACCTCCAGGGAGTCCACCCCGGCGCCGAAGACGAGGACCGGCAGCACACCGACGACGACGAAGCCGGTCAGCGCGGTGCGCGCCCAGGCCGCCGCCCGGGAGTCGTCGGCCGCCGCGGCGCGACGGGCCAGGGTGAAGCAGAGGAGCCCGACGAAGCCGAGCTGGGGCAGGTTGGCGGCCCAGCCGAGGGACGGGTTGGTGTCGTAGAGCCGGTCGGCGACGTCCGGCAGCCACAGCGGGATGCTGACGGCGCCGGCCAGCAGGGCGAGCGTGGTCAGGGCCGTGCGGTGCTGGAGGTCCTCGGGCAGTCCGTGGACGCCGTAGATCACCAGCACCCAGCCGAGCGGGTCCGGCAGGGCGTCGTACCCGCCGAAGGTGGCACGCAGGCCGATGATGACCAGGCCCATGGCGATGGACTGGAGCGGCCGCATGGGGTCAGCCTAGGGCCGGACCGGTGACCAACCAGGCAGTGCCGCGAGCGCGGTGGAGGAGTACGACGAGCCGGGCACCCATGAAGACCGCGGTGAAGCTGACCCACACGACGAGCAGGCCGCCACCCAGGGAAGCGGCCAGCAGGGCGACCGGTGCGTAGGCGACCAGGGTGACCAGGCCGCCCTTCGCCAGGTAGCTGCCGTCGCCCGCCCCGATGAGGACCCCGTCCAGGACGAAGACCACGCCGACGACCGGTTGTCCGAGGGCCACGACCAGCAGCACCGGCACCAGCGCGTCGTGGACGGCCGCGTCGCCGGTGAAGAGCTGCCCGAGGAACGGGCTGCCGACCGCGAGCAGCAGCCCGGTGACGACCCCGCTGACGAGGCCCCAGCGGACCATCCGGGTGGTCACCTCGCGGGTGCCCTCGACGTCGCCGGCGCCGAGGTAGCGGCCGGTGATCGCCTGCGCGGCGATCGCGATCGCGTCGAGGGAGAAGGCGAGGAAGGTCCAGATGGTCAGCGCGAGCTGGTGGGTGGCCAGGTCGACCGCCTGGTCGCGGCCGGTCGTGGCGCCGGTGGTCACGGCGTACGTGGTGACCAGCAGGGCGGCGCGCAGCGTGAGGGTCCGCACGACCAGCGCCACGGCGGCGTGGGCGGCCACCTTGATGCCGGTCAGGTCCGGGGCGAGGGAGGCGCCTTCGCGACGGGCGGCCCGGACCACGACCGTGAGGAGAGCGGCGGCGCTGGCGACCTGGGCCAGCACGGAACCCCAGGCCGACCCGGCGATCCCGAGGCCCTCGACCGGCCCGGCGCCGTACACGAGGAGGAGGTTGAGCACGGCGTTGAGGACGTTGCCCACGACGGCCACGACAAGGGGGGTCTTCGTGTCCTGCAGACCGCGCAGGACCCCGGTCGTGGCGAGCATGACGAGGAGCGGGGTGGTGCCGAGGAACGCGATCCGCAGGTAGGTGGTGGCCGGCTCCGCAACGCGCGGGTCGGTCCCGAAGGCGCCGACCAGGTGATCGGTCAGCAACAACCCGAGCACGGTGGCGACGGTGCCGATCAGCACGGCGAGCCATACCCCGTCCACGCCTTGCGCGAGCGCACCCCGGCGGTCGCCGGCGCCGAGCCTCCGGGCCACGCTGGCGGTGGTGCCGTAGGCCAGGAAGACGCACAGGCCGATGACGGTCTGGAGGATCACGGCCGCGATGCCGAGGCCGGCCAGCGGGGCGGTGCCGAGGTGGCCGACGATGGCTGCGTCGGTGAGCAGGAACAGTGGCTCCGCGACCAGGGCGAGGAACGCGGGGACGGCCAGGCGGACGATCTCGCGGTCGTGGGAGCGCGCCATGGCGGCAGACTACTCCTGGTAAGGATCGTGAGCGGTATATGACTATGACATGACTAGTCACTTCGGGCTGTGAATGAATCCGGGATTTCTGTGGGTTATCGGTCCACCGGGGCCGCGTGTCGACAAACCAACAGGCAAATCCCAGATGGCGAAAGGGTAGACGGATTTCTGGCGAGGAGTTTTGAGTGCACACCCCCGGACGGACGTTTGCGCAGGTCAGAGCCTGTCAGCCGGAGATCGGGACTCGAGTTTCCACAGGCGTCTCCCCAGTGTGTGCACATCACAGGGGGGTTCCTCCACGGGGTCCGCCCAGTTATCCACAGGGCCCTGTGGAAGACCGACTTCCTGCGCGCAGGGATGCGGCGTAGGTTCCACCGGGTCACCTCCCCGGGGGGTGGCCCGGAATCGGGGCCGGTGGTCCCGGATCCGGCGGGTTGTCGGTGCCCATCCCTACCGTCGGAGGCACCTACCGGCCCCCGCGCGGCGACCGCCGGGCGACAGATCTGTGGAGGCATGCGTGAGCGTCACGGACCACGACGCACCCGGTCTGACCGAGCCCTCGTTCGACGACTGGGGTGACGGCCCGTCGGCCTACGTTCCCGGCGAGCACGTCTCCCGTCCGGGCGACCGGGTGCCGCCGCAGGACAACGCGGCGGAGCAGAGCGTGCTCGGGGCCATGCTGCTGTCCAAGGACGCCATCGCCGATGTCGCCGAGTCGGTGCGCGGTGTCGACTTCTACCGGCCCGCCCACGAGGTCATCTACGACGCGATCATCGACCTCTACGGCCGCGGGGAGCCGGCCGACCCGGTCACCGTGTCGGCCGAGCTGCACCGCCGCGGAGAGCTGGCGCGGGTCGGTGGGGCGCCCTACCTCCACACGCTCTCGGCCAACGTTCCGATCGCCGCCAACGCCGGCTACTACGCCGAGATCGTCCGCGAGAAGGCAATCCTGCGCCGGCTCGTCGACGCCGGGACCAAGATCGTCCAGATCGGGTACGCCGGTGAGGGCCAGGTCGACGACGTGGTCGACCAGGCGCAGGCCGAGGTCTACAAGATCTCCGACAAGCGCGCCGGCGAGGACTACTCCCCGCTGTCCGACATCATGGACGGCGTCCTCGACGAGATCGAGGCGATCGGCAACCGCGAAGCTGGCCTCTACGGCGTGCCCACGGGCTTCGCCGACCTCGACGACCTGACCAACGGTCTCCACAACGGCCAGATGATCATCGTCGCGGCGCGCCCCGCCATGGGCAAGTCGACCCTGGCCCTGGACCTGTGCCGGGCCGCGTCGATCCAGAACAACCTGACGAGCTGCTTCTTCAGCCTGGAGATGACGCGCTCCGAGATCACGATGCGTTTGCTGTCGGCGGAGGCCAAGGTCCCGCTCAACCACATCCGCAACGGCAACATGAACGACGACGACTGGGCCAAGCTTGCCCGCAAGATGGCCGAGGTGTCGTCGGCGCCGATGTTCATCGACGACTCACCCAACATGACGATGATGGAGATCCGGGCCAAGGCCCGGCGGCTCAAGCAGCGCCACGACCTCCGCCTGATCGTGATCGACTACATGCAGCTGATGACGTCGGGCAAGAAGGTCGAGTCCCGCCAGCTGGAGGTCTCGGAGTTCTCTCGTCAGATCAAGCTGCTGGCCAAGGAGCTCGAGGTCCCGATCATCGCGCTGTCCCAGCTCAACCGTGGTCCCGAGCAGCGCGGAGACAAGCGCCCGATGATGTCCGACCTGCGCGAATCCGGGTCTCTGGAGCAGGACGCGGACATGGTCATCCTGCTGCATCGCGACGACGTCTACGAGAAGGAGTCGACTCGCCCCGGCGAGGCCGACCTGATCGTGGCCAAGCACCGCAACGGCCCCACTCGCGACATCACCGTCGCCTTCCAGGGCCACTACAGCCGCTTCGTCGACATGGCGCACTGATGTTGGGCGACATGGAGATGTCAGTGGTTGCGACACCGGGTGTCACCACTGACACGTTGTGTCGTTTATCCACAGGGGCACTGACACGTCATGTCGCGTGGGCCGTCAGGCGGACCGACGGACCCGCAGGTGGCGTCGGCTGAGCACAGTGAAGGAGTCAAGGGCGCTCGCGGCTGTTGTGCCGGTGACCTCGATTGCGCATCCGTGGATGTGGATTGCACCGCGCCGTCGTGCGCTCACAGCAGCCGCTTCGAACTCGATCAGTGATGCAGCGATGGTGCCGACGAGCAGGACGTTTCGTCCATCAAGCCTGTCGGTCCAGACAGGGATGTCGAGGGTGCCCTGCGCGAGCAGCGATGTTGCCCCGAGCAGGCGCTGGGCTGCTTCACCGACGGGCACGAGTACAGGGTGGCTGAATCGGTTCGTCCAGTCGATGACTTGCTGCGCCCAGTGTTGGACCTCGGGGTAGCCGACCACTTCGTTGTCTCGGTCTTGGGCGCGCAGGAGGCCCGCAAGGAGTGTGGTCTGTCCGGCGTCCATGAGGAAAGTATCTTTCTTTACGGCTTCGAGTTTGGGGACGTTGGCCCGTGGCGGGTACAAACTTTGTTTCGTACTATCGAAGGATGCCACCGACCACCGACATAACGCCTCCACAGGTTGCGGAGGTGCTGGGGTGCACGCCACCCACGGTGCGGACACTGATAGCCGAGGGCGTTCTGCGAGCAGTCGCAACAAAGAAGGGCAGCCGGACTTTCTATGCGATCAGCCGCGCGGATGTCGACGCCTACGTTGAGGAGCACGGCACGTTCTCGGGGCGTCGGCGCTGGACAGGGCCTGAGGCTGGTGTGTCGTTGGCTGGGGAGGTCCGGTTGTTGCGGAGCCTGGTTGAGGACCGGCTGGCGGTCTCCCCGGGCGCGGAGGCCGAGGTCGTGGCCCTCCGCGAAGCGCTTCAACTGCAGCGAGCCGCCATGACAGTTTTGCTTGAAGCCGATGCCGACCGTTCCGCTGGGGTCACCTGCCTGCGTGAGGCGATGGAGTTCTTCGGCAGTGCCGACGCTAAGCGAACGCGGGCGATCGAACTTCTCGATGGGGTCGTTGGGTCGTTGTCTTTGCCCCGCTCCCCTGCGGATATGACCGACTGATCGAGCCGCGTCCTGGCTTCGAGACTTCGAGGGCTGTGGACAACCTACGAGTGACCGAGGGCTCCCAGTGCTGCACCGATCGCGCGGGCGTACTTCTGTGGGAGGCCAGCGGACTTTGCGAGCGCCTTGGCATCGGCTTCCACCGTGTCCTTGTCTGAGCCGCACCATGTACCGAAGTCTTTGCCGGTCGCCAGGTAGGTGTTGACACAGTTGCTCCTGGCGGCGCTGGTCAGCGCGCCCTCAGCCAGCAGTCGCACCTTGGGGGCTTCCTTTCGGCTGCCAGTCGGCGGGAAGTCGGCGCGCCGAATCGCCACCCGGTCCGGGCTAAGAGTCTTGACTTTGGTTCGGATGTTCTCCGCCATGTCGTACAGACGCGTGGCGAGGTCGGCCTCGTCGTTGGTGATCGCGAACTGGTCGACAACGCCCGGTGTCCCACTGCTGTCATCCACGATGACCACGTAGGCCGTGGCCTTCTGGTCGCCCTGCATGGCTACGTCTATCCCGAAAACTCGCACGATGAGACCGTAACCTGCACGGGTGCTCCCCCTCGGGTCCGTTATCGGCAACCGTTACGAAGTCCTTGGTGCCCTCGGGTCCGGCGGCGGTGGCGAGGTGTACCGGGTCCGCGACCACGTTGAGGGTGATGAGGTGGCCCTCAAGATCATCGACCCGGCCACGCTGACCCCGTACGGGCCATGGGTGGAGGCGCAGATTCTTCGGCGTCTCAGCGACCATCACATCCTGCCGATTCGGAACGCGTTCCCCGAGTCTGGCTACCCGATGCTCGTCACCGAAATCGCCTCGCACGGCACTGTGGAGGACCGGATCCGTAGCGAACCTCTCGGCCTTGATCCCCTCGTGGCAATCCGGTGGGTCCGGCAGGCGTGCCTGGGCATCAGCCGCGCCCACGACCTCGGACTGGTTCACAACGACATCAAGCCCGGCAACCTGTTCCTGACCGAGCGCGACGACTGTCGCGTCGGCGACTTTGGCTTTGCTGGCCTCATTGACCCGTCTACGGGAACCGCACCTGTCCACGGAGGCACCTTCGCAACATTGGCCCCCGAGATCGCCGCCGTCTGGGGACCAACAGCACAGGCCACGACCAGCCCCGACTTGTATGCGCTCGCCGCCAGCGCATTCTGGATGCTCGCTG
>JBKJUE010000118.1:0-51503 GCA_046590395.1 Nocardioides sp.
ACGGCGTCCTCGATGCGGTGCTTGCGCTCCTTGAGCTCGACCTCGGTGGCCGCGCCGACCTTGATCACCGCAACGCCGCCGGCCAGCTTGGCCAGGCGCTCCTGCAGCTTCTCGCGGTCGTAGTCGGAGTCCGACTTCTCGATCTCGGCGCGGATCTGGTTGACCCGGCCCTCGATCTGGGCGGTGTCGCCGGCACCCTCGACGATGGTGGTCTCGTCCTTGGTGATGACGACCTTGCGGGCCTGGCCGAGCAGCTCGACGCCGGCGTTCTCGAGCTTGAGGCCGACCTCCTCGCTGATGACCTGGCCACCGGTCAGGATCGCGATGTCCTGGAGCATGGCCTTGCGGCGGTCACCGAAGCCCGGGGCCTTGACGGCCACGGACTTGAAGGTGCCACGGATCTTGTTGACGACCAGCGTGGACAGGGCCTCGCCGTCGACGTCCTCGGCGATGATCACCAGGGGCTTGCCGGACTGCATGACCTTCTCCAGCAGCGGGAGCAGGTCCTTGACCGAGCTCACCTTGGAGTTGGCGATGAGGACGTAGGGGTCCTCCAGCACGGTCTCCATGCGCTCGGGGTCGGTGACGAAGTAGGCCGAGATGTAGCCCTTGTCGAACCGCATGCCCTCGGTCAGCTCGAGGTCGAGGCCGAACGTGTTCGACTCCTCGACGGTGATGACGCCTTCCTTGCCGACCTTGTCCATGGCCTCGGCGATGATCTCGCCGACCGTCGTGTCCGCGGCGGAGATCGAGGCGGTCGCCGCGATCTGCTCCTTGGTCTCGATGTCGATGGCCATGTTGGAGAGCTGCTCGGAGACAGCCTCCACGGCGGCCTCGATGCCACGCTTGAGGCCCATCGGGTTCGCACCCGCGGCCACGTTGCGCAGACCCTCGCGGACCATCGCCTGGGCGAGGACCGTGGCGGTCGTGGTGCCGTCACCAGCGACGTCGTCGGTCTTCTTGGCGACCTCCTTGACGAGCTCGGCACCGATCTTCTCGTAGGGGTCCTCGAGCTCGATCTCCTTCGCGATGGACACGCCATCGTTGGTGATCGTGGGGGCTCCCCACTTCTTCTCGAGGACGACGTTGCGGCCCTTGGGCCCGAGGGTGACCTTGACGGCGTCGGCGAGCGTGTTCATGCCACGCTCCAGACCGCGCCGGGCCTCCTCGTTGAAAGCAATAAGCTTCGGCATGTCCTGCCATTCCTCACGCTGTACGAAGTTGTGGACGGAGTCGGCGGGTTGCCCGCGACGGACGGTCCGGCTGACCCGGCGGACCCTTCCCGCCGGCGCTGGTGGACCTCAACCAACCGATCCGGTTTCTGTCACTCTCATGCTACGAGTGCCAGCCTCATGTTTAGCACTCGGGGTGGTCGAGTGCAAACGATTCCGAGGGGCGGTCCCGATCAGCTGCGGGGCGCCGGGGTCATCGGGGGAGGCTGGCGACGACCAGGTCGGCGAACGGCTCGGCGTTGGAGGGCAGGACGTCGAGGTAGAGCCCGGGCTCGGTGATCTCGAGCTCGCTCACCGCGAGGGTGCCGTCCTCGAGCCGCATCATGTCGACGCGGCCGTAGTCGAGGCGTACGCCGAGCACCGCCTCCGCTGCTGCCATCCCCCGCCCGGCGAGGTCGGCCGCCTCGTCCCGCAGCGGGACCGGCCGGGAGGCGCCTCCGAAGTGCTCGTGGACCCGGATCTCCCCGCCCGAGGGCAGCTTGTCAACCTGGGAGACGGCGCGTCCGTCGAGCACGAAGACCGAGGTCTCACCCTCGGTGCGTACGGAGACGACGAGCGGCTGCACGACCCACGGCCCCTTCCCGTTGGGGAGACCTGGGTGGTCGTCGATCTCTGTGCCGAGGCGCGGGTCGTCCGGGTCGTCGACCACGAGGACCCCGGCGCCGCCGGCACCCACCCGGGGCTTGACCACGGCGGTCCCGAACTCGCGGACCCCAGCTGACAGCTCCTCGACCGTCGAGGCGGTCCGGGTGGGGACGACGGGGAGACCGTCACCGAGGCCGGTCAGGTAGGCCTTGTCGACGTTCCAGGCGAACACCTCGGCGCCGTTGAGCACCTGGGTCGCCTCACCGGCGCGACGAGCCCAGGCCACGAACTCCTCGTGCCGCTCGATGTAGTCCCAGGTGGAGCGCACGGCGACGAGGTCGGCCGCCGCCCAGTCGACGGACGGGTCGTCCCAGACGACCCACCTCGAGTCCAGGCCGCGGGCGGTGAGAGCGGCGTCCAGCGCCGGGGCGCCAGGCTCGCCGTCCGGCCAGTTTGACGAGGTCACGAGGAGGACGTGGGTCACCCGCCGAGGCTAGGGGCTCGCCACGGGTCGGCCCAAACGGGATTCGGGCGGTTGTCGATTTCGGCGTACCTCGCCCGTCATCTCGGTGACAGACTCATCACCAGCCTCCGAGAGGAACGACCATGACCGAGTACATCGTGCTGATCCCGGACAACGAGACCGAGTGGGCAGCCAAGGACGAGGCCGAGCGCCAGGCCATGTACGGCAAGCACCGCGAGTTCGCCGAGGCGCTCGCCGAGCGCGGGCACAAGGTCACCGCCGGCGCTGAGCTCACCCCGTCGGCGCAGGCTCGCACCGTGCGCCGTGAGGCCGGCGAGCTGCGGATCACCGAGGGTCCGTACGCCGAGAGCGTCGAGCAGCTCTCCGGGTTCTACCTGATCGAGAGCAGCGACTACGACGACCTGCTCCAGTGCGTCGGCATCCTGGCCGAGGGCGAGGGTGCCCTCGAGGTCCGCGCCTGCGCCGACAGCTCCGGCGGCGCATGACGCTGCCCGCTCGATGACGACCGCCGCGGACGACGTCCTCGGCGTCGTCTGGCGCGAGGAGTGGGGCCGGTTGCTGGCCCTGCTCGTCGCGCAGTACCGCCGGCTCGACCTGGCCGAGGACGCCCTCGGCGACGCCTTCGAGGCGGCGGCGCGCACCTGGCCCCGCCAGGGAATGCCCGCCAACCCGCCCGGATGGCTGCTGACCACCGCGCGGAACCGCGCCGTCGACCGGCTCCGCACCGAGGCGGTGGCGACGCGCACCCTGCCCCACCTCGCCGTGGCGGCCGAACTGCAGGAGGAGGCGCAACGCGTCATGGCCGATGCCGGGGAGGTGGTGCACGACGAGCGGCTGCGGCTCGTGTTGCTCTGCGCGCACCCCGCGCTGGCCCCCGAGTCCGCGGCCGCGCTCACCCTGCGGCTCGTCCTCGGTGTCCCGACCGCCGACATCGCCCGGCTCTTCCTGGTCCCGCTGCCGACGATGGCCGCGCGGCTGACCCGGGCCCGTAGGCGGCTGGCCACGGAGCAGTTCGAGCTCCCCGAGGGGGATGCGCTGCAGGAGCGGGTCGGCCTCGCAGCAGACATCGCCTACCTGGCCTTTACGGCCGGGTACGCGCCCGGCTCCGGGGCGGACGTCGTGCGCACCGACCTGGCCGGCGCGCCTGGTGCGCCTGGTGCGCCTGGTCAGGGAGCTGGGGCCCCCGCACCCGGAGCTGGACGCCCTGCTGGCGCTGGTGCTGCTCCAGCACTCCCGCCGGGACGCCCGGACCAGCGCCACCGGTGAGCTCGTGCTCCTCACCCACCAGGACCGCACCCGCTGGCACGCCGACGAGATCGCCGAGGCGATCGCGCTGATCCACCCGCTCACCGACGCCGCGCCGGCGCCGTACCTGCTGCAGGCCCTGATCGCGGCCGAGCACGCCATCGCCGACACGGTGTCGGCCACCGACTGGTCGCGGATCGCGGCGCGCTACCGGGAGCTCGAGGAGCTGACCAGCTCCCCCGTCGTCCGCCTCAACCGCGCCGTCGCCGTCGCGGAGGCCGACGGGCCGCTCGCCGGCCTGGCCCTGCTCGAGGGTCTCGAGCTGCCCGGGCACCGCCTGCACGGTGTCCGGGGCGAGCTGCTGGCCCGGGCCGGTCGCAGCGTCGAGGCAAGGGAGGAGCTGGAGACGGCGGTGGCTGCCTGCACCAACGGGGCGGAGCGCCGCCACCTCGAGCACCGGCTGGAGATCCTGGGGATCTGAGCCTTCGTACCCATGCGCGGCCGCAGGCTCGACGGCCATGCTGGGGACATGACCACCAACCTTGCTTCCCGGCCCGCGACCCGGGCCCAGCTCGACTGGCTCCGGCGCGAGCTCCCGCTGTGGCAGGCCGAGGGTGTGCTCGACGCCGACCAGGGCGCCGCCCTCCTCCGCCGCTACCACGCGACCGCTGATCCCGACCGCCGCTTCTCCCTCGCCCGGTTGCTCCTCTCGCTCGACGCGGTCTTCGTGGGCGTCGGCCTGGTCTGGCTGGTCGCCTCCAACCTCGGCCAGCTGCCGCCGATGGTCCGCTTCGGGGTCATCGCCGCCATCTGGCTGGGCCTCCTCGTCGGCGCCGAGGTCCTGCACGACCGCCTCCGGTCGTTGCCGTCGCTCGTCGTCGGGGCCGCGCGACTGCTCGCCGCCCTCGCGTTCGGTGCCGTGCTCTTCCAGGCCGCCCAGTCGCTCCAGGTCCCGGCGTACGAGCCCGCGCTGGTCGGCCTCTGGGGTGCCGGCGCGCTCGTCCATGCGTACGCCGTCCGCGCGACCGGGCCGCTCCTCGTCGGCATCACGGCCGGCACCGGCTGGTTCGTCTGGCAGACGCTGCTCGAGGCACCCAGCGTGCTGTCCGGCATCCTCTGCGTCGCTGCGGGCTCGGTCGTGGCCACCTCCCTGGGCACGCTGCACGACCACCGCGGCGACGGTTTCGCCGCCCCGTGGCGCACCGTGGGCGCGCTGCTCGGCCTGGCGACGCTCTTCGCAGCGGCGCTGCCGTTCGTCGGAACCGGCGACTTCACGTGGGACGCCTGGCTGGTCGGGGGCCTGGTCGTGGCCGGTCTCGCTGCTGCCGCCGCCCTCACCCTCGGTCGTGGCGCCGGGCGGCTCGAACCGCTCGGGGCCGTGGCCGTCCTCCTGGTCTCGCTCGGCCTCGTCCTGTGGGACGCGGGCAACGACGCCTCCGAGGCGCTCACCGCCGCCGACTGGGCGCACGCCGGCCTCAGCGTGGCGGCGTACGCCGGGCTCGCCGTCGGGATCGCCGCCCTCGGCGCGGTCCGGGACAGCTGGCCGCTCACCGCACTGGCCACGGCCGGCCTGGTCGTGTTCACGACCTTCCAGAGCTTCGCTGTCTTCGCCGCGATCATCCAGGGCGCCTGGCTCTTCGTGGTCCTGGGCCTGATCTTCCTCGGCACCGGCTACGGCTTCGACCGGGCCCGCCGCGAGCTCGCCGCCACCCTCGAAGGAGCAGACCGATGAAGAAGACCGTGGCGCTGGTCGCCGTCGTGCAGCTCGCCCTCGTCGCCGTGGGTGTCGCCCCGCAGCTTTCGGCCAGGGTCGCTGGCGACGAGTACCGGCTGCTGGTGCAGCCGGTGGACCCGATCGACCCGTTCCGCGGCGCCTACGTCACCCTCGACTACCCCGGCCTGCGGGCACCGGCGGACTCCCGCCCCGCCAGCACGGACGACGGCGAGAGCGGCGACCTCTACGTGACGCTCGTCCGCAAGGGCGACGTCTGGAGGTCTGGGGAGTTCACCCGCGCCCGACCCGAAGACGGCCCCTACCTGGCCTGCGACGACCGGTACGGGGAGATCCGGTGCGGGATCGAGAGCTGGTTCGTCCCCCAGGACGAGGCGGCCGCACTCGAGCGGGCGCTCGCCGAGGACGGCGCGATCGCCACGATCAAGGTGGACGCCCGGGGCAACGCCGCGATCGTGGCGCTCGACCCGCGCTGACCCGCCCGAAGCTTTCGGGTCAGCGGTCAGCCGCCCGCGACCGCCGGGATGACCGAGATCTGGGTGCCGTCGGGGGTGGCGGTGTCCAGGTTGTCGAGGAACCGGACGTCGTCGTTGCCGACGTAGACGTTGACGAACCGGCGCAGCGCGCCCGCCTCGTCGAGGATCCTGGCCTTGATGCCCGCGTAGCTGGCGTCGAGGTCGTCGAGGACCTCGATCAGGGTGGTGCCCTCGGCTGACACCTCGGACTCACCTCCGGTGTAGGTACGCAGGATGGTGGGGATCCGGACGGAGACGCTCACGGTCTTCCTCTCAGGCCAGGCCGGTCGCCACGAAGGCGGCGTACGACGGTTCGATGGTGGCGGCCGGTCCGACCGAGCCCGACACGGCATCGAGCGTCTTCAGGCCGTGGCCGGTGTTGATCACGACGGTCTCGAGCGTGGTGTCGAGCTGGCCGGTCTCGACGAGCTTCTTCAGGACGCCGACGGTGGTGCCGCCGGCGGTCTCGGTGAAGATGCCCTCGGTGCGGGCCAGGAGCACGATCGCCTCGCGCACCTCGTCGTCGGAGATGTCCTCGACGGCGCCGCCGGTCTGGCGGCAGATGTCGAGCACGTAGACGCCGTCGGCGGGGTTGCCGATCGCCAGGCTCTTGGCGATGGTGTCCGGCTTGACCGGGCGGATCGCGTCGACCCCGCCCTTGTAGGCCACCGACACCGGCGAGCAGCCGGTCGCCTGGGCGCCGTACACCTTGTAGGGCTTGTCCTCGACGAGCCCGAGCGTGATCAGCTCCTGGAAAGCCTTGTGGACCTTGGTCAGCTGGGAGCCGGACGCGACCGGGATGACGATCTGGTCGGGGAGCCGCCAGCCCAGCTGCTCGGCGATCTCGTAGCCCAGGGTCTTGGAACCCTCGGCGTAGTAGGGCCGGACGTTGACGTTGACGAACGCCCAGCCCTCCTCCTCGCCGGCGATCTCGGAGGCGAGCCGGTTGACGTCGTCGTAGTTGCCGTTCACGGCGACCAGCGAGTCGGTGTAGACGGCGGAGTTGACCTGCTTCGGCTGCTCGAGGTTGCTCGGGATGAAGACGACGGTCTTGATCCCGGCGCGGGCGCCGGCTGCGGCGACTGCGTTGGCCAGGTTGCCGGTCGAGGGGCAGGCGAAGACCTTGCTGTGGAACTCGCGGGCCGCGCTCAGGGCGCAGGCGACGACGCGGTCCTTGAAGGAGTTGGTGGGGTTGGTGCTGTCGTCCTTGACCCACAGGTTGTCGATGCCGAGCTCGCGGCCGAGGTTGTTCGCCCGGAGCAGCCGGGTGAAGCCGGGCTCCATGTTGGGGCTCTGCTCGATGTCGTCCGGCACGGGCAGGAGCGCCTTGTAGCGCCAGATGTTGCTGGGTCCGGCCTCGATCTGCTCGCGGGTGACCGCCGGGAAGTCATAGGCGATCTCGAGGGGACCGAAGCACTCCGGACACGCGTAGTGCGGCCCGAGCGCGATCTGGTGGCCGCACTCACGGCAGGCGAGCCCGGTCGCGTTGCCGAAGGCGCCGTCGCGGATGGGGGGCGTGGTCCTGGTGGTCGCCGTGTCGGCAACGAGGGTGCTCATGAATCCTCCTTCTCATCTTCCCCGCGGCGTACCTCGCCACGAGACGGAATTGGCACCGGTACCCACGCCGGAGGCGCAGTGAGCGGTTGCCGGGACTTCACAGGGCCGTTCCCTCTGTCCCTCTTGATGAGCTGCTGGAAACTCTAGGCATCCGTCTCAGGATGTGCACATCTCGCCCACGATCCGAGACGAGCTAGCCCCGCTGAGCGTCAGCCGTGAGCTGGCGGAGCAGGTCGAGGACGCCGTCGGGTCCCTTGACCACGACGTCGGCGAGCTCGATCAGGGCGCTCTGCTCGTTGGAGAGCGAGCAGACCAGCAGGGTGGGCAACCCCTGGTCCCGCAGCTCGGCGACCGCCTCGAACGCCTCGAGGTCGCCGAGGTCGTCGCCCGCGAAGAGGAAGCCGCCGGCGTCCAGCTCCTCGACCAGCGAGCGGACCACTGCACCCTTGTCCATGCCGGGCGAGCGGGCCTCGATCACCATCCGACCCGGCTCCACGATCATGCCGTGCTCGGCCGCGAGCGCCTTGATCTGCGGCAGGAGACGGTCGTACGCCGCGGCCGGGTCGGCGAGGCGCCGGGTGTGCACGGCGATGGCCAGGCCCTTCTCCTCGATGTGCGCGTCCGCGGCGTCGTTGCGGCGCAGCAGCCGGGGCAGGGCACCGAGGAACGTGGAGAGCCCGTGCGGCGGCCGGGGCGAGACGATCCGGCGGCGGGTGGAGGACCAGTGCTCGAATCCGTACTGGCCGTAGAGGTGGAGCTCGCGGCCGGCGTCACCGATCGCGTTACCCACGTCGTCGAGCCCACCGAGGGCGAGTGCCTGCCGGGCCGGGCGGCCGGTGATCACTGCGACCGCGGCGACCACCTCGGCCAGGCCGATCAGCACCTCGCCGGCGTCGGGGTGGATGTGCGCCTCGGCCGGGTCTTCCACGATCGGCGAGAGGGTCCCGTCGAAGTCGAGACCGACGACCGCGGTGGACGCGGCGGCGACCAGCGCGGCGTACCGGTCTTCTGCCTCGGGGGAGCGGAACTCCATGTCCCAACCCAACCACGTCCGCGGCACCGGCTGCCCCGGGGTGTCGGGACCCGCATGCGTCAGGCGGCGTCGGCGGTGAGCACGACCGTGAGCCGGTCGCCGTTCATGGAGTCGATCGCGGGCATCGTCCGGCGGATGCCGAGGTCGAGGGCCAACTGCTTCGCGGCCGCCTTGAGCCGCGGCGGGAAGTAGACCGTGGAGGCGGGGACGGTGCCGAGCCAGTTGTCGGCCCCCACGACCTGCCAGCCGATCGTCTGGGCCTGCTCGGCATAGCGACCGGCGAGCCCGGTGATCCCGGAGTTGTTGAAGACCTCGACGTAGACCTTGCCGCGTTGGACGACCGGTGCCAGCTTCTCGGGCTTCTTGCTGGGCAGTGACTGCGACGGGCTGGCGTCGGGCTCGGACGGGCGGGCGACCGTCGTGACCTCGCGCTCGGTCGGCTCGGGGTTCTGGGTGGCGACGTAGGCGATCCCGGCCATCGCGACGGCGATCACGCTGAGCATCACCACTGGCGACGGGAAGACCACTCCCCGCTGGTTGCGCAGGCGCACGGTCAGACCTCGAAGCCGAGACGGCGGGCAGAGCGCTGACGCTGGCGCGCGGCCCGCAGGCGACGCAGCCGACGGACCAGGAGCGGGTCGGCCTCGAGCGACTCCGGACGGTCGATCAGGGCGTTGAGCACCTGGTAGTAACGGGTCGACGACATGTCGAACTTCTCCCGGACCGCGGTCTCCTTGGCGCCGGCGTACTTCCACCACTGGCGCTCGAACTCGAGGATCTCGCGGTCACGGTCGCTCAGGCTGGGTGTGGGCGCGGCGTCGTGACCGTGGAGGGCGTTCGCGGCGTCCATGTGCTGTCTCCCCTGATCGGGTTGGCCTGGTGCGGTGACGGGTGGTGCTCGAGCTGGTGACTCCACTGTAGGCGACGAACCACACGGATGTCATTCGCTCCCGGCGAGTCGCGCCGAACCGATGGTCCTAGGGTCTGGAGTGACGAAGGAGAGCACCGTGACCGACATCATCGGGTGGGGAATCCTCGCCACCGGCAAGATCGCCCGCAGCTTCGCCCGCGACCTGCGCGACGTCCCGGGCGCCCGGATCGCCGCGGTCGGGTCACGCACGGCCGGCTCCGCCGAGGCCTTCGCGCAGGAGTACGCCGGCCCCGGCTGCCGCGCCCACGCGTCGTACGAGGCGCTGGTCGCCGACACCGCCGTCGACGTGGTCTACGTGGCCAGCCCGCACGCCCTGCACCTCGAGCACGCGACGCTGGCGCTCGAGGCCGGCAAGCACGTGCTGTGCGAGAAGCCGCTGACCCTCAACACCGCCGAGGCCGAGGCCATGGTGGCGCTGGCCCGGAAGCACGACCGCTTCCTCATGGAGGCCATGTGGATGGCCTGCCACCCGGTCATCCGCGCGCTCCGCGAGGGGTTCGCCGAGGGACGCTTCGGGGTCCCGCGCCAGGTCCACGCCGACCTCGGGTTCGTCGTCGACCGTCCGCCGGGTGACCGCATGATCGACCCGGCACTGGGCGGCGGAGCCCTGCTGGACATGGGGATCTACCCGCTGACCCTCGCGCACCTCCTCCTGGGCCCGGCGGAGGAGCTGACGGCGACGGCCGGCCTCAGCGCGACCGGGATCGACCTGGACGTCGCCATCGCCGGCCGGTACGCCGGGGGCGCCGTCGCCGCCCTGACCGCGTCGATGACATCGGTCTCGCCGCGGGTCGCGAGCATCGCCACCAGCACCGGCGTGCTCACGCTGCCTGCCGACTTCCACCACCCGCCCCACGCCCTCTGGACACCCGCCGGAGAGGCGCCGGAGGTCGTCGACGGGGTGGAGCCGCTCCTCGGCACCGGTCTCGGCAACGAGGCGGCCGAGGTGCAGCGCTGCCTGCTGGCCGGGCTCCACGAGAGCCCGCTGGTCCCCCACGAGCAGACCCTGCTGCTGATCGGGCAGATGGACGACCTCCGCCGCCAGATCGGCGTCCGGTACGCCGTCGACGGGCCGTGACCGGTCGCTAGAACCTGTTCCAGTTCCGTGGGACGATGACGCGGTGCTGACCCTGATCGACCCCGACGGCGCCGAGCACGCCCTCGACCACCGCGACCTCCTCGTCCCCGCCGACGCCCTGGCCGCGGCGACTGGCTGGGAGCTCAAGCCCGAGGGCCTGTGCCGCGGCGAGACCTGCGTGCCGCTGCTCGGGCGGCAGGTCGCCGCCGACGACCCCGCCTGGATCGACCTCGCGGCCTGGGCCGGGGCGCTCGGCCTGCTCCTCGTCCACGACGCCGAGGCCGCAGCCGTCGCCGTGGTGTCGTCGGCCGCGACCCACGCGGCCGCCCAGGACGGCCAGGCACCCCCGCTCACGCTGCCCGACGTCGACGGCAACCCGGTCAGCTTCGACGACCTCTCCGGCCACAAGCGGGTCCTCGTCACCTGGGCCTCGTGGTGCGGCTGCCGGCACGAGCTGGCCGGCTGGGAGCAGGTGCAGCAGGAGCTCGCCGCCGACGGTCTCCGGATCTTCTCCGTCGCCCTCGACGCCGACCCCGAGGACTCCCGGCCGTGGATCGAGGCCGGCGCCCCGTCGTACCCCGTGGCGGTGGACACCGCCCACGTCACCGCCGAGCGCTACGGCATCACCAACGTCCCGTCCGTGGTCTGGGTCGACGAGCAGGACCGGGTCGTGAAGCCGCCGACGATCGCGCCCGGCGACGACCAGTTCGCCGACTACACCTTGATCGACAGCGCCCGCCACCACGACGCACTGCGCGCCTGGGTGCGCGACGGGCTGCTCCCCGACAGCGCCGGCGAACCGGCCGAGCAACGCACGGACGACGGCCAGCGCGCCCTCGCGCGGCGACGGCTGGCGGCGTACGCCGTCCGCACCGGCCGGCCGGACCTCGCTCGCGAGCACCTCGCCCGGGGGCAGGAGCTGGCGCCCTGGGACTGGACCGTGCGCCGAGGCGGGATCGCGATGACGGGCGGCGACCCGTTCCTGGGCGAGGAATTCGTCGCGTTCTGGGAGAAGTGGGATGAGGCGGGGCGTCCGGGGTACACGCCCACCTGACCGTTCTTCACTACCTCCTAGGGTGGGACCGTGACCGACTCGGCGAACCTCGTGATCGTGGCCAACCGGCTTCCGGTGGACCGGGTCACGCTGCCTGACGGCTCGACGGAGTGGCGCCGCTCCCCCGGCGGCCTGGTCAGCGCGCTGGAGCCGGTCATGCGCGCCGACGACGGCATCTGGATCGGCTGGCCCGGCGGCACCGACACCGACCTCGAGCCGTTCGAGGACGACGGTCTCAAGCTCGTGCCGATGTCCTTGTCTGCCGAGGAGATCGAGGAGTTCTACGAGGGCTTCTCCAACGGCACCCTCTGGCCGATCTACCACGACGTGGTCGCGAAGCCGGAGTTCCACCGTGAGTGGTGGGACTCCTACCTCACCGTCAACCAGCGGTTCGCCGACCGGGCCGCCGAGGTGGCCGCGAAGGGCGCGACGGTCTGGGTGCACGACTACCAGCTCCAGCTGGTCCCGCAGATGCTGCGCGAGCTGCGCCCCGACCTGCGGATCGGCTTCTACCTCCACATCCCGTTCCCGCCGCAGGAGCTCTTCCAGCAGCTGCCGTGGCGGCGGCAGATCCTCGAGGGCCTGCTCGGCGCCGACCTGGTCGGTTTCCAGATGGCCGGCGGCGCGCAGAACTTCGTCCGTCTCGTCCGCCAGCGGGTCGGCCACAAGACCCACCGCGACCTCGTCTACCTGCCCGACGGGCGCACCGTCCGGGCCGCGGCGTTCCCGATCTCGATCGACACGGCCGCGTTCGAGGAGCTCGCCCGCTCCGAGCGCGTCGTCGCCCGCGCGGCGGAGATCCGCGAGGCCCTGGGCAACCCGCGCAAGATCTTCCTCGGCATCGACCGGCTCGACTACACGAAGGGGATCCACGCCCGGCTGCGCGCGTACAGCGAGCTGATCGTGGACGGCCACTTCGACGTGGAGGACGCCGTCTTCGTCCAGGTCGCCACACCGTCGCGGGAGCGCGTCGAGCAGTACCGCATCCTGCGCGACGACATCGACCGGCTGGTCGGCCACATCAACGGCGACCTCGGCCGGATCGGCCGCCCCGCGATCTCCTACATGCACTCCTCCTACCCACGCGAGGAGATGGCCGCCCTCTACCTCGCCGCCGACATCATGGTCGTGACGCCGTTCCGCGACGGCATGAACCTCGTCGCCAAGGAGTACGTCGCCTGCCGGTACGACGACCACGGCGCCCTCGTGCTCTCCGAGTTCGCCGGGGCGTCCGACGAGCTGCGCCAGGCCTGGCTGGTCAACCCCTACGACATCAACGGGATGAAGTCGGCACTGCTCGAGGCCTACCGGGCCGACGAGAAGGAGCTGACCCGCCGGATGCGCGCGATGCGGCGCACGATCATCCAGCACGACGTGGCCGCCTGGGCCACCAGCTTCCTCGAGGGCCTCGCCTCGACCGGCACCTCGCACGCCAAGCAGGTCCGACCGCCCAGGAAACCCTGATGGAGATCTCGACCGACACCGACCGTCTCGATGTCGACCGGATCCACCACTGGCTCTCCACCGATGCCTACTGGTCGCTGGGCCGCACTCGTGACGTGGTCGAGAAGGCAGTCGCGGGCTCGCTCAACTTCGGGGCGTACGACGACGCCGGCGGGCTGGTCGGCTACGCCCGCGTGGTCACGGACCGCGCCACCTTCGCCTGGCTCTGCGACGTGTACGTCGAGCCGGCCGCGCGCGGCGCCGGTGTCGGCACCGCGCTGCTGGACGCGGTGAGCGCCCGGCTGGCCGGCCACCGGCTCAAGCGGGTGCTGCTCGCCACCCACGACGCGCACGGGATGTACGAGCGGTACGGCTTCGCACCCCTCGCCCACCCCGAGCACTTCATGGCCCTCGAGGGCCCGGTCGCCTCCGCGGCGGAGTGACAGCGCCGGCTCAGCGCCGCCCCTCGGACTCGCCGTCGCCCGCGACCGATGCGCACATCAGCTGCTCGATGCCCGAGCGGAGGGTGGGCCCCAGCCTGCCCCAGGCGTCGTCGTACGAGTAGACCTCGCGCAGGCTCCGGCCGCCACTCACCCCGCACATCACGTCGACGTCGTCGGGGGTGAGCAGGCCGGGGTGGACGACGCCGACCGCCTCCGACACCTTGAGCAGGTCGCGCCGCAGCGTGCGCACGTAGTTGGCCAGGCGGACGCTCTTCAGGCCCGGGTCCAGGCCGCGGGTGTAGCGGGGGTTCTGGGTCGCGACGCCGACCGGGCAGTGGTCGGTGTGGCACCTCTGCGCCTGGATGCAGCCGATCGACATCATCGCCTCGCGTCCGACGCTGACCATGTCCGCGCCCAGCGCGAACGCGACGACGGCGTTCTCGGGAATGCCGAGCTTGCCGGCGCCGATGAACGTGAGGTCGTCCGTGAGGCCGGCGGCCGCGAACCGCCGGTAGACGTGGGAGAAGCCGACTCGGAACGGGTACGAGACGGCGTCCGCGAAGATCATCGGCGCCGCCCCGGTCCCGCCCTCGCCGCCGTCGATGTTGACGTAGTCGACGCCGCGCTGACCGCCCGCCATCCGGGCCACGAGCTCGTCCCAGAAGGAGAAGTCTCCGACGGCGGACTTGATGCCGACCGGCAGGGCGGTGGCGTCCGCGACGAGCTCGACGAAGTCGAGCATCGAGTCGACGTCGCGGAACTCCGTGTGCCGACTGGGCGAGGCGCAGTCGACGCCTTGCTGGATGCCGCGCACGGTGGCGATCTCCTCGCTCACCTTGGCGCCGGGCAGCATGCCGCCGAGCCCGGGCTTGGCGCCCTGCGAGAGCTTGATCTCGATCGCCTTCACCGGCGCGGACTGGACGAGGTCGGTGAGGCGGGCCAGGTCGAACCTGCCGTGCTCGTCGCGACAGCCGAAGTAGGCGGTCCCGATCTGGAAGACCAGGTCGCCGCCGCTGCGGTGGTACGACGAGATCGCACCCTCACCGGTGTTGTGCAGGCAGTCGACCATCGCCGCACCCTTGTTCAGCGCCTCGATCGCGTTGCCGGACAGCGCGCCGAAGCTCATGCCGGAGACGTTCACCACCGAGTGCGGCCGGAACGCGTGGCGCCGCCCGCGGGGGCCGCCGAGGATCTTGGCCGACGGCAGCGGCGTCCCCTCGTGGGCATGGCTGGCGGTCGGAGCGCCCGGGCCGGAGAAGGTGCGGTGCTTGATGACGACGTACCCGTCGACGTTCTCCATGTCGTTGTCGGTGCCGAAGCCGAAGTAGTTGTTCTCCAGCTTCGAGGAGGCGTACACCCAGCGCCGCTGGTCCCGGCTGAAGGGGCGTTCCTCGTCGTTCGAGGTCACGATGTACTGGCGCAGCTCCGGACCGAACCGCTCCAGCACGAAGCGGAGGTGACCGATCACGGGGAAGTTGCGCAGGATCGCGTGCTTCTTCTGGGTGAGGTCGTGCGCGACCACTGCTCCGGTCGCCGCTGCTGCCAGGCCTGCCGCCCGAGTCCACCTCATGTGTCGTGTGTAGTGCCCGCGCCGGTCGTTGTCGACCCTCCTCACCCGAGGGGGTTGACGTCTCTCGGTACGGGTTCGGTACGCCGGGGGGCTGTGGGTCAGGTACTTTTCGCCCATGGATCTGATCCCGAAGCCTGATCAGGTCGTCTCAGCCGCCAGCAACGTCGCTCACAAGGTGTTCTACGGCGGCCTGGCCGATCTCCGCCCGATGCCACGGACGCTCATCGACGACGGAACGCTGCGCGAGGTCTACCACTACCGCCCGGCCGCGAAGGTGGTCGAGGTCGGGGACCCCGTCCTGCTGGTGACCCCGCTCGCCGCGCCGGCCCTGTGCTTCGACCTGCGCCGCGGCTGCTCCCTCGTCGAGCACTTCGTCAGCGAGGGTCGGCCGACGTACCTCGTGGAGTACGGCCGGGTCTCGTTCAAGGACCGCAACCTCGGCATGGAGCACTGGATCGACGAGGTCGTCCCGGCTGCGATCCGCGAGGTCTCCGCACACGCCGGGGGCCGCCCGGTGCACGTCATCGGCTGGAGCCTCGGCGGGATCTTCTCGCTCCTCACCGCCGCCGACCAACCCGACCTGCCGATCGGGTCGGTCACCGCCGTGGGCTCCCCCGTCGACACCAAGCAGGTCCCGCTCGTCGCGCCGCTGCGCCCGCTGCTCAACTTCACCGACGGCCGCGGCGCGATCACCCGGACGTACCAGGCCATGGGTGGGGCCCCGACCCCGCTGGTGCGCTGGGCCTTCCAGCTCTCGTCGTTCCAGAAGCTGGTGACCAAGCCGCTGGCCGTGGCCACCCACCTCGACGACCACGCCTTCCTGGCGCAGATCGAGGCGGTCGACAACTTCACCCAGAACATGCTCGCCTACCCCGGTCGCAGCTTCGGGCAGCTCTACCACCGGTTCGTGAAGGGCAATGCCCTCGTGAAGGGCAGCATCGACTTCGGCGACCGGACGATCGAGCTGAAGAACATCAAGGCTCCGGTGCTGGTGTTCGGCGGCGCCACCGACGGCATCGCCCCGATCCCGTCGGTCAAGGCGATCCAGCCGTTGCTCAGCGGTGCCGCCGAGGTCCGGTTCGAGATCGTGCCCGGCGGGCACCTCGGGATGCTGACCGGCCGCGGCGCCCGGGCCACCACGTGGCGGATCATGGACGAGTGGATCGACCAGTGGTCGTCCGACGAGCGCGTGGTGCCGGCGACCAGGGCGGCCGCGAAGAAGGCCGCCAAGAAGTCCACCCGGAAGGCCCCGGCGAAGAAGGCGCCAGCCAAGAAGACTGCGGCCAAGAAGGCGGCCACGCGCGAGTCGATCGGCGCCAACCCGAAGCGCCGCTACGGCTCGGCCGGGTCGCGCTCCCTGTCGCGCTGATTTCGGGCTCGCCCGAGCAAGGGGTGCCCTAGAGTCCGCGCATGCCCGAGACCCTCCCCCGCGGTGTCCGGATCGGCTACGGCTCGGGATCGGTTGCCACCGGCGCCTTCGGCACCGTGCCCGGCCTGATGTTGCTGCCGTTCCTCACCGACAGCCTCGGCATCGCGGCGTTGTGGGCGGGCGTGATCGTCTTCCTGCCCAAGGCCTGGGACGTCATCCTCAACCCCATCGCCGGCCGGATCAGCGACCGGACTGTCGATCCGCGCGGACCGCGCCGCCCGTGGCTGCTGCGCGGCGGTCTCGCCCTGTCCGTCAGCTTCGCCCTCATCTTCGCTGCGCCGACCATGGACTCGACCGTCCTCGAGGCCGCGTGGGTCCTGGTCTTCTTCCTGGGCTGCGCGACGGCGTACGCCTTCTTCCAGGTGCCGTTCGTCGCGATGCCGGCCGAGATCACGTCGTCGTACGACGAGCGAACCCGGCTGATGACCTGGCGGGTGGCCCTGCTGGCGCTGACGATCATGCTGGCCGGCGCCACGGCGCCGCTGATCCGGGACGCTGTCGGCGGCCGCGACGGGTACCGGGTGATGGGCGTCGTGATGGCGGCCCTCATCGCGACCGGCGTCGTCGCGTCGTACGTCGGGACGCGCAACGCGCCCACCGGCACCGTGGTCCCCGCGTCGGGCACCCTGCGCGACCAGCTGCGGATCGTCGCCGGCGCCCGCGACTTCCGGCTGCTGCTGACGACGTTCGTGATCCAGGCCCTCGCCACCGGCTGCATGCTGGCCGGCGT
This sequence comes from Nocardioides sp., assembly GCA_046590395.1. Lineage (GTDB taxonomy): Bacteria > Actinomycetota > Actinomycetes > Propionibacteriales > Nocardioidaceae > Nocardioides. The sequence continues at coordinate 17,062 of JBKJUE010000118.1, forward strand.
CGACTACCTCGCGACCGACGTGCTCGAGCGCAAGGGCGCGAGCACGATCCTGTTCGTCTGCTTCGTGGGGCCGGCGCTGCTGCTCACTCCCCTGTGGGCGCGGCTCGGCACCCGGCTCGGGAAGAAGCGGGGCTACCTCCTCTCCTCGCTGGTCCTGGCCGCCGGCGCCGCGACCGCCGTGGTGGCGCAGTCGGCCCCGGCCGCGGTGCTCTTCGGTGCGGTGTTCCTGGTCGGTGTGGGCTACGCGGGCTGCCAGGTGTTCCCGCTGGCGATGCTGCCCGACGCCGCGGCCGTCGACGCCCGTCGAACGGGTGAAGGTCGGGCCGGCGTCTACACCGGCGTGTGGACGGCCGCCGAGACGCTGGGGCTCGCCCTCGGGCCGGCGGTGTTCGCGCTGGTGCTGACACTCGGCGACTACCGGTCGTCCACGTCCGGCGACGTCGCCCAGCCGGACTCGGCGCTGACCGCGATCGTGCTCGGCTTCTCGCTGCTGCCCGCCCTGCTGATCCTGGTCAGCCTCGCCTGGCTGTCCCGCTACTCCCTCGACGCCGAGGAGGTCGACCGATGACCGATCCGCTCGCACGGCTGCGCGAGATGCAGGCGGCCGACCTGCCGGTCCACGGCGGACGCACGCTCGCCTACGTCTACGACTCCGGCCTCCCGGACGTGGACCGGATAGGACGCGAGGCCGTCGCGGCGTACGCCGGGTCCAACGGCCTGGACCCGACCGCGTTCCCGTCGTTGCTGGCGATGGAGAACGACCTGGTCGGCTTCGCGCTGGACCTCCTGGACGGCCCGGTGACGGCCGTGGGCACGGTCACCTCCGGCGGCACCGAGTCCTGTCTCCTCGCCGTCCAGTCGGCGCGCGACAGCCGGCCGGACATCGCACACCCGACGATGGTCCTGCCGGACACCGTGCACGCGGCGTTCCGCAAGGCCGCGCACTACTTCGGCGTCGAGCCCGTCGTGGTGCCGACCGGGCCCGACTTCCGCGCCGATGCTGCCGCGACCGCCGCGGCCATCGGCGGCTCCACCGTGCTCGTGGTCGCGTCGGCGCCGTCGTACGCCCACGGCGTGATCGACCCCGTCACCGACATCGCGGCCGCCGCGGCCGCACGCGGCGTGCGCTGCCATGTCGACGCCTGCATCGGGGGCTGGGTGCTGCCGTACGCCGCCCGGCTCGGGCGCGACGTGCCGCCCTGGACGTTCGCCGTCGAGGGCGTCACGTCGATCTCGGTCGACACCCACAAGTACGCCTACGCACCCAAGGGCACGTCGCTGCTGCTGCACCGGTCGCCTGCTCACCGGACGCCGCAGTACTTCGCGTCGGCCGCCTGGCCGGGCTACACGATGCTCAACTCCACGATGCAGTCGACGAAGTCCGGCGGTCCTCTCGCCGGCGCCTGGGCGGTGGTGCAGTCGCTGGGCGACGACGGCTACCTCGCGCTGACCCGGGACGTGTTCGAGGCGGTGGACCGGATCGTCGCGGGCATCGACGGCCTGGCCGACGTGCGGGTGGTCGCGGCACCCGACTCGACCCTGGTGGCATTGGCGGCCGACGGGTCCTGCGACGTGTTCACGGTGTGCGACGAGATGACCTCGCGAGGGTGGTACGTCCAGCCGCAGATGTCGTACGCCGGCCAGCCGCCGACGATCCACCTGTCCGTGAGTGCGGCGACGCTCGCGCACGTCGACGAGTTCCTGTCGGCACTGGCGGCGTCGGTCTCCGCGGCGGTGGCGGCGGGGCCGGTGGCGGTGGACCCCGGGGTGGTGGCGTTCATCGAGGCGCTCGACCCGGCGACGCTGTCGGAGGAGGACTTCGACGGGCTGCTCGCGGCGTCCGGCCTGGTCGGCTCCTCGTCGTCCGGCGAGCTCGCCCTGCCGGACCGGATGGCCGAGGTGAACGCCATGCTCGACCTGGCCGCACCGGCCATGCGGGAGGCGCTCATGGTCGCGTTCCTCGACCGACTGTCCCGGCCTGTGCGGCTGAAGGGGTTGGTCTAGACCGGTCTCGGTGGGGCAGGGTGGGTGAGCGGGCGGGTCCCCGGCCGCTCTCTCGGAAGGATCCACCATGCTTCGACTTCGTGCCGTTCTCGTGGCGATGCTGGTCACCCTGACCAGCGTCGCGGCACTCACCTCCGTCCCGGCTCCGGCGTACGCAGACGAGTGCTACTCGTGGAGCCGGAACCTCTCCTCCGGCGCCAGTGGCTCCGACGTCGCCGAGCTCCAGATCCGGGTCGCCGGCTGGGCAGGCTACGGCGTGAACATGGCCATCGACGGCGCCTACGGCGGCCAGACGACCACCGCGGTCCGCAACTTCCAGGCGGCGTACGGCCTGCCGGTCGACGGCTCCGCCGGACCGCAGACCTACAGCAAGATCTACGAGCTCCAGGACGCCGACTGCACGCCAGCACACTTCAGCTGGAGCGAGGTCGACGGCGGCTGCGGCCAGGGCGGCTACAGCGGCGGGTCGGTCGGTGCCGCGACCGTGCAGTCCAACCTGCTCCGCGCGATGTGGCGGGCCGAGGCGCTCCGGCACCGGATGGGCGACCAGCCGCTCGTGGTCACGTCCGGTTTCCGTTCGCAGGCCTGCGACCTGTCGGTCGACGGCAGTGGCACCGGGCAGCACACCTACGGCACCGCGATTGACCTGGTCGGCGCCGGTGGGTCACCGTCGTTCTGCACCATCGCGTCCAACGCCCGGTACGCCGGCTTCGGCGGCATCTTCGGTCCGGGCTACCCCGGTCACAACGACCACGTCCACGTGGACATCCGGTCCGGTCAGACCTGGAGCGCGCCGAGCTGCGGCATCTGACGCCTCACCCGTCACACCGGTCAGGCACTCGCTGCACTTGTCGGGCACTCCACTGGCCGACAAGTGCAGCGATCCCCGGTTAGCCGGGGATCGCGACGCGGGGTCAAGCGCCGACGGTAGGCGTTCCCTGCTGGAAGGCCTGGACGGCGGCGAGGTCGTAGCTGCCGTGGTCGGTGCCGAGGCCCTGGGCCACCTGGGCCGCGGTCGCGCAGCCCAGCGCTGCCGCCTCGCGGTGGTCGAGGCCGAGCGACAGGCCGCGCAGGAAACCGGCCGAGAACGCGTCGCCACAGCCGGTGGTGTCGACGACGTCGATGGCGTACGCCGGAACCTCGATCGTCTCGTCCGCCGTCACGACGACCGCACCCTCCGCGCCCGCGGTGGCGGCCACGCAGCCGACGCCCTTCTCGAGCAGCGCACGCGCGCCGTCCACGAGCGACGAGGCGCCGGTGAAGCCGAGCACCTGCTCGTCGTTGGGCAGCAGGTAGTCGGCGTGGGGCAAAGCGTCGGCCACCCACGCGAGCATGTCGGGGTCACCGGGCGCGAGGATGTCGATCGAGGTCGTGGCCCCGAGCGACCGAGCGTGCGCGAGCAGCTCGCCGGCCGCCTCGCCGCCCAGGAACTCCGGCCCGCCCAGGTGCAGGTGGGTGATGCCGTCGAGGGCGGTCAGGTCGAGGTCGTCGAGGGTGAACGCGCCGTTGGCGCCGATGCAGTGCCACGCCGGGCGGTCACCGTTCGGACGGACCGGGATCACCGAGGATGACGTCTGCTGGTCGCTCTTGCGGACCAGCCCGGAGACGTCGACGCCCTCGCGCGTGAGCAGCGCGAGGAGCGAGTCGGCGATCGGGTCGCCCCCGACGGCGCCGTACGACGTCACCTCGGCGCCGAGCCGGCTGAGGATGACGGCCGTGCCGCCGGCGGTGCCGGCCGGGGAGAAGCGGATGGTCTCGACGAGCTGCCCGTCCGAGCCCTCGGGGATCGACTCGATGCCGACGACGTGGGTGTCGAGGACGTGGACGCCGACGGTGGCGATCTTCATGGGCTTCATGGGTTCTCCTGGGTGGTGCCGTACTTGCGTTCGACGGCGGCGGTGATCACCGCGACCTGCTGTTCCTCAGTGAGGACGTGGGGGGTGCCGAGCGCGGAGGCCCGGTGGTGCAGCGCGGCCAGCCACTCGAGCAGCAGCGCGTGCTCGACGGCCTTGTCGATGCTGGTGCCGACGGCGACCGAGCCGTGGTTGGCCATCAGCGCGGCCTGACGCCCGACCAGCGCCAGGCGCACGTGGGCGGCGAGCTCGGGGGTGCCGAAGGTGGCGTACGGCGCGACCCGGATCGAGCCGCCGATCAGGAGTTGCTGGTAGTGCAGGACGGGCAGCTCCTCGAGCACGCAGGCAACCGCTGTCGACCAGGGCGCGTGCGTGTGCACGACGGCTCCGACGCTGACGTCGTCGGCGTACAACCCGAGGTGGAGGTCGAGCTCGGACGTCGGCGCCAGTGCTCCCTCCACCACGTCGCCCCGCACGGTCACCACGGTGACGTCGTCGGCGCGGCAGCCGGCGAGGACAACGCCGGTGGCGGTGACGGCCACGAGGTCGCCCTCGCGAGCGCTGACGTTGCCGGCGGTGCCGATCAGCAGGCCCTCGTCCGCGAGGCGACGGGCCGCCGTGGCGACGGCGTCGCGCAGCGCGGTGGTCACCGGTGGATCCCGGCGAGACCCGCCGGGGTGGCGTACCGCTCGAGGTAGGAGGCGACCAGGGTGATGCCTTCCTGGATCAGCTCGGGGTCGCCATCGGCGTCGCGTTCGAAGGCGAGCTGGAAGATCCGGTCACCGACCTCGACGGCGAGCAGCGCGATCGTCGGCGACAGGTCCGGTTTGGCCAGCCCGGCGTCGATGGCGAACGCGCGCAGCGTCTCGGCGATCTGGATGTTGTGCTCGCGGCCGAACTGGTTGACGGCCGGGTTGCTGCGGCCGCGGAGGTAGATCTCGACGAAGGCGCGGCGGCGGTGGTAGACGGTGACGAAGGCGCCCATCGTGGTGCGCACCAGGCTCTCCACCGACAGCATCTCGACCTGGTCGAGATCCAGGAGGACCTGCTCGTCCATCTCGGCCATGTCGCGCTCGGCGAGGGCCAGGAGGACGTCCTCCTTGTCGGCGAAGTACTGGTAGAGCGAGGCCACGGGGGCGCCGGCACCGGTGGCGATGTCGCGGGTGCTGAGGGCGTCGACCCCCTGCTCGACCACCAACCGGGCAGCCGCGTCGAGGAGTTCCTCGACGCGGCGCCGGCTGCGTTCCTGCGTCGGGACACGTCGCTTCGGGGGGCTTGGCAAACGTTCCCGGACCGCAGGCATGCAGGCAGTGTAGAGTATGAAAGCGAATCTGACACATGTTCATCTTCGACGTCTCCGAGGAGTCGCTCCATGACCGACCTCCAGCTCTCGCGACGCACCCTCCTCGGCGGTGCCGGCCTCACGCTCGGCACCGGCCTGCTCGGTGAGGCCGCCACGGCGGCCACCCTGCAGGGCTCGCTGCCGCGCTCCGTCGACGTCGTCGTGGTCGGCGGCGGCATCTCCGGTCTGGTCGCCGCCCGCAAGGTCGCCCGTCGTGGCCGGTCGGTCCTGCTGGTCGAGGCGCGCCAACGGGTCGGCGGCCGGGTGCTCAACCACCGGCTCGAGGACGGCGCGACGATCGAGTCCGGGGGGGCGTTCGTCGGCCCCACCCAGAACCACATCCTCAAGCTGGCCCGCGACCTCGAGGTCAAGACCTTCAAGGAGTACGTCGACGGCAACAGCGTCTACATCTCCTCGTCCACCGGCCGCCTGGAGTACCAAGGCACCGTCCCGCCCGACCCGGCGGTCCTCCCCGACGCGGCAAACCTGCTGACCCAGATCGACCAGTACGCCGCCGAGATCCCGGTCGACGCGCCCTGGACCCACGCCCGGGCAGCCGAGTGGGACGCGCAGACCCTCGGCGAGTGGATCCGCACCAACGCGGTCAACTCCGACGGCATCGAGAACCTCATCCGCTGCTGGACCCAGCCCGGCTTCGGCGCCGACCCCAGCGAGCTCTCGTTCCTCTACGTGCTCTGGTACGTCGCCTGCTCGGGCAACGAGCGCCACGTCGGCACCTTCGCCCGCAACTCCGAGACCACCAACGCCGCGCAGGAGCGCCGGTTCGTCGGCGGCTCCCAGCTGATCCCGCTGCGTCTCGCGAAGCAGCTCGGCGACATCGTCGCCCTCGCCGCGCCGGTCCACCGGATCACCCAGCGCGACGGCCACGCGGTCGTCCACACGGGCCGCGGCAAGGTCCGCGCGCGGCAGGTGATCGTGGCCGCTCCCCCGCCGATGGTTCTCGACATCGACTGGCACCCGCAGCTGCCGCGGCGACGCGAGGAGCTGCTCCGCCACCTCGACATGGGCCAGCTGATGAAGTGCGACGCCGTCTACGAGAAGCCGTTCTGGCGCGAGGCCGGGCTCAACGGCTTCGGCATCGCCGATGCGGGTGCCGTCCGGGCCGCGTTCGACAACTGCCCGAGGAAGGGCGAGCCCGGCGTGTTGCTGGCGTTCGTCGGCGGTTCGACCTGGCGCGAGTACGGCGTCCAGACCAGGGCCGAGCGCCGCCAGGCGGTGCTCGCCGGCTTCGCCGAGATGTTCGGCGAGGAGGCGCTGTCGCCGATCGACTACGTCGAGCACGACTGGACCAAGGAGCAGTGGACCGGCGGCGGCCCCGTCGCCAACTACGCGCCCGGCACGATGATCCAGTTCGGCGACCAGATCCGCCGTCCGCACGGCCGCGTGCACTGGGCCGGCACGGAGACCTCGACCTACTGGACGGGCTACATGGACGGCGCGGTCCGCGCCGGCCAGCGGGCGGCCACCGAGGTCCTGGAGAAGCTGCGATGAAGCGGCTCGTCGCCGGACTGGCGCTGCTCGCGCTGGTGCTGGCAGTCGCTCCGTCCGCACCCGCCACCGCCCGGGCCGAGCGCGAGCGCTGGGACACCCGCGTGTTCGCCAAGGTCGAGAGCCCCGGCTATCCGGCGTACGTGTTCAAGCACCGCAACGGCCGCGTCTACGCCGGCACCTACACCAACCCGCAGGGCGACGAGAAGCGGTCGATCGTCCGCGAGTGGACGAAGGACGGGACGCTGCAGCGGTCCTGGACCGTGCCCGGCCAGGACCTCGGGTCCGACCGCGGGGTGCAGGTCGCCAATGCCGACCGGCGTGGCCGTCTGGTGCTGCTGGAGAAGTCGCGGGCCCGGGTGATGACGCTGAACGTCAGGACCGGAAACTTCCGCCGCTGGGCGACCATCCCGGACCTGCCGACCTGCTCGACCGGCGAGACCCCGTGCTCCCCCAACGCCGCCGACGGGCCTGCCGTGCCCAACTACGCGACCTGGGGACCGCGCGGCGCGCTGTTCGTCACCGACTACCAGCAGGCCGTGATCTGGAAGATCCCGCGGAAGACCCAGGAGCCGAAGGTGTGGTTCACCTCGGCGTCGCTGGACGGGTCGGAGTTCGGCACGACCGGCATCGTCTTCCGCGAGAAGGCGCGCGACCTCTACATCACCCAGCAGTCGACGTCGACCGACGGGACCGTCCCCACCGACGGTAAGCTCTACCGCCTGCCGATCAAGGCATCCGGTGCGCCCGGAGAGCTGGAGACCCTGTGGACCTCGCTTCCGGGCGACCTGCCCGACGGCTTCGGCATCGCCCGGTCCGGGAGGATCTACATGGCGAACGCCGGCCTCTCCCAGCAGATCGTCGTGCTGTCGAAGAAGGGCGAGGAGCTCGAGCGCTTCCCCGAGGCCCCCGGTTCCGGTGACAACGGCTCGCCGATCCCGTTCGACACCCCCTCCAACGCGACCTTCCACGGCACCCGGGTGCTGGTCGCCAACCAGTCCTTCACCGGAACCACCGCCAACCACGCCATCCTCGATGTCGAGGTCGGCGAGCGCGGCCGGGCGCCGTACCTCCCCCGCAACGCCTTCTGGCACTGACCCCTCCTGGCGGTCCCACGGGTCACACCAGTCCCACGACCAGGCCACTCGGTGCACTTATCGGGCACTGCACTGGCCGACAAGTGCCGCGATCCCCGGCTCACCGGGGATCGCAACGCCAGCTACCGTCGGCCGCATGAGTGCGCTGGACGGACTGGTGGAGAAGGGGCTCGTGGCCCCGGACTGGGCCGAGGCGCTCGCCCCCGTGGACGACCGGATCGCAGCGATGGGCCGGTTCCTGCGCGAGGAGCTGGCGGCCGGACGCTCCTACCTCCCGGCCGGTGACAAGGTCCTGCGGGCGTTCCAGCGCCCGCTGGCCGACGTGCGCGTGCTGGTCGTCGGGCAGGATCCCTATCCGACGCCCGGCCACCCGATCGGGCTCAGCTTCGCCGTCGACGCGCACGTGCGGCCGGTGCCGCGCAGCCTCGCGAACATCTACCAGGAGCTGCGCACCGACGTCGGGCTCGAACCGCCGGCGCACGGCGACCTGACGGCCTGGGCCGACCAGGGCGTGATGCTGTTGAACCGGGTGCTGACGGTCCGGCCCGGCGAGTCGGCGTCGCACCGCGGCCGGGGCTGGGAGGAGGTCACCGAGTGCGCGATCCGGGCGCTCGCCAAGCGCGGTGGACCGTGCGCCGCGATCCTGTGGGGCCGTGATGCCCAGTCGCTCAAGCCGTTGCTCGCGCCGGTGCCGTGGGTCGAGTCGGTGCACCCGTCGCCGCTGTCGGCCAGCCGGGGCTTCTTCGGGTCGCGTCCGTTCAGCCGGGTCAACCGGTTGCTGTCCGAGCAGGGCGGCGTTGCACTGGACTGGACGCTCCCGACGGAATAAAGTTGAAGCATCAACCATTGAGGTGGACATGACCGACTTGCGCATGCCGGCGCTCTACATCGGGCACGGCGCTCCCCCGCTCCTCGACGACCCCATCTGGTCCGGCCAGCTCGCGGCCTGGGCCCAGGACCTACCGCGCCCGAAGGCGATCCTGATCGTGAGCGCCCACTGGGAGTCGGCGCCCGTGAGCCTGTCCGCCAACGGTGCACCTCTCGTCTACGACTTCGGCGGCTTCGACGCGAAGTACTACCGGATGACCTACGAGACCCCCGACGCCACGGCCCTGGCCCAGAGGATCGCGGCGATGATGCCGGCGACCGAGCCCGTGCACCAGCACGCCAGCCGGGGTCTCGACCACGGCGCCTGGGTGCCGCTGAAGATCATGTTCCCCGAGGGGGACATCCCGGTGCTGCAGATGTCCCTCCCGACCCACGAGCCGGCCCGGCTGCTCGCACTCGGAGAGCGGCTGCGTCCCCTGCGAGACGAGGGGGTGCTGATCATCGGCTCCGGGTTCCTCACCCACGGGCTCCCGTTCCTCAAGGAGTTCCGGATCGAGGCCGCTGCCCCGGGTTGGTCCACGGACTTCGACGCCTGGGCCGGGGAGGCGATGGCGCGCGGTGACGTGGACGCACTCGCCAACTACAAGGCCCTCGCACCTGGGATGCCGTACGCCCACCCGACCGTGGAGCACTACACGCCGCTGTTCGTCACCCTGGGCGCGGCCACCTCGCCCGACGAGCCCGGCCTCCAGGTCATCGACGGCTTCTGGATGGGGCTGTCCAAGCGGTCGCTCCAGGTTGCCTGACCGAGTCGTGTGCCCCAGCGCGTCGCCGGCGACGCGCTCAGGCACACGACTCACTAGCGGAGGCGGGTCTTCCGCATGATCTTGAGACCGGTCAGCATCTGCTTCACGTGCGCTTCGTACGGCTGGCCGGGACGCGCGCTCATCGCACCGGCCTTCTTGAGGACCGCGAGGTTCTGGACGTCGGTGTACTTCAGCAGGCCCTGGTCCCCGTGGCGCGCGCCGACCCCGGACTGCTTCACCCCACCGGAGGGCGTGCCCTTGGAGGCGTACGCCGCCGCGAGCGCGTCGTTGACGTTGACGTTGCCGGACTCGATGCGTCGCGCCACCGCCTCGGCGGCCTTGAGGTCGGTGCCCCAGACGGACGCGTTGAGGCCGTAGTCGGTGTCGTTGGCGAGCGCGACCGCCTCGTCGACGGAGGAGTAGCGGTGCAGGGCGACGACCGGCCCGAAGGTCTCGCAGGACCCGGCCAGCATCTCCTTGGTGACGCCCTCGAGGATCGTCGGCTCGAAGAACGCCGGACCGATGTCGGGCCGCGCCTTGCCGCCGGTGACGATCGTGGCGCCGCGGGCGACGGCGTCGTCGACGTGGGAGGCGACCCGGTCGCGGTGGTCGGTCGAGATGAGCGAGCCGAGCTCCGGTCCGAAGTCGTACGACGCCCCGAGCTGCAGGCCCTCGGCCGCGGCGACGAACTTGGTCTTGAACTCGTCGTAGCGCTCGGCGGGGAGGTAGATCCGCTCGATGTGCATGCAGATCTGCCCGGTGTTGCCGAAGACGCCGAACAGTGCGCCGGTGACGACCTCGTCGAGGTTGGCGTCGGGCAGCACGATCATCGGGTTCTTGCCGCCGAGCTCGAGGCAGCAGCCGATCAGGTTGCGGCCGGCACGTTCGCCGATCACCCGCCCGGTGGCGGTGGAGCCGGTGAACATCACGTAGTTGGCGTTGTCGATGAGGGTCGGCCCCACGTCGGGTCCCTCGCCGCACACGACCTGGAAGAGCCCCTTCGGGAGACCCGCCTCCTCGAGCAGGTGGACGCCGTACAGCGGGGAGAGCGCGGTCTTGTTGTCGGGCTTGAGCACGATCCCGTTGCCGGCCATGAGCGCCGGGATGGCGTCGGAGAGGCCGGTCGCGAACGGGAAGTTCCAGGGCGCGATGATCCCGACGATGCCCTTGGCCTGCCGGAACTCGGTCGACGTCGAGATGATCGGGACCGGACCGCCACGCCTCGTCGGCGCCAGCAGCTTCGGCGCCCGCTTGAGGTAGTGGCTGATCACCATCGGCGGGTCGCAGGTCTCCTCGATCGCCATCCGCCGGTTCTTGCCGCTCTCCGCCTGGATCAGGTCGGCGGTCGTGTGGGCGTTGTCGATGAACAGCGCGTGCGCCTTCTTGAAGACCGCGAGCCGCTTCTTGAGCGGCCAGGTGGCCCACTCGCGCTGGGCATCGCGGGCCGCGGCGTACGCCGCCTCGATGTCGGCGGGCGTCGACTGCGGGAGCTCGACCAGCACGTCGCCGGTGTAGACCTCGGTGAGCTTCCACGTGCCCCCGCTGGTGGACGGCACGCGCTCGACGAGCTTCTGGAGGAAGTTGTCGGTGAGGGTGGTCGGACGGGTGAGCGTCATGGTCAGGCCTTCCCGAGGATGAAGTCAGCGGCGCGCTCGCCGATCATGATCGCCGGCGCGTTGGTGTTGCCGCCGGTGATCGACGGCATGATCGAGGCGTCCGCGACGCGCAGGCCCTCGATGCCGCGGACCTTGAGGTCGGGACCGACGACGGCGCGCTCGTCGACGCCCATGCGGCAGGTCCCGACGCCGTGGTAGACCGACGTCGCGCGGTTGAGGATCTCCTGGCGGAGGGCTTCGCCCTTCAGGTGGGCACCGGGGTGGATCTCCTCCTTGACGTGGCCGCCCATCGCGGCCCCCGCCATGATCTCGCGGACCATCTCGGACCCCTCGGCGAGCACCTCGAGGTCAGCGCGCTCGGCGAGGTACTGCGGGTCGATCAGGGGCGCGGCAAGGGGGTCGCCGGACGCGAGGCGCAGGGTGCCCCGGCTCTTCGGGTAGATGAGCGTCGACAGCAGCGTGATCGACGTACGCGGGTCGACGTCGTGCCGGATCGGCGCGTCCTGGTTGGGCGAGACGTAGGACCACGGCAGCAGGTGGAGCTGCAGGTCGGGGACGTCGGCGGCCTGCGAGGTGCGCACGAAACCCACGGACTCGAACACCGAGTTGGCGAGGAACGAGTCGCCGCGGGTGACCTCCTTGAAGAGGCCCTTGGCGAAGAAGAACGCGTTGCCCTTCATCGTCGTGGACGTCGCGTGGAAGGTCAGCGCGTGGAACATGTGGTCGTGCAGGTTGTCGCCGACCGGGAGGTCCGCGATCGTCGTGATCCCGTGCTGCTGCAGGTGGTCGGCGTGCCCGATCCCCGAGAGCATGAGCAGGTGGGGCGAGCCGACGAACCCGGCGGCGAGCACGACCTCCTGGCCGGCGCGGACGACCCGGCGCGTCCCGTCCTTGTCCTGCACCTCGACGCCGGTGGCGCGACCGTGGTCGATGACGACCTTGGTCACCAGCACCTCGGTCTGCAGCTCGAGGGTCGGCACGTTCTGGTGGTGGATGTAGCCCCGGGAGGCGCTGTAGCGCAGGCCGCCGGCGGCGTTCTGCTGCATCCGGCTGATCCCCTCCTGCGACTCCCCGTTGTAGTCGTCGACGATCTTGACGCCGAGCGTGTCGGCCGTCGCCTGGATGAAGTGGAGGGTGCCCTCCTGGGGCGTCTTGTTGCGGGTGATCTTGATCGGGCCGCCGGAACCGCGGTACTCGTTGGCGCCGTCCTCGAAGTCCTCCATGCGCTTGTAGGCCGTGTTGACCTCGTCGGCGGACCAGCCGGTGTTGCCCTCGGCCGCCCAGGAGTCGTAGTTGGCGCGGTTGCCGCGCACGTAGACCATGCCGTTGATGGAGCTGGAGCCGCCGACGACCTTGCCCCGCGGCACGGGCATCCTGCGGTTGAGCAGGTGCTCCTGCGGAGTGGAGTAGAAGCCCCAGTCGACGCGTGCCTTGATCTGCGGCACCGCGTGCATCGGGCCGATCATCCCGGGCTTCTTCACCAGGAACTGCTCGTCGCTCTTCCCGGCCTCGAGCAGGATCACGCTCTTGCCCGCGAGGGCGAGCCGTCCGGCAAGGGCAGCACCTGCGCTGCCCGAGCCCACGATGACGTAGTCGGCCTCGTTGCTCCTGGGAGTGGCCTTCGCCATGCCTCACCTCTTGCTCGCTCAGGGCGTGGCGGAGCCCACACCCGCCCATAACTGTAACGCGTTCTAGTTTGCTCGTACAGGCCTCCGGCGCGAGGATCGGAAGGTGAAGATCCTGTCGGTCCAGTCCTCGGTCGCCTACGGCCACGTCGGCAACTCCGCAGCCGTCTTCCCCCTCCAGCGGCTCGGGCACGAGGTCTGGCCGGTGCTCACCGTGCACTTCTCCAACCACACCGGGTACGGCGCCTGGCGCGGGCCCCTGCTCGACCCGGCCGACGTGGCCGAGGTGATCGCCGGCATCGGCGACCGTGGCGTGCTCGGGGAGGCCGACGCGGTGCTGTCGGGCTACCAGGGCGACCCGGCCATGGGTGCGGTCATCCTCGACGCGGTCGCGCAGGTCAAGGCCGCGAACCCGGCCGCGGTCTACTGCTGCGACCCGGTGATGGGCGACGTAGGGCGCGGGATGTTCGTGAAACCCGGCATCCCGGAGTTCCTGCGCGACTCCGTCGTACCCCTGGCCGACGTCGTGACCCCGAATCACTTCGAGCTCGACTTCCTGGCCGGTCGCACCACCCGCACCCTCGACGACGTGCTGGCCGCGGTCGACGAGCTCCGCGAGCGCGGGCCGCGCGACGTCCTCGTCACCAGCGTGCTGCACGACGAGGTCGCCGACGGCACCCTCGACGTGGTGGCGGTCTCCGACGCCGGCGCGTGGGTGGTGACCACGCCGTTGCTGCCGATCTCCCCCAACGGGTGCGGCGACGTGACGGCCGCGCTCTACCTGGCCCACCTCCACCAGACCGGCTCCCCGTCCGCAGCCCTGGTGGCGACCACGTCGTCGGTGTTCGCCATCCTCGAGGCGACCCTCGCCGCCGGCACCCGTGAGATCCAGCTCGTCGTCGCACAGGACGCGATCGCTCAGCCCCCGTTGGGGTTCGAGGCCCGCCGGCTCCGCTGAACAGGGCGTTGCTAGCGTGGCCGGGTGACCCTTCGACGCGCGCTGCCCGCCCTCCTGCTCCCGCTGCTCCTCGCGCCGCTCGCGTCCTGCGGGGGCGAGGACGAGCCAGCGGGCGGGGCTGACTCCAACGGTGGTTTCAACGACGCCGACGTCGCGTTCGCGACCGCGATGATCCCGCACCACGCCCAGGCCCTGGCCATGGTCGACCTGACGCTGGGCCGGGACCTGGACCCCGCCCTGGCCGCCCTCACCGAGCAGATCCGCACCACCCAGACGCCCGAGATCGAGACGATGACGGACTGGCTGACCAGCTGGGACGAGCCGGTCCCCAAGACGGAGCGCGACCACGCCAACGCCCACGACGACATGGAGATGGACGACAGCGAGATGCCCGGCATGATGTCGGCCGAGGACCTCGAGGAGCTCGAAGCACTCTCCGGGGCCGAGTTCGAGGAGCAGTGGCTCGACCTGATGATCGAGCACCACGAGGGCGCCGTCGAGATGGCCGAGGACGAGATCGCGGACGGCTCGTTCCCCGCCGCGATCGCGCTGGCCGAGGAGATCGTCGAGGGGCAGAGCGCCGAGATCGAGCAGCTGGAGCAGCTGCTCGACTAGCTCCCGGGATCAGTCCCTGCCGGGCGCGCGGACCATGGGAAGCAACACGGAGAAGGTGCTGCCCCGGCCGGGACTGCTCTCCACCCAGATCGAGCCACCCATGAGCTCGACCAGCTGGTGGGAGATCGCCAGGCCGAGCCCGGTCCCGCCGTACTTGCGGGTGATGGACGAGTCGGCCTGGCTGAAGGACTGGAACAGACGGGACTGTTCCTCGGGGCTCAGCCCGATGCCGGTGTCGCGCACGTAGAGCAGCAGCTCGACGGCTTCGGCGTCGACGGTGACGACCTCGACGCCGAGTGTCACCTCGCCGGAGGCCGTGAACTTCACCGCATTGTCGACCAAATTGGTCAGGACCTGCGCGATCCGGGTCGGATCTCCCACCAGCTCCCGCGGAACCGCGACGTCGACGGCATGTGTGAGCACGAGCAACGAGTCGTCGACTCTCGGTGCCGCCGCGGTGATCACCTCGTCGACCAGGGAGCGCACCGACACAGGCACCCGCTCCAGATCGGTCTTGCCGGCTTCGATCTTGGCGAAGTCCAGCAGGTCGTTGACCAGGCGCAGCAGTCGCTGCCCGGACCGGTCCACGATCCGGGCGAGCCGGGCGCCCTCGGGCTCCAGGTCCAGATCGGACAGCATCTCGTTCGCCCCCAGCACGCCGGTCAGCGGTGTGCGCAGCTCGTGGCTCACGTTGGCCAGGAACACCGACTTGGCTTCGTTGGCCGCCTCCGCCGCCCGGCGCGCTTCCTCCAGCTCACGCTCGAGCCGGTTGCGCTCGGTGATGTCCTCCGCGATGCCGTAGGCGCCCACGACCTCGTCGCCCACGATGATCGGAAGTCCGGTCACGCTCAGCTCACGGGTGGTTCCGTCCTTGCGGATGAGGCTGATCTCCGCCTGCTGTGGCTCCCGGTCCAGCACGGCCAGGAACAGTCCCACCACCCACTCCCGCTTGTCCGGGGCGACCAGCTCGGTCAGCTCCATGCCTCGCAGCTCGTGTCGGGAGTACCCGCTCACGCGTTCGGACACCGCGTTGACCTCCCCGAACCTCCCCGTGAGGTCGAGCTCGAAGACGGCGTGAAGGTGGTAGTCGAACAACGAACCGTAACGCTGGCTGGTCTCCGCCAGGGTCCGCTCGGCAACCCGGAGCCGACGGGTCTGGCTCTCGATCGCTCGAAGGCGCCAGGTGGCGAAGACCGTGGAGGCGACGACCGAGAAGATGGCCAGCACCAGCAACCCGTCCAGCTCACTGGCCCAGCCCCCGAGCGGCCAGGCGTCGAAGGGCTCGAACAGGTCCACCTGGTCCAGAAGGAGCAGCACGACCAACACCAGGGGCGGAGCGGTGGCAAGCAGCTCCCTGAGGCCCCACGGGATGCGTCCGTGATCGGGTCTCCAACGGCGGGCGGCTTCGCCGGGCTGGGCTTCCACGCGGCCTCCAGAATGTCGTCCTGAACACCGGACCGAGCGACAGGCACAGTCTGCCCTGACGACGGCGGTTCGCGAAGGTAAGGCCCGCGACCCGCGCGGCGGATCGAGCCGGTGACAGGAGTCGAACCCGCGACATTTCGCTTACAAGGCGAACGCTCTACCAACTGAGCTACACCGGCGCACACTCCGGTCGCCCGGAGCGCGCGCCAATGCTAGTTCGTACGCCGTGTCGTCAGCGCATCAGGCCGCGACCGCCAGGAATGCGTCCAGTGCCCGACGGATGCCCGCGCCGTCGAGCCCGTGCGCCCGGATGTGGTCGGTGGGCGAACCGTAGCGGCGTACCTCGTGCCGCCCGACGCCCAGCGACAGCAGCCGGACCGGGCGGTCAGTCAGCGCCTGGGTCACCTCGTGCGCCGACGTGCCGGTCAGCCAGGGCTCGACCAGGACCACGTCCGGACCGGTCACCACGTCCCGCAGGGTCCGCGCGTCGAACGGCCGCACCGAGTGGGCGTAGAGAACGGTCACGTCGCGTCCTTCGGTCGCCGCGAGGACCTCGTCGAGCACCGGCCCGAGGGCGATGACGGTCGCACCCTCGCCACGGCGTACGGCGTGGAACCCGGCGCCCGGGAAGCTCAGGCCGTTGCGCTGCGCCACCACCCGCACGTAGTGAAGCCCGTCCCCCGCGACCGCGCGCCGCAGCACCACATCGACCTCGGCGGCCGTCGCCGGGGCGTGGATCCGCATCCCGGGCAGCGTGTCCATCAGGGCGACGTCGCCGGGCGACTGGTGGGTCCGGCCTGCGGCGGCGCTGTCGAACGACCCACCGAGACCGACCAGGACTCCCCCGACGTCCTGGTGGCCGAAGCCGAGTTTGACCTGCTCGAAGGCGCGCTCTACCAGGAACGGGGCGAAGGTGTGCATGATCGGCCGCATCCCGGCCAGCGCCATCCCGGCACCGACGTTGACCAGGAGCTGCTCACGGATGCCGACGTTGACCACCCGGTCGGGGTGGGCGCTCTCGACCTCCCCGAAGAACTGGCCGGAGATCTCGGCGTACACCAGCGCGACCGAGAGGTCCGTCTCGACCAGGTCGGCGGCCGTGCGAGCGAACTGCTGCCGGGTGTTGCTTGTCCGGGGTCCCTGCGGAATCGGGAGCGCAGCGAGTGATTCTGTGGGGTGGTTCATGATGACTCCACGTGGGTGATGACGACGTTGGGTCGGCCGATCGGCCGATGGGACAGGGCCTTCTCGAGGAGGTCGTGGTCGCGACCGTCGACGGCGGCGGTGTGCCAGCCCTCGACGGCGAACCGCTGCTCGATCCGGCCGGGCACGGCGTACGACGACGACTGGTTGTCGATGACCACGACGGTGAGCGCGTCGAGGGCGAGGGCGGCAGCGAGTTCGATTGCCTCGTGGTTGCTGCCCTCGTCAAGCTCTGCGTCCCCGACCAGGACCACGACCCGCGACCCGATCCCCTGTGCCCGCAGGCCCAGCACGGTCCCGACCGCGAGCGGCAGCCCGTGCCCGAGAGAGCCGGACGAGATCTCGACGCCCGGGACCAGGTTGCGGTCCGGGTGGTAGCCGAGCGGCGAGTCGAAGCCGACCCAGCCCGGCAGCCACGGCTCGGGGAAGTAGCCCCGGTCGACGAGCACGGCGTAGTAGGCCATCGGACCGTGCCCCCTGGACAGGTAGAACCGGTCCCGCGACGGGTCGCCGATGGTCTCGGGAGACACGTCGAGGACGCGTTCGTAGAGCACCCGGATGACATCGAGGGTCGAGGTGGCCGCCGACGAGTGCCTCTCGTCCCCGGTCATGTGGCCCATGAGCTGGTTGATCCTGTCCATGAAGGTAGGATTCAACTTGAAGTGGACTTGAAGTCAAGCCAGAGTGGAACCGTGCAGCCACTCACCATTGGACAGCTCGCCGAACGCGCCGGCGTCGCCACCTCGGCCGTCCGCTTCTACGAGGCGCGCGGACTGATCCGTTCACATCGCACGGGCGGCAACCAGCGCCGCTATGACCATCCCGAGCTCAGGCGGGTGGCGTTCATCCGGACCGCCCAGCGGGTCGGGCTCAGCCTCGACGAGATCGCCGAGTCCCTGGCCACGCTGCCCTCCGAGCGCACGCCGACCAAGGCCGACTGGACCCGGCTGAGCCGTGCCTGGCGACCGCGCCTCGACGAGCAGATCGAACGCATCGAGCGACTGCGCGACCAGCTGGAGAGCTGCATCGGCTGCGGTTGCCTCAGCCTCCGCAGCTGCGCCCTGCGCAACCCCGGCGACCAGGCGGCCGACCGCGGTCCCGGTCCGGTCTTCCTCGAGCCCCGGTGAGCGCCGTGACCAGGCTCGACCCCGGGGCCGCTCACGTCCTCGCCGCGCTCGTCGACGGCATCGCGGCCACACTCGGCCCCCGACTATTGGGCTTGTACCTGTACGGATCCGCTGTCCTCGGGGACTTCGACCCCGAGCGCAGTGACCTCGACCTGCTCGCCGTCACGGACGGGCTGCTGCCCGAGGAGCGCAGTGGGCTGCTGGCCCTCCACGACGGGTTCGAGCGGGATCATCCCGCCTGGGCGGACCGCATCGAGGTCGGCTACTTCCCGTCCGGCGTTCTCCGCGACTTCACGACGGCCCGCGGCGACGTCGTCCGGATCAGCCCTGGTGAATCGCTCCATCGCACCCCGGCGCTTGCCCACTGGCTCGTGGACCTGTACTCGGTGCAGGAGCACGGCGTCCGCCTGCTCGGCGACGCCTCGGAGGATCACCTTCCCGCCATCACTGCCGCTGAGTTCACGGAAACGATCCGTCGGATGGTCGCCGACTGGGTGGACCTGGTGGTCGGCGTGGAGGAGGAGCGCCA
Source organism: Nocardioides sp. (assembly GCA_046590395.1). Taxonomy (GTDB): domain Bacteria; phylum Actinomycetota; class Actinomycetes; order Propionibacteriales; family Nocardioidaceae; genus Nocardioides. The sequence goes on from JBKJUE010000118.1 coordinate 35,599, forward strand.
CCAGGCCTACGTCCGACTTCTCATGTGCCGGAGCCTGTACGCCTGCGCCACGGGCGAGCAGGCATCGAAGGTCAGGGCAGCGGCTTGGGTGGCGGACCGGTATCCGCAGTGGCGCGAGGCGACCAAGGAGGCCGTGCACTGGCGACGTACCGACAGCCCGGCCGTGAACATCGACGCCGCCGAGCGGACCGTCGAGCTGGTGCAGTTCACGTTCGGCGCGACCCGCCAGTCGGGCCATCACGTGCCCTAGGGTCGAGGCATGGCCCTGCGGATCGTGGCGAGCCGCCCTGATCCGGCGATCGTGTCCTTGCCGTGGGGCATCCCGCTGGAGGAGTGGACCGACGACTACGTCGTCCCGCTCCCGCGCGGGCTCTCCCGGCACGTGGTCCGGATCGTCCGCCTCCACGACCGGACCTACGCCGTGAAGGAGACCGTCGAGGAGATCGCCTTCCGCGAGTACCGGCTCCTGCGCGACCTCCAGCGGATGGGTCTGCCCGCCGTGGTCCCCCAGGGCGTCGTGACCGGCCGCGTGGACCAGGAAGGCGGGGAGCTCCCTGCCGCCCTGCTCACCGAGCACCTGCGCTTCTCCCTCCCCTACCGCAGCCTCTTCTCGCACGGACTGTCCGCCGACAACCTGCCGTCGCTGATCGACGCGTTGGTGGTGCTCCTCGTCCGCCTCCACCTCGCCGACTTCTACTGGGGTGACGTGTCCCTGTCGAACGTGCTCTTCCGGCGCAGCGCCGGCGGGTTCGCGGCGTACCTCGTCGACGCCGAGACCGGCGAGCTGAAGTCGAGCCTGTCCCAGCAGATGCGGGAGTACGACGTGACCGTGGGCTGCGAGAACGTCTTCGCGGAGCTGCTCGACCTGCAGGCGAGCAACGCCCTGGACCACGAGATCGAGGCGCACGCGATCATCGACCTGATCGATCAGCGCTACCGGGCCCTCTGGTCGGAGCTCACCGACGAGGAGGAGTTCTCGGCGAGCGAGATATGGCGGATCGAGAAACGGATCGAGCGGCTCAACGACCTCGGCTTCGACGTCGACGAGCTCGACATCGTGACCGACTTCGACGGCGACCAGATCCGGATCCAGCCGAAGGTGGTCGAGCTCGGCCACCACCAGCGCGAGCTGCAGGGCCTCACCGGCCTCCACGTCGAGGACGGCCAGGCCAGGCGGCTGCTCAACGACATCGCCGCCTTCACGGCGTACCACGACCTGGGGCGTGAGGACCGCTCCGTGGTCGCCAACAAGTGGCTCACCGAGATCTACGACCCGATCCTCGGGATGGTGCCGGCCGAGGCCCGCGGCAAGCTCGAGCCGGCCGAGGTCTACCACGAGATCCTCGTCCACCGGTGGTACCTCTCGGAGGGCGCCGGCCGGGAGGTCGACATCTTCGAGACCGCGCGGGACTACATCGACAACGTGCTCACGAAGAAGCCCGACGAGGCCGTCGCCGTGCCCGAGAGCGGCGGCCCCGCCGAGGTGTGATCAGGGGCGGCAGACCCGGCAGGGGTTCAGGTGGGCGTTGTTCTCGCCGACCGGGTGCAGGTCGTCGCGGTGGGCGATCAGGGCGCAGTCGCGGCGGTGCAGGGTGGTGCCGTCGCCGGCCGTGACCGGGATCGCCGAGACGTCGACGCCGTCGTCGCGCAGCGTGGCCGAGCGCGAGGTCACGTCGGCCAGCACGAGCAGGGTGTCGGCCAGCCGCTTCGCGGAGTCCCGCTGGTCGGCCGCGATCCGGGCCAGCCAGGCCCCGAAGTAGAGGAACCCGCCGCAGAACGTCAGGCCCAACCCGAGCAGACCACCGGAGACCAGGTAGGACAGCTGGTCGTACTGGTAGGGCGTGTTGGCGGCGCCGTACCAGCCCAGGATGATGACGACGAGCCCGAGCGGGAGCAGCACGGCACCGGCCCAGAACAGCACGACCTGCAGCAGCCGGTAGTGGTTGTCCTTCAACGGCGCTGCTCCGGACGTCGTGCGTGACGACGCCCGGGGCAGCCCCGAACTGGTGGGGGCGGTGTTGGCGGGGATGGTGGTCATGGTCAGGCCTTTCGGAGGTCGGGCAGGCCGCTGTCGAGGCCGTGCGGGCAGGCACCGGCGCCCCCGAGGGCGATCGCGCCGATCTTGCGGAGCCAGGTGCCGGCGGCGGCCGCGAGGGCGATGCCGCCGAAGGTCAGCGCTCCGGGGATGCTGTTGAGCGGGGGCAGCCCGGAGCCCATGGGCGCGGCGTCGGTGAGGTCACCGTCGGCCGAGGCTGGCGTGGAGCTGCCCGGGCCGGTGGCGGTCGGGACGCCGGGAGCACCGGCGCCGCCGGTGCCTCCGCCGCCGGCAGCGCCACCGCCGCCGTTGCCCTCGCCACCGCTGGCGGGGGGCGGGGGCGTCGTGGTCGGGATCTCGATGCCCTGGACGGTGTCGACCACGGTCCGCGCGTCACCGAGGGTGATCACGAACTTCGGCGACAGGTGGACCGCCGCACCGAGCAAACTCTTGAGCTGGCCGGTCTCGTTGGGGACCTGGTTGACGATCTCGTCGAACGGGATGGCGTCGAGCATGCTGCGCAGCTGGTGGGTGTCGATCTCGACCACGAGCGCCGCGATCGAGCTGACCGCCTTGTCACCGTCCCGCTCGAAGGTGGGTTCGGGCACGATGATCGTCACGCCGAGCTGCTTGAGCGCCTGCTCGGGCTCGTCGGGCAGGCCGGGGATCTTCTGCGACTGGTCGCCGCCCTCGACGCCGTCCGGGCCGATGCTGAACTCCTGGCCGGCGATGGCGAGGGAGCCGTAGCCTGCCTGGCCGCCCGGGTCGCCCTTCGCGCCGTCCGAGACTGAGGTCGACCTCGCGTGGACGCCGGACACAGTGATCACGCCGCCGAGCAGCTCGATGTCCGAGAGCGCGGAGCGGGACGTGGCGGAGACGCTGCCGCCGTCGTTGGCCGACGAGCTGGTGGAGACGTAGCCGCCGAAGTCGACGAGCGCGGCGAGCTCCGCGGGGATCTTGCAGGACTCCTCGGGCTCCTCGGCCTTCTTGGCGTTCGTGCCGCCCTTCTCGCTCTTCTTGCCGTCGGCGTCCTTCTGGTCCTGGGTGCTGCCGGCGTCGCCCAGACCGGGCAGCGACAGCGACTCGAGGAGCGGAACGGTGGGGGGCGCCGGAGCCTCGCCGCCGCCACCGCCGTCGGACTCCGGCTCGCCGGCCTGGCAGTCGGTGGAGTAGCCGGTCGCGGCGATGGTCTTCTCGGGCGACGCCTTCGTGCGCATCACCATGCCCGGGAACGGCTCGTCCGCCTGCGAGGCCTCACCGGTCGGGGAGGTGGAGTTGACCTGGAAGGGGTAGCCCCGCGCGCCGATCGGGCCGCTGAGCTCCGCCGGCAGGCCGAGGTTCTCGACGATCGTCTTGAACCCCTCACCGACCGCGTCACCCGGCCAGAGGTAGCTGGCCCGCCCGCGGGAGCTGCCGGTGTCGGCCTCGACCCGGGTGTACCCGAACTCGACCTCCGCCTGCGGGCTCGCCGGGATGGGGATCGTCGGCTCGTAGATCTCCACGCGCACGGGGGTCGCGGTCGACTCCGTGCTGAAGCCCGTGAACGGGGCCTCGTCCGCACCTGCGGGTGCCGCCGTCGTCACGGGGAGCACGAGGCCGACCAGGGCGGTGGCGGCGAGTGAGCGGGAGTACCGCTGCGAGGTGGTGGTCATGCTGCTCCTCCGAGGATGACGTCGGACATGGTGGCGAGGATCTCGGCCGGCTCCCCCGTGGCCACGACCCGGCCGCCGGACATGACGGCGGCGTAGTCGGACACGCGGAGCGCGGTGCGGGCGAACTGCTCGATGCACAGGATGGAGACGCCGCTGGCGGCGATCTGCGCGACCGTCTCGTAGAGCTCGTCCACGATCAGCGGGGCGAGCCCCATGGACAGCTCGTCGAGCAGCAGCAGCGCCGGGTCGGACGCCAGCGCCCGCGACATGGCGAGCATCTGCTGCTCGCCGCCGGACATGGTCCCGGCGAGCTGGGTGCGGCGCTGGTGCAGCCGCGGGAAGTAGGAGTACGCCGTGTCGAGGACCGCGGCGGCGGGGACACCGGCGTACGACATCAGGGTGAGGTTCTCCTCGACCGTGAGGTTGGGGAAGACCGACCGGCCCTCGGGCACGGTGCACAGCCCGAGCCGGGCCAGCTCGTCGGGATCGGCTCCCTGCACGTGCACGCCCCCGAGGTGGATGTCACCGACGGTGGCCTTCTTCTGGCCGCTGATCACCTTGACCAGGGTGCTCTTGCCGGCGCCGTTGGGACCGAGCAGCGCCATCACGGCGCCCTTGGGGACGCTGAGGTCGACGCCGCGGAGGACCTCGATCCGACCGTACGCCGCGTGGACGTCGACGCACTCGAGGATGGGGACGCTCATCGGACGGCCTCCTTCACCGCGGGGATCTCCTGGGTGAGGTCAACCGCGGGAAGGTCGACCTGGGTGTGGTCGTCCTCGTCGTGGTCGCTGTAGCCCAGGTAGGCCTCCTGCACCCGCTTGTCGCCCCGGATCTCGGTGGGGGTGCCGTTGGCGATGACCTGGCCGAAGTCGAGGACGTGGATCTCGTCGCAGACGGCCATCACGAGGTCCATGTCGTGCTCGACCATCAGGATGCCGCGGCCCTCGGCGGCGAGGCTGGCCAGCAGCTCACCGAACGCGTCCGTCTCGGCCTCGTCGAGCCCGGAGGACGGCTCGTCGAGGAGGAGCAGCTTGGGGTCGCCGGCCAGGCAGCGGGCCAGCTCGAGCAGGCGCGCCGTACCGGTGGGGATCGCGTCCGCGCGGTCGTGGGCGTACGACGCGATGCCGACCCGCTCCAGCAGCGCGTCGACGTTGGCGGCCGACGGCCGGACCAGGCCGGTGATGCCGCGGTGGATGTCGAAGGCGACCCGCACGTTGTCACGGACCGTCAGGGACCCGAACGCCTCGAGGCGCTGGAAGGTGCGGGCCATGCCGCGCTTGGAGCGGCGGTGGACCGGGGTCCCGGTGACGTTCCTGCCGTCGAAACGGACCTTGCCACGGGTGGGTTTCTGCAGGCCGCTGATGACGTTGAAGCAGGTCGTCTTGCCGGCACCGTTGGGCCCGATCAGGCCGGTGACCCGGCCGGCCTCGGCGGCGAAGCTCGCACCGTTGACGGCGATCACGCCGCCGAACTGGACGACGACCTCGTCGATCTCAAGGAGCGACATGAGCGGGCATCTCCTTCGGCTGGGTGTTCAGGGGGACCTCGACGGACCCGTCGTCGACGGGCTCGTCGTCGGGGTCGGGCTCCCGGCCCAGGAACGGGACGCGGGCGCGGAGGCTGTCACCGAACCGGCCCTCCAGACGCCGACCGAGGCCGAACATCAGGTTGGAGAGGCCGTTGGGGTCGCGACCCAGCGCCACGGCACCGAACCCGATGATCGCGAAGATCGCGCCGGCGGCCGACGGGTTGGAGCTCTGCAGCACCGGCAGCAGCATCAGTCCGACCCCACCGAGTGCAGCGCCGGTCATCGAGGTGACCCCGAAGACGACGGCGAGCAGCAGCAGGGGCAGGCTGTTGAAGAACTGGAAGTCTGCGGCGCCGATGGTGCCGCGCAGACCCGCGAAGAGACCTCCGGCGAGGCCGGCCATGCCCGCGGAGACGCCGAACAGGCCGACCCGGAACCAGCGCATGTCGAGGCCGAGGGTGCCGCACGCCTGCGGGCTGTCGCGCATCGCGATCAGCAGCCGGCCGAGGGCTCCGCGGCGGAGCAGCAGCAGGGCCAGCGCCATCAGGACGAAGAACATGACCATCACGACGACGTACGCCTCGGTGGAGGCGATGTCGCGGCCCAGGATCGAGAGCCGCTCGGCCTTGAGGGTGCCGTTGTAGCCGAAGGCGTACTCGCCCTGGAAGATCATCTTGTCCATCAGCACGCCGAAGGCGAGCGTGGAGAGCGCGAGGTAGAGGCCGGTGAGCCGCAGCACCGGCAGCGCCACGAGAGCCCCGACGCCCGCGGCGATCGCTGCTGCGAGCAGCAGGCCGTAGAGGTTGGGCTGGTCGAGCTTGGCGTAGGCCAGCGCGCCGACCCCCGCGAACGTGAACTGGGCCAGCGAGACGTGGCCGCCGTACCCGGTGAGCAGGACCAGCGACAGCATCACCATGGCGTACGTCGCAGCGGTGCCGACCAGGAGCAGGTTGGCCTGCGAGAGGCCGACGACCAGGAGCAGGGTGAACCCGACGAGGCCGCCACCCCAGCTGACTGCCTTGGTCATCGAGGGCAGCGGCGCAGACACGATCCCCTTGACCTGGCCGACCCGGAGCTGGGCCTGCGGCATCAGCACGATGATCGCGAAGAGGAACAACGCCGGGACGACCGCCCGGATGCCGGAGAGGGCGCCCTCGGTGGGCAGGTAGGCGACGGCGAACGACTGGAGGATGCCGAGCCCCATGGCCCCGGCGAACGTCAACGGCAGGCTCTTCAGGCCGCCCAGCATCGCGGCGGCGTACGCGTTGATGACCAGGAGGGTCAGGGCGTAGTAGTCCAGGCCGATGATGGGGACCAGCAGGATGCCGGCGAGCGCGGCGAGGGACGTGCCGATCGCCCAGGACAGCGCGGCGACCTGCTGGGGCTTGCCGCCGAACAGCTTGAGCAGCTCGGGGTTGTCCACCGAGGCGCGCATGGCGGTGCCGGTGCGGGTCTTGTTGAGGAGAAGGTAGAGCAGCAGCGCGACGACCGCCGACAGGATGATCGTGATGATCTGGTGGGCGGTGACGTAGGTGTCACCGAACTGGACGCCGCTGTCCGGGAGGAACGGCGGCACGGTGCGGGCGTCCGGGGGCCAGATCTGCTGGGCCAGGCCGATGCAGCCGACGAACAGGCCGACGGTGACGACCAGCGCGACGCTGACCGGGCCTTCGCCGAGGCCGCGGGTGACGTAGCGCTGGATCAGCCAGCCGATGCCGGGCGCCACGACGCCGAGCACCAGGAACAGGGAGAGCCACAGCGGCAGCCCCTGGCGCTGGCTGAAGTCCCAGAACGTGAAGGCCATGACCATGCCGAACGCACCGTGGGCCATGTTGAAGACCCGGGTCGTCGTGTAGGTCAGGACGAGGCCGCTCGCCGCGATGGCGTACGCCGCCCCGGTGAAGAGCCCGAGGATGGTGAAGGACAGCAACGAGCTCATGTCAGTCTCCTACGCCTGTGTCGACGTTCGACGCACACATGTAGTCCCCGGGTGACACCTGGGACCACTGGCCGCCGTCGAGCTGCAGGATCTTCACGCAGCTGGCGGTCGTCTTCGCGCCCACCTGCTGGGGGGCGTGCAGCCCGTTGCCGGTCCAGTTGCGGACCTTGGACAGTGCCTGCACGAGGGACTTCCGGTCGAGCCTGCCCCCGAGGGCGACCGCTTGCTCCACGAACAGGCGCGTGGCCGACCACGCGTACAGCCCGTAGAAGTTGGGGACCGCGCCCGGCTTCACCTGCTCGAGCCAGGAGCGGTAGAGCGCCATCTCCTTGATGGAGACGTCGTCGAGGAGCTCGGTCGTGGTGTAGACGAAGCTGCCGTCGGCGGTCTCGCCGGACTCCTCGACGAAGCGCTCGTCGTAGATCGTCGCGTCCTGCAGGTAGACCTCGGGCTCGAAACCCTGCTGCTGCATGGCCTGCTGGAGCTTCTCGGTGTTCTGGTAGGGCCCGATGTACATCGCGAACTCGATGCCCTTGTCCTTCATCTGCTGGACGTAGGGCGAGTAGTTGAACTCGGAGACGTCGATGCCCTGGAAGAGGTCGACCTTCCAGCCGACCTTCTCCCACGCCACCTTGAAGCTCTCCGCGTTGACCGGGGCGGCGCCGGCGTTGATGTAGAACAGCGCGACGTGCTGGGTGGCCTCGGGCTCCTTCTTCAGCCAGTACCTCGGCATCGCGGTGGGCACCAGGTTCGGGCTCACCGACTGGGCGGCGAAGCAGGTCGCGCAGTTGCGGCGCTCGGGGTTGACGGTGGTCGAGCGGAGGTCGGGGAGGCCGCAGCCCTCCGCGGCCTGGGCGCCCCCGGAGTCGAAGGCCGACATCGACCCGACGGCGGCGAACGCCTCGTCGCAGGCCTTCGTGTAGGCCTGCTGGTCGGCTCCGGCGTCGGCGCGGCTGTCGAGCAGCTCCACGTCGAGCTTGCGGCCGCAGATGTCGTTGGTGGCGTTGAAGTACTCCGCGTAGGCGCGCGTGGCCTCCTGCGCGGACTCGAAGATACCGGGGACCGGTCCCGAGATGTCGGCGACGTTGGCGATCGTGATCTTGGAGTCCGTGATCCCCGTCTGGTTCTTGAACCCCTCGCAGCTGGCCGCCTTCACCCCGCCGTCCGAGGAGCTCGCGCCGGTGCCCTCGGTGCCGCCCCCGCCTGCGCCACCGGAGGTCGTCGTACCTCCCCCACCGGAGGTGGAGCCGCCTCCGCCGGAGCTGCCGTCGGGCCCGGTCGCGAGACCTCCACCGCCGGCGGCGTCGTCACCGACGGCAACGCCACCCGGGGCGGCGGCGCCGCCGGACGCGCCGTTGAGCTTGGCGACCGTCTCGGGGTCGACCCGGCTGCCGCAGGCTGCGAGCAGCAGCGCGGCGACGACCCACACCACGACCGACGCCCTCGCTGCGCGGAGGCGGCGAGGGTGTCGGGTCAGGGGGCCGAGGCTCATCGGCGTCAGCCGACCTTCGTGACGCCGCTGCAGGAGTACTTGGAGCCGCCGACCGGTTTCCACTGGCCGTCCTGGAGCTGGAGGAAGCGCCAGCAGTCACCGGTGTGCCTGGGACCGACGTGCTGGATGGAGTGCAGGCCGTTGGCCGTCCAGTCGTCCACCCCGCGGAGGTCAGCCACCAGGCTGTCGCGGTTCAGCTTCCCGCCCAGGGCGATGGCGCGCTCCACGAACAGGCGGGCCGACGACCAAGCGAACAAGCCGAAGAAGCCGGGCTGGGCGCCGGGCTTCACCTGCTGGAGCCAGCTGAGGTAGAGCTGCAGCTCCTTGTTGCTGGCGGCTTCCTCGAAGGGCGTGAAGTTCACGAACAGGGTGGTGCCCTCGACGGCGTCGCCGCCGTTCTCCACGTAGTCGGGGTTGTACGCCGTGGGGTCGAGCATGAACACCTCGGGCTCGAAGCCCTGCTGCTGCATGGCCTGGGCGAGCCGCACGAACTGGTCGGTCGAGGCGATCATCTGGACGTACTCGATGCCCTTGTCCTTCATCTGCTGGACGTAGGGCGCGTAGTTGAACTCCGAGATGTCGATGCCCTGGACGTAGTCGAAGGTCATGCCGCGCTTGTCCATGGCCTCGGCCTGGGTCTTGCCGTTCTCGGCGGCCGCGCCGGCGTTGATGTAGAGCATCGCGGCGTGGTCGGCGGCATCCGGGTGGTTCTTGATGACGTAGTCGGGGACCGCGTTCTGGAACTCGCTCCCGACCGTGGACTGGGCGCCGAAGCAGGTGCTGCACGCGACCCGGTCGGCGGTGACGGCGGCGGTCCGGACGTCGGGCAGGCCGCAGCTCTCGGCGGTGCTCGCGCCACCGGAGTCGAACGCCGACATCGAGCCGATCATCGCGAACGTCTCGTCGCACGCCTTGGTGTAGGACTGCTGGTCGGCGGACGCGTCGGTGCGGCTGTCGTACGCCTTGAGCTCGAGCTTGCGGCCGCAGATGTCACTGGTGGCGTTGAAGTACGCGACGTACGCCTTCACCGCCTCCTGGCTCTGCTCGAAGAGGCCGGGGACCGGGCCGGAGATGTCGGAGGAGTTGCCGATGACGATGGCCTTGTCGGTGATGCCCGGGCCGTTCTTGAACCCGTCGCAGCTGCCGCCCTTGCCGCCACCGGTCGCGGAGTTCACGCCGGTGCCCTCGGTGGTGCCACCGCCGCCGTCCGCGCCGCCGCTGCTCGTCGAGCCCCCGCCGGTGCTGGTGCCGCCGCCTCCGGTGGCGCCGGAGCCTGCGGCGTCCCCACCGGGACCCGACGCACCCGGGACGCTTCCGTCCTGGGTGACCACGCCGTCCTGGCCCGAGACCGCCGCCACCTCGTCGGGGTCGAGCTGCGACCCGCAGGCCGCCAGCACGAGCGTCAGCGCGCCGACGCCGACGGCGAGCAGGAACGATCCGGGGCGACCCTGAACGGGACGCCGAGGACGTGTTGGAACCATGGTTCCCTCCGCGTGACTAGAACACGTACTAGTTCATGAACGAGGGAGCCGTCGGAAGGTGACGGACGCAACACGCATGTTTGTCCAGCGAACGGAGAAGGCGGTCCTTGCCCGCTCAGCGGAGCAGGTCGCGCCCGATGACCATCCGCTGGATCTGGTTGGTGCCCTCGAAGATCTGGGTCACCTTGGCGTCGCGGAAGAGCCGCTCGACGGGGTACTCGCGGGTGTAGCCGTTGCCGCCGAGCACCTGGACGGCGTCCGTGGTCACCCGCATCGCCGCGTCGGTGGCGGTCAGCTTGGCGATGCTCGCCTGCCGGGAGAACGGCCGGCCGGCGTCCTTGAGCCGGGCGGCATGGAGGTACGTCGCCCGGGCGCGCTCGACGTCGGCCGCCATGTCCGCGAGGAGGAACTGGAGGCCCTGGAACTCCCCGATCGGCTTGCCGAACTGCTCGCGCTCCCCGGCGTACGCCACGGCGTGCGCGAGCGCGGCCTGGGCGATGCCGGTGGCGACCGCGGCGATCCCGAGCCGGCCGGCGTCGAGCGCGGAGAGGGCGACCCTCATGCCCGCGCCCTCGTCGCCGATGCGGTGGCTGACCGGGATCCGGGCGCCCTCGAAGATCACCTGCGTGGTGACGTCGCAGGCCAGGCCCATCTTCTTCTCCGGGGCGCCGAAGGACATGCCGGCGGTGTCGGCGGGGACGATGAACGCGGAGAGACCGCGGCGCGGGTCGTCGCCGGTGCGCGCGAAGAGGATGTAGTAGTCGGCGCAGGAGCCGTTGCTGATCCACTGCTTGGTCCCGGTGACGACGTACTCGTCGCCCTCGAGGACCGCCTTGGTCTTGATGCCGCTGACGTCGGAACCTGCCTGCGGCTCGGAGAGGCAGTAGGCGCCGAGCCAGTCGCCGCCGAGCATCTTCGGCAGCCAGTCGTCGCGCTGCTCGTCGCTGGCGTTGGTGTCGACGACGTTGGCCGTGAGCGAGTGGACGCTCGTCCCGACCGCCACGCTGGGCCACGCCGTGGCGATCTCCTCGATCACCTGCAGGTAGACCTCGTAGGGCTGACCGCCCCCGCCGTACTCCTCCGCGAACGGCAGGCTGAGCAGCCCCGACTTCCCGAGCAGCCGGTACGCCGCCTCCGGGAACTCGGCCCGCTCCTCCAGGTCCGCCACGTGCGGCGCGAGCTCCTTCGTGGCGATGTCGCGGGTGAGGTCCAGCAGCGCTTCCGCTTCCTCCGTGGGCAGCAGTCGGTCAACGTTGGTCGGCACGCACCTCACTCTAGGCACCCCCACGAAGTGGCAGAAACTCCCCCGCGAGGTGGCAAGTTCTCGGGTCCGAGGTGGCAACTTCTCCGGGTTGTCCACAGGTACGACGGGCGCCTGATTGGCGGGCGTCCGTGCGGGCAGAGGTGGGTCATGACCGATCTACCCGACCGACCGTTCCACCTGAACGAGATCTCGAACCTGGGCATGACCCGGCACCGGCTGGACGCGCTCGTCGCCGCAGGCGCGGTGCGTCGGGTCCTTCGTGGCGTCTACTGCCGGGCGGACCTGCCCGACACGGTGGAGCTCCGCGCGCGGTGTGCCGCCCTGGTGCTTCCCGACCACGCAGTCCTGTGCGATCGGAGCGCTGCGTGGCTCTGGGGAGTCGGGTGCTTCGACTACGCCGAGCAGGAGTTCCTGCCGAAGCTCGAGACCGTCTCCGTCGACGGCAACGACCGGGTTCGCCGGGGCGAGGTGTACGGCGGCAAACGGGACTTGCGCGACGACGAGATCTGTGAGATCGAGGGGGTCCGGATCACCACCCCGCTCCGGACCGCCTGCGACCTGGCCTGCCTGCGCGGGCGCAACTCGGCGCTGGCGATCTACGACGCGTTCCGCCGCGAGCACGGACTGACCTGCGCCGACTTCGAGCGGATGCTGTTCCGGTTCCGGGGCCGCCGCGGAGTGAAACAGGCACGCGAGCTGGCGCCGTACGCCGTCGCCACGTCGGAGTCACCCGGCGAGTCGTGGACCCGGATGGTGATCATCGACGCCGGGCTGAAGGCTCCACAGCCGCAGGTCTGGGTGCACCTTCCCCGGATCGGCTGGGTGCGGCTCGACCTCGCCTACGAGCACCTCCGCATCGCCATCGAGTACGACGGCGAGGAGCACCACAGCTCGGATGCGGACCGGCGCCACGACGAGGAGCGTCGCGAGGCGCTCCGGCGAGCGGGCTGGATCGTGATCGTGGTCCGCAAGGGCGACTTCACCGGGCTGACGAGCGACCGCTGGCTGACCGAGCTTCGCGAAGCCCTCGCCGAGCGGGTCCCGGCGTACCGTCGCCGCTACTCGCGGGGCGAGTCGTGGGACCCCAGGGTCAGGTGACCGGAGAACGTGCCACCTCGGAGCGGAGAACCTGCCACTTCGTGGGGGAGTTCATGCCACTTCGTGGTCAGGGGGTGACGGGAGCGAGGTCGAGCTCGACGAAGTCGGCCACCTGGAAGACGCCGTTGGTCTGGAGGACGACCGACTGGATGCCGACGGGGCGGCCGGCGGCGTACGTGACGAGCGCGATCGTGGCGTCGCGGCGGGGCTTGCTGCCGATGGCCAGCGCGTAGGCAGCGCCGCCGGTCGTGCCCGTGGTGAAGGAGTAGCCCACGTTGCCGTTCTCACCGACGACCCGGGTCGGTCCGACGCGGACATGGAGGTGGCCACCGAGCACCAGGTCGACGCATCCCCGGTCCAGCGCCTCCTTCGCGAGGTTCGCGTCGTGGACGAGGATGGTCCCGACCGGCTCCTCCTCGTCGCAGGCGACGTCGGACAGTCGCGCGCCGACCTCCTCGAAGGTCAGCCCGGTCTCGTCGCGCCAGCTGCCGAGACCACTCGACCGCGGATCGTCGAGACCCAGCAGGGAGATACCGTCCGGCCCGGTGCCGACCTCGCCGTCCAGCATCGTCCAGCCGACGTCGTCGAGGTAGTCGGTCACGAAGTCGCCGTTGTCGTGGTTGCCGGCCACGGCGTACCGGTCGAAGCCCTCGAACGCCGCCGACAGTGAGTCCAGGCTGAACGCCTCCCAGCTCTGCCCGCTGGACGTGTCGTCGCCGGCGTCGAACACGGCGTCAGCTCCACCGACGTCGGCGACCGTCCGGGCGACCGCGTCCATGCCGATGTTGTCGTGACGGTCGGACACGAGGGCCACGACGGTCTCGCCGTCGACGGGCTGCCGCAGCTCCAGGTCCACGGCGCTGGCCACCGCGGCCGCGTAGAAGACGCGACTCGTGTCATAGGTGTCGATCGCGCTCTGGATCAGCCGCCGCGAGCCGAGCGTCGTCACGTCGGTGCGGACCTCGACGCCGGCGACCTGCTCGGGGACCGGCACCTCCGGCCCGAGGTAGTCGGCGAGGGACGTCCAGGTCCGCTCGTCGTCCACCGTCGACTCGCGTCCGCGCCAGGGCTGCCACACCAGCGCCACCAGCAGCAGGATCACCGCACCCGTGGCGATGCCCCGGCGGCTCCGGAGGCGGCCGAACATGTCACGCCGGCGGGCGGGTCCGATCAGCATCCACACCAGCACCGGCACCAGCCCGAGCGCAGCGCCGCGCAGCCCGGCCGCCATCGCCATGTCGACCAGCGAGCTGCGGGCTTTCGCGATCTGACCCTCGGGTTGGCTCGCGATGTAGGCGTACCGCTCGACGAGCGCCTCGGTGGTCTCCGCGTTGGTCTTGCCGAGGTTGACGTCGACGCCGACGAGGCTGCCCGAGTCGAGACGCAGGTCGGGCAGGACGGGCCCGGTGTGCAGGACGACGTACCCGTCGAACGTCGGCCGGATGGTCGCGTCGTGGCTGGCGAGCACGACCGTGCGGCTGCTGTTCAGGAAGAGGGCGACCCCGACCGCCAGCGACACCGCCGCCCAGACCGCCGCGAGGGCAAGCCCCCGGAGCAGCTTGGCGCGTGGCATCGATCCAACCTATCGGGACGCCGTCGAACGGGGAACTTGCCACCTCGAAGCGGGGAACTTGCCACCTCGCGGGGGAGTTCCTGCCACTTCGTGGGTCAGGCGCGGGCCTGGGCGATGGCGTAGAGGCTGACCGAGGCGGCGACGCCGGCGTTCAGGGACTCGAGCTGGTTGGACATCGGGATGCGGACCAGCTGGTCGCAGGTCTCGGCGACGAGGCGGCCGAGGCCCTTGCCCTCGGACCCGATCACGACGACGAGCGGGCCGTCGGCGAGGTCGAGGTCGGGCAGGGCGACGTCACCGTCGGCGGCCAGGCCGATCACCATGCAGCCGGCGTCCTGGTAGGCCTTGATCTGGCGGACCAGGTTGACCGTCTGCGCGACCGGGATCCGGGCGGCGGCACCGGCGCTGGTCTTCCAGGCGGCAGCGGTCATGCCGGCCGCGCGACGCTCCGGGATCACGACGCCGTGCGCACCGAACCCGGCGGCGCTGCGGACGACCGCACCCAGGTTGCGGGGGTCGGTCACCGAGTCGAGCATGACGATGAGCGGCTTCTCCCGCATCTCCTCGGCCCGCTCGAGCAGGTCGTCGGGGTGGGCGTACTCGTACGACGGGATCTTGCACGCAAGACCCTGGTGGACGGCCCCCTTGGTCATCTTGTCGAGCTCGGACTTGTTGACCTCCATCAGCCCGATGCCACCCTCGGCGGCGAGCTTGAAGGCCTCGCGCAGGCGGCCGTCACGTTCGGCACCCTCGGCGACGTAGACGCCGCTGATCGGGATACCGGCCCGCAGGGCCTCCACGACGGAGTTGCGGCCGGCGATCCACTCGGCGTCGGTGTGACCGGTACGCCGCTTGGGGCGCGCGGCCGCGGCCCGCTCCTCCTTGGAGCGCTCCTTGTAGACCTTGTGGTTCGGGCGGTCCTTGGCCTTGGGGGTCGGACCCCGGCCCTCGAGCCCGCGACGGACCTTGCCGCCCGAGCCCGTGGTGGCGCCCTTGGAGCTCTTACGGATCGAGCCCTTGCGTTGCGAGTTCCCTGCCATCAGCTTCCCTCTCCGAGCGACCACTTCGGGCCGGTCGGGGTGTCTTCGATCTCGATGCCCGCGGCCTTGATCCGGTCACGGATGGCGTCGGCGGCGGCGAAGTCCTTCGCCGCGCGCGCCTCGGCACGTTGTTCCAGCAGGCCCGCGACCAGGACGTCGACGGCCTGGGTGAGCTTGGTGTCCCCGGAGCCCGACTCCGGCCAGGCCGGGTCGTGCGGGTGGAGACCGAGTACGTCGAGCATGGCCAGCACCGAGGCCAGGTTGCCACGCAGCGCCGGGGTCGGACCCCCACCCAGCAGCTTGTTGCCCTCACGGACCACCTCGTGCAGGGCCGCCACGGCGGCCGGTGTCCCCAGGTCGTCGTCCATCGCGGTCACGAAGTCGGCGCACGGGAAGCCGCCCGACGGCACCTCGCCGACCTCGGCCACCGCGCGCTCGAGGTAGCCCTCGATCCGGCGGAACGCGGTCGCCGCCTCGTCGAGCGCCTCGAACGAGAACTCCACGTGCGAGCGGTAGTGGGCGGCGACCATGTAGAACCGCAGCTCGATGCCGCGCACCCGCTCGAGCACGGCCGGGATCAGCAGCGAGTTGCCGAGCGACTTGCTCATCTTCTCGCCGGCGGTGGTGATCCACGCGTTGTGCATCCAGTACGACGCGAACGGGTGCCCGGCCGCGCGGGACTGAGCCTGCTCGTTCTCGTGGTGCGGGAAGCGGAGGTCGACGCCGCCGCCGTGGATGTCGAAGGCGGGGCCGAGGTACTTCTGCGCCATCGCCGAGCACTCGATGTGCCAGCCGGGACG
>JBKJUE010000040.1:0-14227 GCA_046590395.1 Nocardioides sp.
CGCAGGCGCACACCAGCAACCACCTGGCCGGCGACGCCGCGCGCGACGCGGTCGACGACCTGCTCGACCTGTCGTTCGGGAACTGGCACGTGGAGACCACGACCCAGACCCACCAGGTGCGCGTGACCAAGCACCTGGAGGCGGTCGTGCACACCGCGGATCGAGCGGCCGAGGTGGAGGTCGATCGCGACCACGACCGTGACAAGGAGCGATTGCTGCCTGAGGACGACGCCGTGCTGGTCGCGCTGGGGATCTCCGACCAGGACGGTCGGATCAAGCCCAGCCGGCAGGCGAAGTACCGCCAGGTCGAGGAGTTCCTGCGGCTGCTCGACGCCTCGCTGTCCGATGCGCTCGAACGCGGTCACCTACGCCGGCCGACCGCCGAGGACCCGTTGCGAATCGTCGACCTGGGATGTGGCAACGCCTACCTGACCTTCGCGGCGCAGCGTTTCCTCGCGCACGTCCGCGGGCTGCCCGTCCACCTCGTGGGCGTCGACGCCAAGGAGCAGTCGCGTGAGCACAACACCGCCGTTGCCGATCAGCTCGGGGTCGACGCCGAGTTCGTGGTCGGGTCGATTGCCGGCGTGCTCCTCGCACGGGCCCCCGAGGTGGTCCTGGCGCTGCACGCCTGCGACACCGCCACCGACGAGGCGCTCGCCCGGGCGGTCGCCTGGGAGGCGCCGCTCGTGCTGGCCGCGCCGTGCTGCCACCACGACATCGCCGCCCAGCTGCGCAAGGCACCCACGCCCGCGCCCTACGCCATGCTCACTCGGCACGGCATCTTGCGGGAACGCTTCGCCGACACCCTGACCGACGGGCTGCGCGCGTCGCTACTGCGGCTGCAGGGGTACCGGGTGGACGTCGTCCAGTTCGTCGAGAGCCAGCACACGCCGCGCAACACGATGCTCCGCGCTGTCCGGACCGGGTCGCCGGTGAAGGGCGGCAACGTACGCAAGGAGTACGACGAGCTGGTGACGGCGTGGGCGGTGCGCCCGCGGCTGGCCGAGCTGCTGGAGCGTCAGGGCGCGTGACCATGTTTGACCGGGTGGCGGCCGTTGCCATCGCCGTGCCGTTCCTCATCGGGACCGTCGCGGCGACGGCGTCGGACGAGCGTGACGTCGTCTTTCGCTTCCAGGACCCCGCGATCGTCGAGTCGAGCGGGCTGGTGGCGCAGGACGGCCTGTTCCTGACGACCAACGACTCGGGCGACAGCGGCCGGGTCTTCGCCGTCGACCCAGCCTCCGGACGGACCGTCGGGGTCACCCGGTGGTCCGCCGAGCCCGTCGACGTGGAGGCGCTGGCTCCGGCCGGGCCCGGTGAGGTGTGGGTCGGCGACATCGGAGACAACGCCGGCCCCCGCCCCTCCATCGAGGTGGCCCGGGTCCCCGTCGGCACCGGCCCGCGTGACGTCCGCGTTCCGTCGTACGAGCTTGGCTACGCGGGTGTCGCGCGCGACGCTGAGACGCTGCTCGCGCACCCCGTGACCGGGCGGTTGTACCTCGCCGACAAGAGCGTCTTCGGGGGCGCCCTGTACGCCGCCCCCGAGCGGCTGGACGAGGACCGGGTCAATGAGTTGACCCGGCTCGGGCCGATCCTGCCGATCGCCACCGACGGGGCGTTCTTCCCCGACGGCGGCCACCTGGTCCTGCGCGACTACGGGCGTGCGGTCGTCTACACGTTTCCCGGGCTCGAGGTCGTCGGCGAGATCGACCTGCCCACGCAGCAGCAGGGGGAGGGGATCGCCGTGGACGCGGACGGCACCGTGTACGTGAGCTCCGAGGGCCTGCACGCACCGGTGCTCGAGGTCGAAATGCCAGCGTCGCTGCGCAAGGCGGTCGCGGGCGGCTCGGACCCCAGCCCCAGCCCCAGCCCCGTGCCCGGATCGCGCGAAGGCGTCGAGCTGCCGCAGACGACCGAGACCGAACGGCCGGCCTGGCCCTGGGTGGTCACCGGGTGGCTGGGGCTCGGCGTCATCGTCGCCCTCGTGTTTGCGTTGCGCCGCCGCTGACCTGCTTGCTGACCCCACCATCGGGGTGAGCCGTGCCGTCGGCCTGCTGGCTATCGTTTCCGTGTGCCCCGCCTGCGCAGGACCTCTCCGGACCAGCCCGGCTGGACCCGTCGTCGGGCCGGCAAGGGTTTCGTCTACCTCGACGAGGATGGGTCCCGACTCCCAGACGAGGACGCCCAGCGGGTACGGGACCTGGTGATCCCGCCGGCCTGGGAAGACGTGTGGGTCACGCCGTACGACAACGGTCACCTGCAGGCGGTCGGCACTGACGTCGCCGGGCGGCGCCAGTACCTCTACCACCCGCACTGGCGCAGCCGCCGCGACAGCGAGAAGTTCGACCGGGTGCTGATGTTCGGCAAGGCGCTGTCCCGCGCGCGGGAGCGGGTGCTCACCGACCTGGGGACCGAGGGGATGGCGCTGTCGCGCGCGTGCGCGGTCGCCGTACGTCTGCTCGACCTGGGGTACTTCCGGATCGGCAACGACGTCTACGCCGAGGAGAACCAGAGCTTCGGGCTGACCACGCTCGAGCGACGCCACGTGCGTCGCAAGGGTGACCGGATGGTCTTCTGCTTCACCGGGAAGTCCGGCATCGAGCACTGCATCGAGATCGACGACCCCGCGACGATCGAGGCGCTCGACATCATGCGCCGTCGGCGGGGCGGCGACGACACGTTGCTGGCGTGGAAGGAGGGTCGGTCCTGGCAGTCGCTCGACTCGGCCCGGGTCAACGACTACGTGCGCGAGACGACCGGCATCGACGCGACTGCCAAGGACTTCCGGACCTGGCACGCGACCGTGATCGCGGCCGCCGCCCTCGCCGAGACCGACGAGCCGGGGGAGTCGAAGGCGTCCCGCAAGCGGGCCATCACGTCGGCGATGAAGGAGGTCTCGGAGTTCCTCGGCAACACCCCCACCCTGGCCCGGTCCTCGTACGTGGATCCCCGCGTCGTCGACGCCTTCGAGCAGGGCCGCACCATCGGCAACGCCACCCGCCGCCACTACGACAAGGCCGACGACCGCCAGGCCGCCCTCGAGCGCGCCGTCCTCCGCCTCCTCCGCTGACCCCCCCGCCCCCACGAAGTGGCGCTCGTCCCCCCACCTCGTGGGGGGATAGCTGCCACTTCGTGGGGTAAGCAGGGGGGATGGAGATCACGGTCGTGCAAGGGGACATCACCACGCAGGAGGTGGACGCGGTGGTCAACGCGGCCAACAACCGGATGCGCGGGGGCGGCGGGGTGGACGGCGCGATCCACCGGGCCGGCGGCCGGGCCGTGCTGGAGGACTGCGTACGCCGCTTCCCTGACGGGCTCGCGACCGGGGACGCCGGGTGGACGACGGCGGGGGAGATGCCGGCCCGCTGGGTGATCCACGTCGTCGGGCCCCACCACGCGGCCGGGCAGACCGACCGGTCCCTGCTGACGTCCTGCTACCGGCGGGCGCTCGAGGTGGCCGACGAGCTCGGAGCGCGGTCCGTCGCGTTCCCGCTCGTCAGTGCCGGGGTCTACAGCTGGCCGCTCGACGATGCGGTCGACGCGGCCCTGGAAACGCTCCGGGCCTGCCCGACGGAGGTCGAGGAGGCCCGGATGGTGGCGTTCGGTGCGTCGGCGTACGACGCGATCCGTCAGAGGTTGTCGACCACGTAGTCGATGCAGGCGGTCAGCGCCTCGACGTCCGAGGGGTCGACCGCGGGGTACATCGCGATCCGCAGCTGGTTGCGACCGAGCTTGCGGTAGGGCTCGGTGTCGACGACCCCGTTGGCGCGCAGGGTCTTGGCGATGGCGGCAGCGTCGATCGCATCGTCGAAGTCGATGGTCCCGATCACCAGGGAGCGGTGGTCGGGGTTCTCGACGTACGGCGTGGTGTACGACGTCTTCTCGGCCCACCCGTAGAGCGCGTCGGAGCTGGCAGTGGTCCGCTCGACCATGCCGGTCAGGCCGCCCTGGGCGTTCATCCAGTCGAGCTGCTCGGCCATCAGGAAGAGCGTGGCGACCGAGGGGGTGTTGTAGGTCTGGTTCTTCCGCGAGTTGTCGATCGAGGTCGGCAGGTCGAAGAAGGCCGGGATGTGCCGGTCGGTGTCGGCGATCTCGTCGGCCCGCGCCAGCGCGGCCGGCGACATGATCGCGATCCAGAGGCCACCGTCGGACGCGAAGCACTTCTGCGGCGCGAAGTAGTAGGCGTCGACCTCGGTCAGGTCGACCGGCAGCCCACCGGCACCGGAGGTGGCGTCGACCAGGACCAGTGCCTCGTCGGCGGTGGTGCCCGCGGGCCGGCGTACCGGAGCCATGACGGCGGTCGAGGTCTCGTTGTGGGCCCAGGCGTAGGCGTCCACGCCCTCCTCGGCGACTGCCTCGGGCCGCGAGCCGGGCTCGGACTTCAGGACGGACGGGTCGGCGAGCCACGGCGCGTCGGCGGCCGCCTTGGCGAACTTCGACGAGAACTCGCCGAAGGACAGGTGCTGGCTCTTCTCGCGGATCAGGCCGAACGTCGCGATGTCCCAGAACGCGGTCGCGCCGCCGTTGCCGAGCACCACCTCGTGGCCCTCGGGCAGCGAGAAGAGGGCGGCCAGGCCCTCGCGCACGCGGCCGACGGTGTCCCGCACGGGGGCCTGCCGGTGCGACGTCCCCATCAGCGTGGAGCCGGTCGCGGCGAGCGCGTCGAGGTGGCTGGTCTGGATCTTGGAGGGGCCGGCTCCGAAGCGCCCGTCTGCGGGCAGGAGGTCGGTCGGGATCTTCAGGGCGTCGCTCATCGGCAACCTTCCGTCGAGGCGGGGTGGCGGTGTCTGACGACGCTGTCAGGGAGAACTATTGTGGCAGGACCGCCGTCGCCCGGGAGAATCGGAGGCATCCATGAACGCAACGCCCGGCCTCGCCCGGGGGACCGACGTCCCGTGACGGCGGTGGGCAACGGCCCGCCCGACCTGCTGCTGGTCCAGGTCCCGTTCGGTCACCCCGACGCGATGCTGCTGATCGACGAGGTCCAACAGGAGTACGTCGCCCGGTACGGCGGCGTCGACGAGACCCCGCTGGAGCACGCCATGTTCGACCCGCCGCACGGGAGCTTCTTCGTGGGCTACCTCGGGGACGCCGCGGCCGCCACCGGCGCTTGGCGACGGCGTACCGACGTCGAGGCACTGGGCAGCACCCGCACCGCCGAGATCAAGCGCATGTACGTCGCCCCCGTCGGCCGCGGGCGAGGCGTGGCACGGGCGATGCTGGCGCACCTCGAGGCGACGGCCGCGGCCGCCGGGGTGGAGGTCGCCATCCTGGAGACCGGGATCGAGCAGCCCGAGGCGATCGCGCTCTACGAGTCGTCCGGCTACGTGCCGGTGGCGAAGTTCGGCTTCTACCGCGACTCCGAGCTGTCGCGCTGCTTCGGCAAGCGGCTCGTGCCTGCCTGAGGGGCGACCTGACGGACGGGAGACAGACCGCCGATCAGCGCCTACCCTCGATGGTCGACGCACCGGACGACCTCGGGAGGATCCCATGACGCGTGCCGCCCACATCCTGGCCGCCCTGCTCTCGACCGCGGTGGTGCTGGCGACGGCAGGGCCGAGCGCGGCCGCCGAGATCGAGGACTACGCGGACTACCAGCCGCAGGAGCACTGCCACCCGAAGGCCAAGCCCGGCACCAAGGTGCTCGCCCGCTGGCTGCTCCGCCGCGGCGGCGGGGAGGGGCCGATGTCGCGCCCCTGCAAGAGCGGCGGCACGTCGGAGCACAAGGAGGGCCGGGCGTTCGACTGGACCCTCGATGCCACCCGGAAGCGGGATCGGCAGGTCGCCCGGGCGTTCTTCGACTTCGCGTTCGCCGAGGACAAGCACGGCAACACCGACGCCAAGGCCCGACGGATGGGGATCATGTACCTCATCTGGAACGACCACATGTACGCGGCGTGGGACGAGTTCGACAAGGAGGAGTACCTCAGCTCGAGCTGCCAGAGCCCGGAGAAGTGCTCCCAGACCCTGCGCCACCGCAACCACATGCACATCTCGCTGTCCCGGCCGGGCGGCAAGGGCCTCACCAGCTGGTACGACGGCCGGGTCAGCGGCTGACGACGAGGTAGCGCTCGTCGGTGATCTCGCGGCCCCAGTAGTCCGCCTCCGGGAGCATCCGCAGCTCCGCCGGTCGGCCCGTCCCCTCGACGAGCGCCACGGTCTGGGCAGCCGTCAGCCCGGCACCCGTCGACCAGTTGCCCTCGACGAGCAACAGCCGGCCTCCCGGGGCGAGCAGGCCGATCCAGTGGCCGAGCGCCGCGACGGGATCCGGCATCGCCCAGAGGACGTGGCGGCACAGGACCACGTCGTACGCGCCGGCCGTGAGGCCGGGCCCGGCGGCGTCACCGACCGTGAACCGCACGTCCTTCCGGTCACCGGCCTTGGCCCGGGCGAGGCGCACCATCTCCGGCGAGACGTCGACCCCGTCGACGGTGTGTCCCTCGTCAGCCAGCAGCAGAGACAGCGTGCCGGTGCCACTGCCGAGGTCCGCGACCCGGGCTGGTGGGGCGGGCAGGAAGGACGTCAGCAGCTCGCGCCAGACCCGGCGTACACTAGGGTCGCGCAGGCCGTGGTCGGCCGCCTCGTCGAACGTGGCCGCCTCCGCGTCCCAGAGGTCGATGGTCTCCCGAGATGTCATGCCGGCAGTCAACCAAACGGCGCCCACACCCCACGAAGTGGCAGAAACTCCGGTCCGAAGTGGCAGGAACTCCGGCGTGAGCGGGAGAAGTTGCCACCTCAGAGCGGAGAACTTGCCACTTCGTGGGAGATGAGCGCCACGTCGTGGGTCAGGCGCCCCAGGCCTCGTCCCAGCCCTCGACCTTGCTGGCGGGGCGGGAGTCGGGGCCGGTGTAGATGGCCGAGGGGCGGATCAGACGGCCGGTGCGCTTCTGCTCCAGGATGTGGGCCGACCAGCCGCCGGTGCGGGCGCAGGTGAACATCGAGGTGAACATGGGGGCCGGGACCTCGGCGAAGTCGAGGACGATCGCCGCCCAGAACTCCACGTTGGTCTCGAGAACCCGGTCGGGGCGGCGCTCCTTGAGCTCGGCCAGCGCGGCCTTCTCGAGCGCCTCGGCGACCTCGTAGCGCGGCGCGTTCAGCTCCTTGGCGGTACGCCGCAGCACGCGGGCGCGCGGGTCCTCCGCGCGGTAGACGCGGTGGCCGAAACCCATCAGCCGCTCACCGGAGTCGAGCAGACCCTTGACGTACCCCTCGGCGTCGCCGGACTTCTCGACCTCCTCGATCATGCCCAGCACGCGGGACGGCGCGCCACCGTGCAGCGGGCCGCTCATCGCGCCGATCGCGCCGGAGAACGCGGCCGCGACGTCGGCGCCGGTCGAGGTGATCACGCGAGCGGTGAAGGTGGAGGCGTTCATGCCGTGCTCGGCCGCCGAGCTCCAGTAGGCGTCGATCGCCTTGCAGTGCTTGGGGTCCGCCTCGCCCTTCCAGCGGATCAGGAACTTCTCGGCGAGCGACGCGCCCTCGTCGACGGTGCGCTGCGGGACGACCGGCTGGTTGAGCCCGCGCGCGGCCTGGGCGGCGTACGAGAGCACCATGACGGCGACCCGGCTGAGGTCCTCGCGGGCCTGCTCGTCGGAGATGTCGTAGGTCTGGCGGAACCCGAACGCCGGCGCCAGCATCGCGATCGCGGCCTGGACGTCGACCCGGATGTCACCGGTGTGCACCGGCAGCGTGTAGGCCTCGGCGGCGGGCAGACCGGGCTGGTAGGCGCCGTCGATCAGCAGCCCCCACACGTTCTCGAACGGGACCCGTCCGACGATCTCCTCGATGTCGACCCCGCGGTAGCGGAGGGCGGAGCCCTCCTTGTCCGGCTCGGCGATCTCGGACTCGAAGGCGACGACGCCTTCCAGGCCGTGGTGGACCTCGGTGTCACTCACGCGGGGTCCCCGCGGAAAGGGGAGCGGAGCGAGGCGTTTCGTGGGGTGCTCAATGCGACTCCTTCGTCGTGGCTGCCGCAGGCATTCTGCCCCGCGATCGCCCGAAGTGCACTCCGGTGTCCGTCAGGCGCAGGTACGACGGGCGCTACTGTCGGCTCCATGCCCGACCCCGCCGACCTCGATCTCGCGGCGCTGCGCGAGGAGTACTCCACCGGAGGGCTGGTCGAGGACGACCTGGCGAGCGACCCGATCACCATGTTCCGCCGGTGGATCGACGAGGCCACGGCGGCCGGGCTGCACGAGCCGAACGCCATGGTGGTCGCCACCGTGTCGCCCGACGGACGGCCGTCGTCGCGCATGGTTCTGCTCAAGGGGCTGGGGGAGCGCGGGTTCGTGTTCTTCACCAACACCGCCTCCCGCAAGGGCCTCGAGCTCGCGGCCAACCCCGCCTGCGCCCTGCTCTTCCCCTGGCACCCGCTCGAGCGCCAGGTCCGTGTCGACGGCACGGCGACGCCGCTCCCGCAGGACGAGGTGGCGGCGTACTTCGCCTCGCGGCCGCGGCGTTCGCGTCTGGGTGCGTGGGCGTCCCACCAGTCCAACGAGGTGGCCAGCCGTGACGAGCTGGCGGAGTCGTACGCCGTGATGGAGGAGCGCTTCCCCGGGGAGGTGCCGGTTCCCGAGGAATGGGGCGGGTACGCCGTGTCCCCGTCCGCCGTGGAGTTCTGGCAGGGCCGACCGGGGCGCATGCACGACAGGCTTGTCTACCGGCGGGCGCAGACCGGGATCTGGGACGTCGTCCGGCTGGCTCCCTGACCCGTCCACAAACCCCTTGAGCGGGCGGCCGTGCGCCTCTACCGTGGAGGGACACGGGAAGGGAGGTGGTCCAGGAAATGAATTCTTTTGGGACGCGTGAGGTGGCTGCCCGCTAGCAGCAACCGGTCGCCGAAGTACTGCCGGCGAATCCAACAGCAGTCACCCGACCCGCAGGTGATCCGGTCTCACGTCCACCGGAGCGGTCTCGTCAGAGGCCACACCTGCGGGTCGCTGCATTTCCGGGAATAGGGCCGGTGGAGATATGGTTGTCGAAGGCAACTAATCGTCGAAAGTAGCCCCGTGACTCCTGCTCCCGCCCCCGCCGCCCCGGTCGAGATGACCCACCGCGAGGTGCTCGAGGCCCTCAGCGGCCTCCTCCTCGCGATGTTCGTCGCGATGCTGTCGAGCACCGTCGTCACCAACGCCCTGCCCCGCATCGTCACCGACCTCGAGGGCAGCCAGACCGGCTACACCTGGGTCGTCGTGGCCACCCTGCTGACCATGACCGCCACCACCCCGATCTGGGGCAAGCTGGCCGACCTGTTCAGCAAGAAGGTCCTCGTCCAGTCCGCGCTGGTCATCTATGCGGCCGCGTCCCTGGTCGCCGGCTTCGCCCCCTCGATGGAGGTGCTGATCGGCGCCCGGGCGGCGCAGGGCCTCGGCGTCGGCGGCCTGACCGCCCTCGTGCAGGTGGTCATCGCGTCGATGGTGAGCCCCCGCGAGCGGGGCCGGTACTCCGGCTACATCGGGGCCACCTTCGCCCTCGCCACCGTGAGCGGCCCGCTCATCGGCGGCCTGATCGTCGACGCCCCCGGGCTCGGCTGGCGCTGGTGCTTCTGGGTCGGGATCCCCGTCGCGATGCTGGCGTTCTTCGTGCTGCAGAAGACGCTGCACCTGCCCGTCGTACGCCGTGAGGTGCACGTCGACTACCTCGGCGCCACGCTGCTCGTGGCCGGCGTCTCGATCCTGCTGGTCTGGGTCTCGCTGGCGGGCAGCCAGTTCGCCTGGGCCTCGTCCACGAGCCTCCTCCTGGTGGCGCTGGGCCTGGTCGTCGTGGCCGCAGCCCTCTACGTCGAGGCGAAGGTCGCGATCGAGCCGGTCATCCCGCTGCGCCTGTTCCGCGACCGGACCACGAGCCTGGCCACGCTGGCCTCGGTGCTCATCGGCCTCGCGATGTTCGGCTCCACGGTCTACCTCAGCCAGTACTTCCAGCTCGCCCGCGGCATGAGCCCCACCAAGGCCGGCCTGATGTCGGTCGCCATGGTCGGCGGCCTGCTCGTCTCGAGCATCGGCTCCGGACGGCTGATCACCAAGCACGGCCGGTGGAAGAAGTTCCTCACCGGCGGCATGGTCCTCGTCATCATCGGGCTCGCCCTGCTGGCGATGATCGACGAGACCACCAACCTCGTGGTCGTCGGGCTCTACATGGCGGTCCTCGGCCTGGGCCTCGGCGCCACGATGCAGAACCTAGTGCTGTCCGTGCAGAACAACGTCGCCCAGTCCGACCTGGGGGCGGCCAGCTCGGTCGTCACGTTCTTCCGCACCATGGGCGGCTCGATCGGCGTCTCGGCACTGGGCGCGGTGCTCAGCCACCAGGTGTCCGACAGCGTTGCCGCGGGGCTGGACCGGCTCGGCGTGACCGTCGACGGTGATGGGCACGGCGCGATCCCGGACCTGGCCACGCTGCCGGCCCCGGTGCGCCAGCTCTTCGAGCACGCGTTCGGCGAGGCGACCGGGCACCTGTTCCTGGTGGCGCTGCCGTTCGCGGTGCTGGCTCTCGTCTGCGTCCTCTTCATCCGCGAGGTCCCGCTGCGGACCACCGTCCTCCGCGACGACGAGCTCGCCCCCGAGGTCGCCGCCGAGCTCCAGAAGCGCTGAGCGGCATGTCACCCCGTGCGGAGACCGTCCGCCTGCTGGAGAACGAGGTCGGCGTCCTGATCCGGCGGGTGCGCCGGGTCATCCATGAGCGAGCCAGGGCTGTCCACCCCGACCTGATGCCGGCGTCGTACCTGATGCTGGCGCACCTCGCCGAGGTCGGTCCGGTTCGGTCATCGGTGCTGGCCGAGACGTTCGGCATCGACAAGGGAGCGATCAGCCGTCAGGTGCAGAACCTCGCGGACCTGGAGCTGATCGAGCGCTCGCCTGATCCGGCCGACGGGCGGGCCACCCTGCTCTCCGTCACCGACGACGCCCGGGCCCGCCTCGGCGAGGTGACCCGGCACCGCCGCAAGCACCTCGACGAGCGGCTGGGCGACTGGTCCGACGACGACCTGGGAAACCTGGTCACGTCCCTGGCCCGCTACAACGCCGCCCTCGACTGACAACCAGGACCACTCGGTGGTCAGCGGAGCCAGGCGGCGGTGTCGGCGGGGAGCTTGTCGTCGTTGACGGGACCGCTCGAGATCACGACCTCGCCCGCGGGCAGGGGGACCGGGGCGGTGCCGCAGTTGAGGACGACCGTGAGGTCGCCGCGGCGGAACGCGAGGACGTCCGCGCCGGCATCCACCACGGTGACCGACTCACCGGCACCGCTGGCCACCTCGCGGCGTGCGGCGAGGGCCCGGCGGTAGAACGACAGCGTCGAGTCCGGGTCGGCAAGCTGGTCCTCGACGGTGAGTCCGGCCCAGGTGGCGGGCTGCGGGATCCACGGCTGCTCGGTGCCCGGCCCGAAGCCGTACGGCGCTTCGGTGCCGCGCCACGGGATCGGGACCCGGCAGCCGTCGCGACCGGGCTCGCCGGTGCGCAGCCACGAGGGGTCCTGCCGGAACTCCGGCTCCACCTCGGTCTGCTCCAGGCCGAGCTCCTCGCCCTGGTAGATGTACGACGATCCCGGAAGCGCCAGCATCGTCAGCGTGGCGGCCCGGCCGCGGGCGAGGCCCTGCTCACCGCCGCCGTAGCGGGTCACGTGGCGCACGACGTCGTGGTTGCTGAGCACCCAGGTGGGGGAGGCGCCGACCGGCTCGACGGCGGCCAGGGTGCCGGTGACGACCTCGGCGAACGCTTCGGCGGACCAGTCCGCGAGGAGCCAGGAGAAGTTGAACGCCTGGTGCAGCTCGTCGGGCCGCACGAACGCCGCCATCGACTCGGGCGTCTGTGTCCACGCCTCGGCGACGGCCATCCGGTCTCCGTCGTACTCCTCGAGCAGGCGGTGCCAGCGGCGGTAGACCTCGTGCACCTCGGGCTGGTCCCACATCGGCTCGTCGTTGAGCTCGCGGGACACCATCGAGTGGTCGGTGTTCACCTGGCCCGAGCTGGCCCGCTCGCCTTCGCGCAGGACCTGGTCACGCAACCCGGCTTCCTTGAAGAGACCGTGCGCGACGTCGATCCGGAAGCCGTCGACCCCGCGGTCGAGCCAGAACCGGAGGACGCCCTCGAACATGTCTCCGACCTCGGGATTGCGCCAGTTGAGGTCGGGCTGGGTGGGGTCGAAGAGGTGGAGGTACCACTCGCCGTCGGCTGCCTTCGACCAGGCGGGGCCGCCGAAGACGGAGCCCCAGTTGTTCGGAGGCTTGTCGGGGGCGGCCGGGTCGGCGGGACGGAAGAGGTAACGGTCCCGCTCGGGGCTCCCCGGGCCGGCGGCGAGCGCCTCCTGGAACCACACGTGCTCGTCGGAGGTGTGGTTGGGGACGAGGTCGACGATCAGGCGCAGCCCGAGGTCGTGGGCGCGGGCGACGAGCGCGTCGGCGTCGGCGAGCGACCCGAACAGTGGGTCCACGTCGCAGTAGTCGGCCACGTCGTAGCCGTGGTCGTGCTGCGGCGAGGTGTAGAAGGGCGTGATCCAGAGCGCGTCGACACCGAGGTCGCGCAGGTAGGGCAGCCGGGACGTGATCCCGGGCAGGTCGCCGATGCCGTCACCGTTGCTGTCCGCGAAGCTGCGGACGTAGACCTGGTAGGTGACGGCGTGCCGCCACCAGAGGCTCTTTGGATCGTTCAAAGTCATGTGTTCAAGTCTCCCGGTGCCGTGCAGGTGCGTCAACTCGGGCGTGGCGTTGCCCCGGTCACGTCGACCCGCCCGAGACTTTCGGGCGGGTCAGCCGAAGGCGGCGGGGTCGACGGCCACCCAGACGTGCTCGGCACTGGCCACCATCCGGCCGTCGCGGTCGTAGAGCGTGGCTGCGGTGAAGGTCTTGCGGCCCTCGTGCCCGCGGTCCCGCCCGACCACGACGTGCTCCTCGCCGATCACCGGCAGGGTGTCGACCCGTGCGGTCATCCCGGCGAGCACCATCAGCCGCTCGGTCAGGTCCCCGGCCCAGCCGCCGACGCAGTCCAGCGCGGCCCACGTGGTCGCGAGCGAGGCGTGCCGCACGTCGTCGACGTACGTGTGCCAGTCCTCGCCGACGCTCGGGTGCGGCGTCCAGGTCGCGGCGATCCGGGTCGAGCCGCCGGCGTCGCCGACCGGCCCCGGGAAGATCCGCAACCCGTCACCCTCCTCGCGGTCCGTCCCGCAAGCGAAGCACGAGGGGAAGGGGTGCGAGGAGAGGCCCGGGTACGACGCCATGGCCGCGCGCGCCTCGTCCGCCGGCACCGGCGCGACGGGAGCGGGGTCGGCGTCCGTGACGGAGGCCTGCGCCACCACGGTGTCCTGGTCGACGGCCACGGTCGCGCCGTTCCGTTCGGAGACGGCGAGCGGGGTGTCCAGGGGCGGTGGCGTGCGCAGCGCGACCCGGATCGGCGGCCAGGCCGCGGCCCGGTTGTCGGGGCAGTCGTGGTCGACCAGCGCGGCCAGCGCCCCGGCGGTCCAGCCGCCGTTCCCGGACGACGCCGGGCCACGGAAGCGGTGCGGGACGATCAGCTCGCGGGGTGCGTCGGCGGTCATCGTCTGATCCTCTCCCATCGGTCGAGCGCCTCGAGACGTTCCTGGGCGTGGTCGACCACCGGCAGCGGGTAGCCGACCCGGTGGCGGGCCTCCTCGTCCGGGTCGTGCGGGTCGTCGACGTCGGCCAGCTCCGGCACCCAGCCGCGGACGTACGCGGCATCGGGGTCGAACTTCCGGCCCTGCGACGTGGGGTTGAAGACCCGGAAGAACGGCGAGGCGTCGGTGCCGGAGCCGGCGACCCACTGCCAGCCGTGCTGGTTGGACGCCAGGTCCCCGTCGACCAGCCAGCGCATGAAGTGTCGGGCGCCGTGCTGCCACTCGATGTGCAGGTCCTTGACCAAGAAGCTGGCCGTGATCATCCGGACCCGGTTGTGCATCCATCCGGTCGCGCGGAGCTGTCGCATGCCGGCATCGGCGATCGGGAAGCCGGTGCGGCCGCGGCGCCAGGCGTCGAAGTGGCTGTCCTGGTGGCCCGGTTCGACGTAGGCCATCTCGGCGAACGCGGGTCTGAGGTAGTCGCGCGCGGTGTGCGGCTGCGCGAACAGCACGTCGGCGTAGAACTCCCGCCAGGCCAGCTCCTTGCGGTACGTCGCGTCGCCCTGCGAGCGCAGCCGGGCGAGGTCGGCGAGCATCGTGCGCGGATGGATCTCGCCGTACTTGAGGTGCACCGACATGTGTGAGGTGCCGTTCACGCCGGGCTTGT
>JBKJUE010000049.1:0-17187 GCA_046590395.1 Nocardioides sp.
ACCGGCTTCTGCTTGCCGACGAAGGCCGCGACGGCGGCGCGGTGGTCGGCGGTGGCGCCGGTCTCCTGCATCATCCGGCTCTCGAACTCCAGCGAGTCCTCGAACGAGTGGCCGGCGGCGTAGGCGACCGACCGGCGCATCGCGCCCAGGGCCACGGTCGGCCCGGCCGCGAGGCGGGCGGCGGTCTCGTGCACGGTCGCCTCGAGCTCGGCGGAGGGCACCACCCGGGTGGCGAGGCCCAGCGCCAGGGAGTCCTCGGCGGAGATGGTGCTGGGGAAGTAGAGCAGCTCGATCGCCTTGGCGCGGCCGACGAGCCGCTGGAGGTGGTAGCTCGCCCCGGTGTCGCAGGACAGCGCCACATTGGCGAAGGCCAGGTTGAACCCGGCGGTGTCGGCCAGGATCCGCAGGTCGCACGCGAAGGCCAGGCTGGCTCCCGCGCCCGCCGCGACACCGTTGAGGGCGGCGACCACTGGCTTCGGCATGGTCGCGAGCACCGTGACGATCGGGTTGTAGTGCTCGTCGACCGTGCGGAAGAGCGACTCGCTCGACTCGCTCTCCAGGATCTCGATGTGCTCCTTGAGGTCCTGTCCGACACAGAAGCCGCGGCCCGTGCCCGTCAGCACGACGCACCGGACGGCGGGGTCGTCGGCGACCTGCCGGACGGTGTCGAGCAGGGCGAGCTTGGTCGCCACGTCGAGGCTGTTCATGCCGTCGGGGCGGTTCAGGGTGATCGTGGCGACGCCGTCGGTGGTGTCCAGCAGCACAGGAGAGTCGGTCATGGGGTGCAGTCTGCCCGACCCCGGCTGCTCGAAGTCAGCCCCCGTCGAGGCAACGCGCCACGAACCGGTCGGCGCCGGGCTTGAGCCGCATCGCCTCGCCGGCAAAGAGGTCGGCGGCCTCGCGGCCCGGCCAGTCGGCGGGCAGCAGCTCTTCGGGCAGGCCCGGATCGGCGAAGAGGAACTTGCGCCACTCGTGGACAAGGTGGAAGCGGGCGGCGAAGGCGGCCTCGTCGGGGTCGCTGTGGGCCGCGGTGTGCTGGTCGATCAGATCGTCGGCCGTGGCGAGCCAGTCGTCGTAGGCGGTGCGGAGGCCGGCCAGGTCCCAGGCGGCGGTGGGTTCGGGGTCGAACCGGTCGGCCCGGGCGGTCCGCGCCTGTGCCCCTGCGACCTCCAGCACCGACGCCATCTCGTTGCGCGCGAAGGGGCTGACCCACACGCCGTCCGCGAGCTCGGCGTACCCCACGAAGGCGAGGTCGGCGCGCAGGCGGGTCCGGGCGGCGCGGGGGGTGGGCTGCTGGACGAACACGAGGTGCCAGCTGCCGTCCCACTCCCGCTCGGTCCGCCGGTAGATCCGGTCGGCGGCCTCGTCGAGTCGCCGGATCGCGCGCGGGGTCGCCCGGTAGCCACGGCCCCCGGCCAGCAGCACCGGCTCCAGCCAGTCCTGCATGACCATCCGGGAGATGGCGGTGCGGACGGCGGGGGCGGCGATCCCGACGGGGGCGAGCAGGCGCACCAAGCCGGCCACGGGGGCCTGGCTGCCGCGGTTGCGCAGGTGGTCTCCGTAGGTGTCGAAGAGAGCCGAGCGTGCGCGCATGGGTGGAGTCTGCCAGCCACGATGGACACCTGTGGTCCGCGTCACCCGACCGATAGGGGATAATGGTCAGTGCTAACGGCCAGACCGGGTTCCTTGACCCGAGCGGCACATGAATCGGGACGAAAGAAGAGGTGCGCGGATGGCGGCGATGAAGCCCCGTACGGGCGACGGTCCGCTGGAGGTCACCAAGGAAGGACGTGGCATCGTGATGCGCGTCCCGCTCGAGGGTGGTGGCCGCCTCGTCGTTGAGCTGAACGCCGAAGAGGCTGGAGCTCTCGGGGAAGCACTCAAGGACGTCGTCGGCTGATCGTGGCCCAGACCGAGTCGCAGACCGACCAGCGCATTCCTTCCCAGGTCTCGCCCCCGGAGTTCGCACTCTCGGCGCTGAGGCCGCATGCCATCCGTGGCGTGGAGGTCGTCGCCTTCCCGGTGCTCCCGGGGGAGGACGGCTCCGTGCTGCTCGGGCCCGGGGCGGCGGAGCTCGGTGACGAGCTCGGCGTCGACCTGCTGGCCCTGCTGGAGACCGGTTCGGCGACCGGCAAGACCGCCGAGGTGACGTCGTACCCCGTGCCCCTGGGCGCCCCCGACAACGCCGACCTCCGCCTGGTCCTGCTGGTCGGGGTCGGCGAGCAGGCCGTCACCGACTTCCGGAGGGCCGGGGCCGCGCTGGCCCGCGCCAGCCGCGACCGCGCCAGCGTCGCGACGTCGATCCCGGCAGTGGCGCCGGACGGCGCCCTGGAGGCCTTCGTCATCGGGGCCATGCTCGCGTCGTTCTCGTTCCACATGCGGTCCACGCCTCCCGAGCACACGCCGGTCGGCCGGGTCGTCCTGGCCGCGCTCCCCCACGCCGACGCGCGCGACGAGGTGCTCTCGCGGGCGCTCGCGATCGGTGGGGCCGGCTGGCGGGCCCGGCTGCTCGCGACCGTCCCCTCCAACATCAAGAACCCCGGCTGGCTTGCCGACCAGGCCGTCGCGCTCGCGAAGGACGTCGGGCTCAAGACCAGGATCTGGGACGTCCCCGCCCTCGAGGCCGACGGCTTCGGCGGCATCGTCGGTGTCGGACAGGCATCGGACAGCCCACCCCGGCTGATCCGGGTCGACTACACGCCCGCCACCGGCGGCCGGAAGGCCCCGCGGGTGGTGCTCGTCGGCAAGGGGATCACCTTCGACACCGGCGGCCTCTCCATCAAGCCGGCCGAGGCCATGGTCAACATGAAGCGCGACATGACCGGCGGCGCCGTCGTGCTCGCGGTCATGGGTGCGCTCGCCGGGGTCGGCTGCCCGGTCCGGGTCACCGGCCTGGTCGCCGCCGCCGAGAACTCCGTCAGCGGCAACGCCCTGCGGCCCGGCGACGTCGTCCGTCACTACGGCGGTCGCACCTCCGAGGTCACCAACACCGACGCCGAGGGCCGTCTCGTCCTCGCCGACGCCCTCGCGTACGCCGTCGACCAGCTCGAGCCGGCCGTCCTCGTGGACGTCGCCACCCTGACCGGGGCCATGAAGGTCGCCCTCGGTCAGCAGCTCGGCGGCTACTTCGCCAACGACGACACCCTGGCCCGGCTGATCGGTGACGCCGCCGAGCTCGCGGGCGAGCCGCTGTGGCGCTTCCCGCTGGCGACCGACTACGAGGAGAAGCTCTCCTCCAAGGTCGCCGACGCCGACAACGCCCCGGGTGGCCCGGGCGCGATCACCGCGGCGCTGTTCCTGCAGCACTTCGTCGGGTCCGTGCCGTGGGCACACCTCGACATCGCCTCCGTGGGCGACGCCCCGGCCGACAACCACGAGTGGACCGCCGGCCCCACCGGCTTCGGTGCCCGCGCGCTGCTCACGTGGCTCGGTTCCGAGGACCCGCTGGCGGGCGTGAGATGAACCACCCCACGAAGCCGCTCGCTGCGCTCACGCCTCCGCGGGGACCCCGATGAGGGCCCTGACCGTCCGCTGGTCGCTCGCCGATGCCCCCGAGGGGATCGAGGACGAGCTGGCGTCGTACGTCGCCGACACCTCGCACGCGAAGTTCACCGGCATGGCGGGCCTGGCGTTCAAGACCTGGCGCGCCCGCCCGGGCGAGTGGTTCGAGGGCTGCTATGTCTTCGCCACCGCCGAGGCGCGCGAGGAGTTCCAGGCGAGCTTCACCGAGATCGCGGCCGAGGCTCCCGGGTCGAAGCTGATCGGGAGCGCGCCGATCCTGATCGAGGCGTCCGACGTGGTCGCCGTCGCCGAGGGCTGGGAAGGCTTCAAGGCTTCCCAGCGCGGCTGAACTACTCGCCGGGCTCCGGCGACCAGAGCTTCTTGGCGGCCAGCAGGCCGTCGCCGACCGGCAGCAGCACCGAGACCAGGTCCTCGCTCTCGGCGATCTCACGGCCGAGCTCGCGGATCGCGACCGTCTCCTCGTCGCGCTGCGACGGGTCGGCCACCTTGTCGTGCCACAGGGCGTTGTCGAACGCCACGACCCCGCCGGGCCGCAGCAGCCGCAGCGCCTCCTTGAGGTAGGCGCCGTACTCCGCCTTGTCGCCGTCGCAGAAGACGAGGTCGTAGTGACCGTCGGTGAGGCGGGGGAGCACGTCGAGCGCGGCGCCGGAGATGGTGCGGGCGCGCTGGGACGGGATGCCGGCCTCGCTGAAGGACTGCTTGGCCAGGCGCTGGTGCTCGGCCTCGATGTCGACGGTCGTGAGCACGCCGTCGGAGCGCATGCCGCGGAGCAGCCAGAGCCCGGAGACGCCGGTGCCGGTGCCGATCTCGACCACGGCGCGGGCCTCGAGCACGGAGGCGAGGAAGCGCAGGGCAGCGCCTCCGCCCGGTCCGATCGGGACCACGCCGACCTCGTCGGCGCGCGAGCGCGCGGCGGCGAGCACGTCGTCCTCGACGGCGTGCGCCTCGGCGTAGGACCAACTCGCGGGCTTCATGGGCCCGGGTGCTGAGGGAGTGATGGTGGCCTCCTGGGTCGGGCACCGGGCGCAGCGACGACCGGCGTGGACGTACGGCTCGACCCTATCCCCCGGGAGCGGTCCAGAGCGGCGGGAACACCGCGGCTCTCCGAGTCGTTGTTCGGGGCAGGGATCTCAGGTTCCCGTGGGAGAGGCTCACAGGCTCCTCTCAGACGCAGTCCCTATCGTGAGTGAGGTCAGGACACTGTTCGGCACACCGGCGCGGAAGCGCCACGAGGAGGCACCCGTGGACGAGACCACCGAGGTGCCCACGTGGGACGAGGTCGTCGAGCGACACTCCGACCGCGTCTACCGGCTCGCCTACCGCCTGACCGGCAACCGGCCCGACGCCGAGGACCTCACGCAGGAGGTGTTCGTCCGGGTGTTCCGCAGCCTTTCGACCTACACCCCCGGCACCTTCGAGGGCTGGCTGCACCGGATCACGACCAACCTGTTCCTCGACCAGGCCCGCCGCAAGCAACGGATCCGCTTCGACGCGCTGTCCGACGAGCGCGCCAGCCGGCTCACCAGCGCGACCCCGAGCCCCGATGCCGCCTACGCCGACCAGACCTTCGACGACGACGTCGAGCGGGCGCTGGCAACGCTCCCTCCGGACTTCCGCGCTGCCGTCGTGCTCTGCGACGTGGAGGGCCTGTCCTACGACGAGATCGCCCAGATCCTCGACACCAAGCTCGGCACCGTCCGCTCCCGCATCCACCGCGGCCGCGCGATGCTGCGCACCGCGCTCGCCCATCGCGCACCGCAGGCCGGCCGCGCCCGCTACTCCGGCCCGGCCACCGGTCCGTTGCTGCCCACCAGGAGCGGCTCGTGATCGGCCACCTCGGGGCCCGGGTCAGCGCACTGCTCGACGGCCAGCTGCCGGCCGAGGAGGCCGAGCGCGCCTGGGCCCATGTCCACGTCTGCCACGCCTGCCGCGACCTCGTCGAGCGCGAGGGCTGGGTCAAGACCCGCCTCGCCGGCCTCACCTTCGACGGCAACACCGCCCCCGCCTCGCTCAAGGGTTCTCTCCTCGGCTCACCGCTCCTGCCCGACGGCTCCGCCTTCCCGATCTCGTACGACGCCCGCCCCCGTCGGCAGCTCGGCCTCGTGGCCATCGGTGGCGGCGCGGTCGGTGCCGCCGTGATGGGTGTGCTGGCCCTGGGCGTCGCGCCGGCGGACGTGCCGACCGACCGGCGAGCCCCCGCCACGAGCATCGTCCGGCACACCGACGCGCCCCGCGTGGGCAGCCCGGCGCCGTCCTTCCAGCAGCGCCGACTGCCCACCCCGTAGGCCGCGCCTTGCGCCGTAGGTGAAAATGGCGGGGTGACCGACCGCGACGACGCCCCCGAGGCGCACGACACCACCGAGCCCACCCGGCCGCTGCCGGGTCCGGAGGTGTCCCCGGCCGAGCCCGCGTCCTGGATGCCGCCGGTCAGCCAACCCCCTCCGGGTGTCGGTCCCGCCGGCACCTGGACACAGCAGCCCGGCCAGCAGTGGGCGCCGGCGTACGCCTCGTGGACCCCGTCACCCGTCGCGGCGCCCCGGGGCCGGGTTCCCGGGTGGCTGTGGCCGGTCGTCTGTGCCCTGGCGCTGGTGCTCGGTGCCGTCGGCGGCGCGGGCGGTGCCCTGCTCCTCGACCGGATGACCGACGACACCCCGGGGCTGGTCTCGGGTGGGCTCGACGACGTCGACACCGTCTCCACCGCCCCGCTGCCCGCCGACAACGGCTCGATCGCCGCCGTCGCCGAGCAGCTGCTGCCCAGCACGGTGCAGATCTCCGCCGAGTACGACGGCCAGAAGGGTGGCGCGACCGGGTCCGGCTTCGTGCTCGACCGGCAGGGTCACATCATCACCAACAACCACGTGGTCGCGGAGGCTGCCGAGGGTGACGGTCCGATCGAGATCGTCGACCAGGACGGCAACCGCTACAAGGCCACCGTCGTCGGTCGTAGCCCGGTCTACGACCTCGCCGTGCTCTTCGCCAAGGACGCCCGCGACCTCCGCCCGGCCGCGCTCGGTGCGTCCAAGGCGCTCCACGTGGGTGACGGCGTCGTCGCGTTCGGCTCGCCCCTCGGCCTGACCTCCACCGTCACCGCCGGCATCGTGTCCGCCCTCGACCGGCCCGTCACCACCGGCGACTCGGCCAACGACTCGTCGTACATCAACGCCGTGCAGACCGACGCCGCGATCAACCCCGGCAACTCCGGCGGCCCGCTCGTCGACCTCCAGGGCCGGGTCGTGGGCGTCAACAGCGCCATCGCCACCACGGGTGGCGGCTTCGGTGGCGAGTCCGGCAACATCGGCGTCGGGTTCGCGATCCCGATCGAGCAGGTGCGGATCACCGCCGACCAGATCCTCAAGACCGGCGAGGCGCGCTACCCGGTGATCGGCGCCAAGGTGCAGACCGGCACCGGCGACGGTGAGGGCGCCCGGATCGACGAGGTCATGAAGGACACGCCCGCCGAGGACAGCGGGCTCAAGAAGGACGACGTCATCACCGCGGTCGACGGCGAACGGGTCACCGACGGCATCGCGCTGATCGTGGCGATCCGGACCCACCAGCCCGGCGAGACGATCGAGTTCACCGTGCGACGGGGCGACGACGAGCGGACGTTCGAGGTCGTCCTCGGCTCCGAGGTGGGTTAGTCCTTCGCGTCGGACTCGACGTAGGGGTGCTCGTCGACGAAGGTCCGGGTGTCGGCGTACATCCGCTGGATGAACTCC
This sequence comes from Nocardioides sp., assembly GCA_046590395.1. Lineage (GTDB taxonomy): Bacteria > Actinomycetota > Actinomycetes > Propionibacteriales > Nocardioidaceae > Nocardioides. Next base: position 7,242 of record JBKJUE010000049.1, read on the forward strand.
TCGAGCTGTGCGGACTCGACCCGCCACTGCCCGCGGCCGCCGATCTTGATCGCGGGGAGGTCGCCCCGGCGGACCAGGGCGTAGACCTGCGCGCTGGAGGTGTTCAGTACCTCGGCGACGTCGGCCAGCGTGAGGAATCGGGGCGTGCCGGGCATGGCCCCATCGTCGCATCCCCGACGGAGGCCCGGCGAGGTCCCCACGCCGGCCTGTGGAAGAAGGGGTTTGCACACCGGCCGGTCGGGGACATGATGACCCCGTGAGCAGCACTCTCGGGAGCTCCGAACCGCCGCCGGCGACCCGCGCGGCCACCCCGGGGTGGCGTGACCCCCGGCTCTGGGTGGGGGCCGCGATCATCGCGGTGTCGGTGATCGCCGGGGCCCGGCTGGTGGGCGCCGCCGACGAGTCCGTGGCGGTCTGGTCGGTCGCCTCGGACATGGGCGCCGGGGACACCGTCACGGCCGACGACCTGGTGGCCCGGCAGGTGCGCTTCGTGGACCCGGACCAGCTCGAGACCTACTTCCTGATCGATGAGGAGCTCCCCGCCGATCTCTCGCTCCGCCGCGGCGTCGGCGCCGGCGAGCTCCTGCCCCGGGCGGCGGTCGGCGCCACCGCCGACACGGAGACCCTCCACCTGCCGGTGGCCGTCGACGCGGCACTGGTCCCGCCGTCGGTCCGGTCCGGCTCCGTCGTCGACGTCTACCTCACGGGCGGGTCCGACGAGGAGTCCGCCGCCGACCGGGGGCGAGGCCGCGCGGTGCTGTCCGGGGTGACGGTCATCGAGACGCCACCTCTCGACGAGGGATTCGCCGTCACGGGCATGCGCCAGCTCGTCCTCGGCGTCGGCGAGGACGACGCGACCCGCTTCTTCCGGCTGGTCGGCGGCCTCGACGCACCGTCGCTCACCATCGTGCGGAGGGGCTGAGGTGGTCGTCGTCCTGGTCGTCGCGTCCGGGGCGGCGTGGGAGTCGGCAGCCCTGGCCCGGCTCGGGGAACGACCCGGCATCGTGGTGCTCAAGCGCTGCGTGGACGTCGACGACCTGCTCGCCGCCGCCAGCGCCGGCCAGGCCGACGTCGCCGTGCTCGGTGTGGATGCACCGGGCCTCGACGCTGCCGCTGTGCAGCACCTCCGCTCGTACGCCGTCCGGCCGGTCGCGATCGTGCCGGGCGGGGCCGCGCTCGACGCCGCCTGCCTGCGCGCCACCAGGATCGGCATCAGGTCGCTCGTCGCCGAGGACGAGCTCGCCTCGCTCCCGGACGCCGTGGCCGCGGGGGAGGATCCGGCCGACACCGTCGTCCGCGACGGGGCGCTCGCCGAGCCGCTGCTCCCTGCTGCCGGTGGCCGGGTGGTCGCGGTGTGGGGTCCGGCGGGTGCTCCCGGGCGCACCACGGTGGCCACCGGTCTCGCGGCGGAGATGGCACGTCGCCGGATCCGGACCGTCCTGGTCGACGCCGACCCCTACGGCGGGGCCGTGGCCCAGCAGCTGGGCGTCCTCGACGAGGTGTCGGGACTCCTCAGTGCGGCTCGGACCGCAGCCGGCGGCCAGCTCGCCGAGCGGTTCGGCTCGGTGCAGCGCGGCGTCGGTCCCCACCTCTCCGTCGTCACCGGCCTGCCCCGCGCCGACCGCTGGGCCGAGGTCCGGGCCGGGGTGGTCGAGCACGTCGTCGAGGTCGCCAGCGAGCACGCCCACGTGGTCCTCGACACCGGCTTCAGCCTCGAGCGCGACCCCGCCTCCGACTTCGGGTCGCGTCCGGCCCGCAACCAGATGACCCACGGAGCGCTCGACGTGGCCGACGAGGTGGTCGTGGTCGGCAACGCCGACCCGGTCGGGCTCTCCCGGCTGGCCCGGGCCCTGGTCGAGCTGCGCGAGCACGTCGCCGGCGCGCCGGTCCGGGTGGTCGTCAACCGGATGCGGCCGACGCTCGGCTGGTCGGAGAAGGACGTCGCCGGCATGGTCGCGGGGTTCACCCGGCTGACCGGGCTCCACTTCCTGCCCGAGGACCGGGCCGTGGTCGACCGCGCCCTCGTCGCCGGGCGCACCGTCGTGGAGGTCGGCGACTCCGCGCTCGGCCGGGCCCTGTCCGGCGTCGTCGACGCGCTGGTGCCCGGCTCGTCGCCTGCGGCGGACGCGGGCCGGTTCAGGCGGCGAACAGCAGGTAGAGCCCACCCACGGTGAACGCGATCATCGCGAACAGCAGCGGCAGCTGACCGGTGAGCTGGTGCCGGCGGGGGAGCAGTCGGATCGCCCGGTCGTGCGCCGCCACCACGCCCAGGACGTGACCGAGCACGACCGCGATGACCTTCATGTTGGCCAGGAAGCCCGGGTGGTAGGACAACCAGTAGTTGACCGACCAGTCGCCGGTGCCGAGGTGGTCGCTGCCGTTGCCGAACGGGTCGCTCGCCAAGATCAGCGTCTGCTGGCCGTACTCCGCGAGGTAGGTCAGGTAGTGGGCGAAGACGTACCCGACGACGATCGGGATGATCGAGTGGGCGAACCGGTCGGGCAGGTCGCGCCGCCGGACCTCCGGCCCCACCCCGGTGAGCGCGGAGCCCACCGCGAGGATCGTCGCGACCCCGGCGCAGAACGCGATCAGGGCCAGGTTGTCGAGCAGGACCGTCGAGACGCTGCTCGACTGCGTGTAGCGCACCCAGAAGCTGGAGTCCTTGAACGAGTCGAACGCCGTGCTGCCGAAGAGCACACCCACCACCGCCACGAGACCGGGAGCGACCGGAGTGCTGTCCAGGTTGGCCATCGGGCTGCGGACGAGCAGCTGGCCCTCACGCCGGCCCCAGACCGACAGCCTGGCCACCAGGCTGGAGTAGACCTCGAACGGGTCGCCGCGCTCGTAGAAGCTGCTGCCGAACAGGGCGCCACCCAGGAGCATCAGCGCGACGTAGACCGCGCACCACAGACGCAGCGGGCCGAGCTCTGCCGAGTGCGGGTAGACCAGCTCCAGCCACACGAACGCGAAGAGGCCCAGGGCGGCCGGCCAGTACCCCAGCCGGGCGGGGTACTCGAAGACCCCGCGCTCCGGGTCGCTGCCGGTGAGCCGCGCGAAGACGGAGTTGATGGTGCGGACCGGGCTGATCGCCTTCCACACCGGGCCGAGCAGCAGGGACAGCGGGACCAGCCCGACCCACCACCAGACGTAGACCATGCCGAAGACGGGGTTGGTCAGGAGGTCCTTGCCGAACACTGCGGCGGAGGCGGCGTACAGGAAGACGGCGAGGCCGAGGATCCGCAGGCCGACCCGGAAGACCGCCGAGTCCACGATCGCCGACAGCCACGAAGGTGCGGCCCGGCCGCTCGTCGCGGCGTCGTAGCGAGGCGTCCGCCAGGCGATGGCGAGGACGGTGAAGGAGACCGTGAGAGCGGCGACCGCGCCCGCGATCGCGAGCTCGGGGGAGATGGGCAGGTCCTTGGCCCCGCCGATCCCGTGGGCCAGCGTCAGTCCGTCTCCGCGCACGGTGCTAGCTGACCTCGAGCTGGACCACGATCACCTCGAGGTGGTGGGACTCGATGTCCACCACCCCCGGCTCGTCGATGGTGAGCGTGAGGTTCGTGGTGCCGGCGCCGTACCCCAGCTCCTGCTCGGGGCTGGTGTGCACGTGCAGCTCGCCCGGCTCGTCGGCCTTGACCACCAGCTCGACCTCCTCGCCGCGCTTGACCTCGACGCGTTCGCCGTTGGGGGTCACCGAGTCTCCGTCGAAGGTGATCTCGATGGCGTCGGACGAGGGCGGGGTGGCTGCTGGTTCGTCCTCACCGCAGCTGGCGAGCAGGGTGGCCGCACAGAGCACGGTCGCCAGGACGGCGAAGGTTCGACGCATCGTGGGACTTCCTCCTTTGGTGGGACGGGCACGCACGGAGTGCTCACCTCTGCCAGAATCCCACGTTGAACAAGCACGGTGGGCAGCGGTCCGCCGCAACGGTGGGAGGGTACTCGGATGGGCCAGCGACTCCGGGCGCGTGATCTCGGTTTCCTGACCGAGGAGACCCCGTCGACCCCCATGCACAATGCGACCGTCGAGATCTTCGAGCCCGGCGACAACGGCTTCGACTACCAGCAGCTCGTCGACCTGATCGAGGACCGGATCTCGTTCGTCCCGCGCTACCGGCAGCGGGTCCAGTCGGTCCCCGGCCGGATGGCCAACCCGGTGTGGGTGGACGACCGCCACTTCGACCTCGGCTACCACGTACGCCGGTCCGCGCTGCCGCGCCCCGGCTCACTCGACCAGCTCCGCGAGCTCGTCGCCCGGATCGTGTCCCGCCCGCTCGACCGGCAGCGCCCGCTGTGGGAGGTCTACTTCGTCGAGGGTCTCGCCGGTGGCCGGGTCGCGGTGCTGTCCAAGTCGCACCAGGCCCTCGTGGACGGCGTGGACACCGTCGACATCGGTCAGGTCCTCCTCGACGTCAACGCCGCCCCGCGGACGCTCGGCAGCGACGAGTGGCACCCGGAGCGGGCCTCGTCCTCCCCGGGTCTCGTCGCCGAGGCGGTGCGGGAGTCGATCACCAGCCCCGGCACCGTCCTCGACACGCTCCGCACCAACACCGGGTCGTTGCTGCGCTCCGTCGACTCCGTCGCCGCCCGGGTCGGCACCGTCGCCAACGCCCTGTCCAACCGCCGACCGGCGAACGTGTCGCCGATCCAGGGGACGCTCTCCCAGCAGCGCCGGTTCGTGGCCGTGCGCACCGACCTCGCGGCGTACCGCAAGATCCGCCAGGTCCACGGCGGCACCATCAACGACGTGATCCTGGCGACCGTCACGGGGGCGCTCCGCGCGTGGCTGATGACCCGCGCCGAGTCCCTGGGTGGCCTGCGCCAGATCAAGGCCGTCGTCCCGATGTCGGTGATCGACGACGAGCTCGAGGCCACCTCGCTCGGCACCCAGATCGCCCCCCACCTCGTCCAGCTGCCCGTTGGTGAGCCCAGCCCGGTGGTCCGGCTGCACCAGGTCTCGTACTCCTTCCAGGCCCACAAGGACACCGGCCGGGCGGTGGCGGCCAACCGGCTCGCCGGGATCGCGGGCTTCGCGCCCGCGACCTTCCACGCGATCGGGTCACGGGTGGCGGCGGCGGAGAGCCGCCGCGGGTTCCAGCTCGCGATCACGAACGTGCCGGGGCCGCAGTCGCCGCTCTATGCCGCCGGTGCCCGGATGATCGAGACCTACCCGGTGCACCCGCTGTCTCAGGGTCACGCGCTCGCGATCGGCATCACGTCGTACGACGGAGCCGTGTTCTACGGCATCACCGCCGACCGTGACCTGCTGCCGGACGCCGACCTGCTCGGTCAGTGCCTGACGGAGGCCCTCGACGAGCTGCTCGACACCGCGTCGGGCGGCCGGCCGCGGGTCCCGCGCGGGCGCAAGAAGACTGCGCGCAAGAAGGTCACGGACCCGTGAGCGCGCGGGTCTACGTCCCGACGACGCTCTCCGGCCTGGCCGGCTTCGTCGCCGACGGCTCCGTGCCCGGGTCGGCGCCTCGGGTCACGGCGGCCGACGACGCCGAGGAGTCGGAGTACACCGCGCTGATGGAGGCCGCCGACGCCTCCGCTGCGATGCTCACCGGCTCCGGGCGGCGGGTCGTGGTCGTCGCCGAGGTCGCCGACGCCTCCGGTGCCATCGCGATGGACCGCGTCGTCGCGGTCCACGTCGACACCGAGGACGACGCCGGCGAGGACGACGACCTGGCCTGGTTCGCGACCCAGGAGATCCCCGACCTGCTCCGTTGAGTTGGGCCTGCGCGGCACTCGAGTTGGGCGTGCGCGGCACACGAGTTGGGCCTGCGCGGCGGATCCGGTGCCGCGCACACCCAACTCAACATCGGTCGCTAGGGTCGGGCGCATGGACGCGATCACCTTTCCGCCGGTACCCGTCAACGAGCCCAACCTGACCTACGCGCCGGGGAGCCCCGAGCGCGAGGCCCTGGTGGTGGAGCTCGAGCGGCTGGAGCGCAAGCAGCACGACCTCAAGGCCCACATCGGGGGCCGGAAGAAGTCGGGTGGCGGTGCCGAGATCAAGGTCGTGCAGCCGCACGACCACCAGCACGTGCTGGGGGTCATGAAGAACTCCACGCAGGCCGACGCGAAGGCCGCGATCTCCGCGGCCGGCAAGGCGGCACCGGACTGGGCTGCGATGGACGTGGACCAGCGGTGCGCGATCCTGCTCAAGGCGGCCGACCTGCTCGCAGGCCCGTGGCGGCAACGGATCAACGCGGCCACCATGCTGGGCCAGTCGAAGACGGCGTTCCAGGCCGAGATCGACAGTGCGTGCGAGCTGATCGACTTCTGGCGCTACAACGTCCACTACGCCAAGCAGATCCTCACCGACCAGCCGATCGCGAACAGCCCCGGCATCTGGAACCGCACCGACCACCGCCCGCTCGAGGGTTTCGTCTACGCGATCACGCCCTTCAACTTCACCGCGATCGCGGGCAACCTCCCCACTGCGCCCGCCCTGATGGGCAACACGGTGATCTGGAAGCCCTCACCGACCCAGCAGTTGGCGGCCTCCCTGACGATGGAGCTGCTGGAGGAGGCGGGGATGCCACCCGGCGTCATCAACATGCTCCCCGGTGATGGCCTTGACGTCTCGAAGGTCGCGCTGGCCAGTCCCGATCTCGCCGGGATCCACTTCACCGGATCGACCCCCACGTTCCAGCACCTGTGGCGCACGGTCGGGGAGAACATCACCAACTACCGCGCCTACCCGCGGATCGTGGGCGAGACCGGTGGCAAGGACTTCATCGTGGCCCACCCGAGCGCCGACCCGGACGTGGTGCGCGTCGCGATGATGCGCGGCGCCTTCGAGTACCAGGGCCAGAAGTGCAGTGCAGCGTCTCGGGCGTATGTCGCCCGCTCGGTCTGGAACAAGATCAAGGACCAGCTGATCGCCGACACCGACGGGCTCGCGATGGGCGACGTTACCGACTTCACCAACTTCATGGGCGCCGTGATCGATGACCGCTCCTTCGCCAAACACCACAAGGCGATCGCGCGGATCAAGTCCAACGACCACCTGACGCTGCTGGCGGGCGGTCAGACCGATGACTCGGTCGGCTACTTCGTGCGGCCCACGATCGTGGAGTCGAGCGACCCCACCGACCAGATGTTCTCGGAGGAATACTTCGGACCGATCCTGGCTGTCCACGTCTACGAGGACGAGGCGTTCGAGTCGGTCGTGGCGCAGATGGAGTCGTTCGCGCCATACGCCCTGACCGGCGCGATCATCTCCCAGGACCGAGCCGCGATCGCGTGGGCGCAACGCGAGCTCCGCTTCGCAGCCGGCAACTTCTACATCAACGACAAGCCGACCGGCGCCGTGGTCGGCCAGCAGCCGTTCGGCGGCGGCCGGGCCTCGGGCACCAACGACAAGGCGGGGGCGGCGATCAACTTGCTGCGCTGGACGTCGCCGCGCTCGATCAAGGAGACCTTCGTGCCACCGAAGGACTTCGGCTACCCGTACATGGAAGCCGAGTGAGACCGTCCACGTGACCCCACTGCGCCGCTGATCGCTTCATCCGGTGGAGCAGGCACTCACGCTGATCTGTGAGTTCCGGCTTGTCGCGGTGCCGGCTCTCGTTGTGGCACGGTGGGCCAGCACCGCATGCGCGACTGAGCGGCGCGCCAGGATGTGGGGGAGCGGATGCGAAAAGTCAGCGGAGGGCTTGTGGCGATCGCGCTGCTGCTTGCGACCGCCTGCACTGGCGACGTCGACCGGTCCGGATCCGCCAACGAGTCCGAGCCGGAGGCTTCACCTCCGTCGGTGTCAAGGGCCTGGAGCTCTCCAATGGCTCTGCGACCCGACTGGGTCGGTCGGAGCGCTCCGTGGGTGTGGGAGCACGGCGATGACGTCGTGGTCCTCGCGCCACAAGGACTGGCGGCGCTGGACCGTGAGACTGGGGCTGAGTCCTGGAACCTGTCGTTGGGTGGCGAGGTCTGCGGCGCCGCGGAGTCGCCGTCCAAGGCAGGGCTGGTCGCCGTGATCGTGGGCGAGTGCGACCCTGAGTACTACGCGACGCGCGGAGGAGAGGTGTGTTGCACGGGTCAGCCGGACATCGAAGGGCTTACGACCGTCAAGGTCGTCGACCTCGCGTCCGCGTCCTTGGTGTGGGAGCAGGACTTCACGAACGCTCCAGTCCTCGACATCGGCGGCGAGGTGCTGCTGAGCGTGGATGGGTGCGAGGTCCGCAGGTGGGACCTCGCGTCCGGGACTCCGCTCGGAGACATCGGGGCGGGGTGCGAGGACTCTGTTCTTGTCGGGCAGGGATATGCGGTTGTCACGACAAAGAGTCTCGACGGCGCTGACGGCCCGGAAGGAACATCGGACTGGCGGGTCGTGGACGTGGCGACAGGCAGCGACCTGTTCGCGACGACCGCTCCCTCAGACGTCGCCAAGCTCCGGATCTTGTCCACGGATCCGGTGACGGTGCTGGCGTCGTCGGCGTACTCGGGGGATTTGTTCCTCGTAGACGGCGACGGGGCGCACCTACTTGCGGAGAACGAGCCAGGCCCCGGCGACGGGTCCTTCGCTGCCGTCGCAGATGACACCCTGCTCTTCCGCCACGGCGTCTATGGCGACGAGGACGTAACGCAAGCGCTGGCGCAGGTCCCCCTCTACGACGGCTCGCCAATCCGCGACCTCACCTACACCGCGGCCGAGGGCTGGATCCCTGTCGGTGTGGCCGAGGACTCGGTGGTCATGGTCGACGGCAGCCTGGACTTGGACGGTCTGTCCGCCGGGCACGGACGTGTCACGGCCCTCGCCCTCTCCGACGGCGAGGTGACCGTGCTCGGCGACGTGGGGGGCGACAACTTCATCGGTGACACCAACTACCAGGTCGCCGCGCCGAAGGCGGTCATGATCGGCGACCTGCTGCTGATGCCCGGCCATGGCAACCGCGGCGTGCTTGCCTACCAGCTCAGTTTGCCTGCTGCTGGGTGATCGGCCCTCGCACCCGCCGGCATTCGGAGACGGCGTCGTGGCTCAGCCAGCGAGCCAGGCGACGCCCGTCTGGTGCTCCTTGGCGAGCGCCTTGGTCAGCATCTCGGCTATCACCTTCTCGATCTTGCCGCCGACGAAGGGAACCCCGACCTTGATCGACAGGTCGACAGTCTGGACCGTGCCGCCAGTCGAGGTCGGCGACAGGACCGAGGTGCCGGACATACCACCCTGGTTGCCGGGGATGGTCACCACGATGTCGGCGGAGGTCGGAGTGCCCCAGGTCTCCTTCTGGACGATGACGATCTCGTCGCCCACGAACTTCTTGGCGACCGAAGGCAGGTGCTCAGACGACCACACCTGTTCGACGGTCATGAGGGAGCCCTCTGCAGATGCCGACCCGCGCAGCACGTGCTGGGCGGCGAGAACCTTTTCGCGGAAGGCGGGATCACGCAGCATGGCCGCGACCTCCTCCGGGCTCGCGTCGTAGGCGAGCTCCTGGCGCAGCTGGGTTGCCATCAGCGGTCTCCTTCCAGCCAAGCCTGGCCGATGCGGGGTGGGGTGCGCCCATCATGACGCAGAGTGAATGCCGTAGGACCACGCCCCGTGTTGTCTGGGTCACACTGGGGCCCATAGTGTCGGGTCGTGGTGAAGCGCGAGGAAGACAAAGCCGATCTGCTTATGCGTGCTGCCGACGCGGGCCGCAGGTCGGGTGGCACCGACGGGCCGCCGCCCGAGCAGGTCGGGGAGTTGCTTGACGGCTACCTGCGCCATGTGGCGCCCGAGGATCTCCTGGGTCGCAGCCCTGAGGACGTCTATGCCGCGCTGGCCTCCCACTGCCAGGGAGCTCTCTCTCGACCACAGGGCACCTCGACAGTCCGGGTCGTGACGCCCAGCCCAGACCAGGACGGCTGGTCGGCGGGCGGCCGATCGGTCGTCGAGGTGGTCACCGACGACATGCCGTTTCTCGTCGACTCGGTGACGATGGAGCTGTCGCGACTCGAACATGAT
>JBKJUE010000064.1:0-13563 GCA_046590395.1 Nocardioides sp.
ACGAGGGTGTCACCGGCTCGGCAGGCTGCGAGTGCCTCGCGTAGCCCAGGCCGTTCGCGGTTGGTGCCAGTCAGGCCGTGGTCGACGTATATACGCTCAGTCTCGACGCCCAGTCCGAGCAGGGCATCGCGTTGGGCGGTGAGGTCTTGTTGATCGGTGGAGCATCGGGCGTACCCGACAAGCAGCGCGTTCATGACGCACCTCCAAGGGTGGCCCGGCCGGCCACGGGCTACGGCCGGCTCGGGCATCGGACAGCGCCCGACGACACCAGCCAGCGCTCAGCTCGCCTCCTGGCGCAAGGCGGCCAGGCGCGCGACCCCATGGGCGTGTACCCCGCTCGTGGCCGCCATCGACGCCCAGCGCGTTGGGGATGGCTCAGTCTCAGGGCGCGGTGGTGTCCCATGGATTGAGGCAAGGGACGCCGAGGGGTTCGAAGTGTTTGGTGTTCCGCGTCGCGATGGTCATCTCTGCAGACTGCGCGACGGCGGCGATGAGGGCGTCGTCGAACGGTGCGTGCTCGGGGACTCGATAGGCCGCGAGGACCCTGGCCGCCGACAGGTCGAACAGCAGGACCCGGTCGGCGAACGTGGGCAGGACGTTCTCCTCGAACCAGCGACGCAGGACCGCTCCTTGCTCGGCATCGGATCGCTCCTTGGCAATCACTCCACGCTCGATCTCCGCGATGGTGAACGCTGAGACGAACTGGTCGCCGACGGGAACCGACGCTGCCCACACCTCGACGGGTCGGTTGCGCCCTCGGACCCGCAGTGCGGACACCACGTTGGTGTCCAACAGGTACTTCACAGGTGTGCTGAGCGAGCCGTCAGGCCCAGGCGCTCGGGTTCGAACTCGATGTCGGCACCTTCGTCGGTGCCCAAGAGGTCAACGATGGTGACGGGCTCGCCCTCCAGAGCCCTGGTGAGCACGTCGCGCGCCTCCGCCTCGACCGACCTGTGACGCTGCTTGGCACGCGCGCGAAGCGCAGCCTTGGTCCCCGCGGGAAGGTTGCGGATCAGGATCTGTTCCATAACGACCACCTCCGATATCACTCTAACGATATCACTGCCCGGGTTGACGTGTCGCCATCACAGCATCAGCGCGACGGGTTGCGCAGCTGATGTCCTATCCCGGGCATCGAGGCATACCCTGCTTGCGGATTCCTCCCCGCTCACAGGTGCGGGCCGACGGCAAGGACGGAGACTGGGTGGCCCTGCACATCGAAGAACTCGACGCCACCGACACCCCGATCGGGGTGATCAGCCTGCGCCGCCGCTATGAACCTGTCGTGGGCCACGACGTCTACGAGGTGAAGATCGACGACGAGTTCCTGATGTCGAGCCTCTTCACCGTGGTTGAGCAGGAGCTGGCGCACCTGGGTCTCGCTCGTATCGGCGACACCGGTGCGGACCTGCACGTCCTCGTCGGCGGGCTCGGCCTGGGCTACACCCTGCGCGCGGCCCTGCAGGACGAGCGGGTCCGGCAGGTGCAGGTGATCGAAGCGGTCGAGGCCGTCATCGACTGGCATCGCCGTGACCTGCTGCCCGACACCGTAGGGCTGGCCGTCGACCCGCGCTGCGAGCTAGTCCAGGGAGACTTCTTCGCGCTCGTGGCGTCCGGCGGAACGCCGCGACCGTCATACGACGTTGTGCTGCTAGACGTCGACCACTCGCCACAGAATCTTCTCCACCCCAGCCACGCCGCGTTCTACACCGCCGAAGGGTTGGCGCGACTGGCCGCGATCCTCGCCCCGGCAGGGGTCTTCGGGCTCTGGTCCGACGATCCGCCGGACCCGAGCTTCGAGGCCGCTCTCGACGAGGTCTTCGAACAACGCACGACGCACGCGGTCTCATTCGCCAACCCGCTAACCAGAGGCGAGTCGGCCAGCACGGTTTACGTCGCGATGGTCTGAAGCCGTTCTCCCGGGCATAAGTCCGGTCGGGGATCCCGTTGTGGCACGCTCCGCGTGCCGTTCCGCTTGCGGCGAGTACAGGTTCGAGCTGGACCTTTGGCGGCCAGAACACCGCCTACTCTCTGAGCATGCAATCGGAGTCTGACGCCCGACTGCCGGTCGCCACGCTGCTCCTGATCGTGGCGCTCGCGAGCTTGGTCGGCTGCTCTCAGTCGAGCCCCGACGTTGCCGCGGTGCCCGCTTGGCCGACGACGGAAGTCGGATCAGAGACCGAACCGGACGGCAGCGCGAGCGACGCCGCAACACCGCACCCGCAGCGTTCGACCCGGTACCAACCACACCGGTCCGAAATCGATGGCGGTGCGAAACGCGCCGCCGCGCGCGCCGTCGAGGCGCTGCCTGAGGTACGGCAAGTGACGTACACGCAGTACTTCGGGTACCTGCCGCCAGACGCCAGCATCCTGGTCGAGGCTGACTTCTTGAACGGGGGCGGAACGACGTACGACGTGCGGATCAGTCAGACGCACCAGGGTTGGCGGACCGATTCGATGATCGTCGCCACGCCTCAACCACCCTTGCAGGAGCCGGGACCCTTGATCCGGCGGGTGCTCAACAGCGATCGCATCGCCTTGCCGCAGACCGCTCGCGCCGACGTCGCTGCGGGGCTCATCTCTGACACTGTGCTGCGATCCATCCTCGCCGTGGCGCAGCGGCACCGGATCGGCATCAGCGTGCTGATTTCGGGCCACCCGGTGCAGGTCTTCGGCACGGACCGGCGCAGCGACCATCCCGACGGACTCGCTTACGACATCGGGAGCATCGACGGCCGGCTCGTCGTCGACCGCGCTGCGGCTGGGCGAGTGCGTCGGGTGATGCGGATCGCCGCGGACACCGGCGCTTCCCAGGTGGGCGGCCCCGACGACCTGGACGGCGGCGGCAGTCAGTACTTCTCCGACGCCACGCACAGCGACCACGTGCATGTGGGCTTCAACCGGTAGCCAACTGACCTTGACAGATTCTGAGTTGCCCACGCGCGACGCCACCCAGAGCCAGTCCACTCGCCTCCGCCAACTCTGTGGATCGACGCCTCGGTGTCCTTCCACCGCCGCCCGGCGTGCGCGTAGCCGCACGCTGCTGCCGCGAAGCGTGGGTTGTCCCAAAGGACATCGAGAGCCAGCTCGTGGATGTTCGTGCGGGATCCTTGCGGGACGAGCGGGTTCAACCGTTCAGCCGGCTCCGGCGTCGTCGCAAGCGGTTCCCCTTACGGGACGCACTGGTCGCCTAGATCTCGTTCATCTCGGGCGCTCAGACTGTACGGCGTGGCTGCCCCCAGTGTGCAGGTCAGGTTCCCTACGGTCTTGGGGCCATTCCGGTAACGAGTAGTTCGACGAGGCGGCGCTGAAGGCATGGTCGAGGGGGCTGTCCAGCAGGGTTGCTCGGGTCATGGCGGTTCCGATAATGGCATCGATGACGTTGGGAGGTCGGCGGCGGAGCGGAGATCGCCGAGGTGTTGTGCGCGTTGGAGAGGTGCGTGGGCGTGGACCCGGGCGTATTCGGGTTCGGTGACCGCGGTGCGGACGAGTTCGGCCAGCTCGGACTGGCCGACACCTCGACGAGCAGCCCGGTAAGTGTTGCGCGTGCGTCGGGCGCGGCGGACTCGAAGACCGCCCAGTTGTAGGCCTCGCGAAGGTCAGCGGGCAGCTGCCGGTGTCGGGCATCGCGATGGACTTGGTCTTGCCGAAGCTCGCGTCGAAGACCAACACGCCTTTGGTCGGGTAGCGCAGGTACAGCCTCCAGCTCAGGCAGTCGCGCGTGGTGGGCGGCACGGGGTCAGCAGCAGGTTCGCGGGCGGAGGGCACCTTGAAGAAGGCCAGCGGCCACCCGGCCCGGGATCACCCCAGCAGCGCGCGGGTGCGGGCCTCGAGATCAGGGATCATGAATGGCTTGGGCAGGTAGCTGTCGGCTCCGGCGTTGAGTGCCTGGGCGGAGACGTCGGTGCCGTGGCGGGCGCTGAGGACGAGGATGCGGCCGATGTAGCCGTTGGTACGGGCTTGGCGGCACACGTCGGTGCCGCCGATGTCGGGCAGCCCGAGGTCGAGGAGGATCAGGTCGATTCCACCCTGATCGATGCGGGTGAGCGCATCGAGACCCGTCCCGACGCATTCCACGCCCAGCTCCAGGCGGGTCAGGATGCGGTGCAGGACGGTGGCCACGGACTGGTCGTCCTCGACCACGAGGATTGCTGGACTCATCAGAACTCCCGGTCCAGAGTGCCGGTCTCGGTGACCGGGGCGGCGGAGCAGGCGTTGCCGAACAGGTCGGTGACCGCGGCTGCGGGGCTCCACACCAGGGCCGACACGTTGCTGACGGTGCGGATCCCACCACCGCTGGCCAGGGTGCCGAGCCGGAGGGTGACCACGGTGACGGTGGCCCCGTTGACGGTCGCGGTGGTGGCGGTCATGGTCGCGTTGAACGTCACCGTCTTGCTGGATTTGACGTAGTCCTCCTTGAGGTTGACCGAGCCCAGGTTGACCGCGGAGCCGCCCTTGAGCACGTCCAGGGTGTCGCCCTTGTTGCCCAGGCCGAGCAGGTTGCCGTCGCGGACCCGGACGCTGACCGCGGTCGCGGCGCCGTCCCAGCCGGCGGTGACGGTGGCGAGGTTGACCTGCTCGCTGTAGGTGAAGGTGACGCTGTCACCGTTCTCGAGCTTGCCGGCGGTCGCCCCACCGTTGGCGGTCTGGACGTCCAGGCCGCGCAGCGGGCTGTTGTCGACCCGGCGGGCGCTGATCGTGGCCGAGGTGGTGACCTTGCCGGTGCCGTCGACCAGGATCGCCCTGAAGTCGTAGAGCCCGTCGGCCACGGTGGTGGTGTTCCACGAGCAGGTGTACGGCGAGGTGCTGTCGGTGCACACGTCGGTCCAGGTCGTGGTCCCGGTGGGGGCCCGCTGGATCCGGACCGAGGTGACACCGGCCGTGGAGTTCGCCGAGGCCGAGAGGGTCACGGTGCCGGTCAGGTAGGCGCCGGGGTCGGTCATCGAGACCGAGGAGACGGTGTTGTCGACGAGGCGGTTGGTGACCGCGGCGGAGGTCGTGGCGTTCCCGACGGCGTCGGTGGCCACGGCGCGGAGGCTGTAGCTGCCGTCGAGGAGCTGGGTGGTGTCGTAGCGGCACGAGTACGGCGGGGCGCTGACGGTGCACAGGTCCTTCCAGGTGCTGGACCCCGAGACCTGGGCCTGCAGGACGACCTGGGCGACCCCGGAGTCCGCGTCGGTGGCGGTGGCCTCGAAGGCGACCGAACCGGCCAGCGGGGACCCCGGGTTGAGCATGGTCACGGCCGGAGCGGTGTTGTCGACCAGGACGAAGGCGACGACGGCCGAGTAGGTGGTGGTGGCGCCCGACGTCGCGATCGCACGCAGGTCATAGTCGCCGTTGGCGTAGCCGGTGGTGACCCAGCTGCAGTTGTAGGGCGAGGACAGGTCGGTGCAGATCGACTTCCAGTTCGTGGTGCCGGCCGGGGTGTACTCCACCCGGACGGTGTAGGTGGTGGTGCCGGCGCCGTAGAGCGTGGTGGGCAGGCTCACCGTCCCGCGGACGATGTCACCCGGGTTGCCCAGCACAACCAGGAGGTTGTTGGCCACGGTGGTGCTCACGAGGCCGGAGGTGGTCGAGTAGCCGGCGTTGTCGGTGGCGACCGCGCGCAGGTCGTACCCGCCGTCGGTGACGGTGGTGGTGTTCCAGGCGCAGGTGTACGGCGCGGTGGTCGCGGTGCAGAGGGTGACCCAGCTGCTCCCGCCGGAGGGGAGGTACTGCAGGCGCACGCTCGCGACTCCGGTCTCGGCGTCGGCGGCGGTGGCCACGATGTTGACGGTGCCCTTGAGCGGCGAGCCGGGGTTCTGGATGCTCACGGTGGGCGGGGTCCAGTCCGGCGCCGCGGCGATCGAGCCACCGTTGACGGTGCGCGCGGTGAACGAGGCGGAGGAGAACCCGGGCATGCCCGTGGTCATCGCGGCCATGGAGAGTGCGGCGGCGATGAGCACGAGAATGCGGCGGGTCATCGGGGTCAGGCTTCCTGGGTGCGGAGCGCGGGGCGGCGGGCGCCGTGGGCCATGCGGGTCAGGTCGAGGAGGCCGAGGAGGCACACGAGCCCGGCGGGGATGCCGACCAACAGCATCCGGGTCTCGCGGTCGGCGATCGCCATGAACGCGTGGCCGACCAGGGGGACGGTGAACTCGACCCGCGGCTGCTGACCCTCGGGGAGGGCGAACTTCCAGGGGTCGGCGTGGTCGTTGGCGTCACCCTTGGTACGGAACAGGCGCTGACCCTCGCGAGTCTCCTTCACCGAGACGATCCGGTGGGTGACCAGGGTGGTCAGGCCGGACTCGGCCGGCGGCTGGTAGGTGATCACGTCACCCACCTCGAGCTCGGCGACCGGGGTGAGCCGCTCGAAGGCGACCGAACCCCGCTCGAAGGACCCCGACATGGAGCCGCCGACGATGACGTACCGCTCGAAGCCGATCAGGCCTGGGATGACGAAGCCCGCCGCGACGAGGATGACGACCCCCAGGCCGAGGTTGGCGACGAGTCGCGCGATCCGGGACGCGAGTCCCGCGGCGGGCTGGCTGCTGTTCATGGGGGTTGTCCTTTGAGTCGGCGGGCAGGAGGGCCCCGCTGGGGGTGCACCCGGAGGACGCACCCCCAGCGGGTCAGCGACGGATCAGAAGTTCTGGTTGGTGACGGTGGGCGTCGTCCCCTGGGTGGAGTCCCAGGTGTAGCTGGCGTCGGCCATGTCGCCCTGGTTGGTGTTGTCGGCGGTGACGTCCAGGGTCACACTGAACACGTAGGTGCGGGCCTGGCCGGCGGCCCACTGGCCCAGGTCGACGGCGCCGAGGGTGCCGTAGGCGATGTTGTTCGCCACCACCACGGGCGAGGCCGGGACGGTGACGTCGGTGACGGTCATCCGGACCTTGGTCGGCTGGCTGAAGCCGTTGACGACGCCGCTCTCGGTGAGCTTGAGGTTGGCGGCGAGCGACCCGCTGTTCGTCACGGTCACCTTGCCGTTGACGGTGTCACCGGGCTTCATGTTCGCGAGGTTGTAGATGCTGGCGCCGGCGAGGCTGTTGGTCTGCGTCAGGGTGCCGGCCTCGGCGTGGTTGACGGCGTTCTGGGTCTGGGCCGTGAAGCTGGCACCGGAGCCGACCGCCAGGGCGCCGGCGGTCAGGACCGAGGCGACGGTGACGAGGACACGGCGGCGGGTGGTGAGCTTGGCGTTCATGGTTTCTCCTTGATGTCTGGGTGAGCGGGATGCTCGATTCCGTTGACCAGAACGCTAGGGAGCGCCGCTCCACGCGCAGACCACACCGATCTCTCACCGAGGCCACACTTGGGCCACATATGCGAAGTCGTCGTGTTGCCGACACGAGGTCACCGGCCGCGGCCGCCCGTATGCTCCTCGGCATGACCCAGCGGTTGCTTCTCGTGGAGGACGACGACGGCATCGCCGTCCCGCTGGTGCGGACCCTCGAGCGCGACGGGTACGTCGTCGAGCGGGCTGCGACCGGGGCGGCCGCGGTGGACCGGATGGGCCGGCGCGACGCCGAGCAGCCCGCAATGGTGCTGCTCGACCTCGGACTGCCCGACATGGACGGGCTCGATGTCTGCCAGCGCCTGCGGGAGTTCGGCTATGCCGGCGGGGTCCTGATCCTTACGGCCCGCGGCGGCGAGCTGGACCGGGTCCTGGGGCTCGACGTCGGCGCCGACGACTACATGATCAAGCCGTTCCTGCTCAGCGAGCTCCTCGCCCGGGTGCGGGCCCTGCTGCGGCGTACGAGTGCGCCGGCCGGCGAGGCCGCCGACGCGGGCACCGCCTCCCCCAGGGCCGCGCCGCCCGACGACTTCAGGATGGACCGGGACCGTCGCCAGGTGTTCGTCTCCAGCGACGAGGTCCCGCTCAGCGCCAAGGAGTTCGACCTGCTGGCCCGCCTCCACGAGCGGAGCGGCCTCGTGGTGACCCGGGAGCACCTGATGGAGCAGGTCTGGGACGAGAACTGGTTCGGCTCGACGAAGGTCCTCGACGTGGCCATGGCGCGGCTCCGGCAGAAGCTGGACGCCCACCAGGCACCGGTGCAGATCGTGACCGTCCGGGGCGTGGGCTTCCGCCTCGAGCAGGGTCGCGGCGATGCGTAGGCGACTGGTCTTCGCCTTCGTCGCCCTCACGGTCCTGGTCGTGGCGCTGTACGGGGTCCCCCGGGCCTTCATCCGCATCGACCAGGTCCAGTATCGCGAGCAGGAGCAGGTCGACCAGTCGGCGCTGCTGCTGGCCGCCCTCGTGGGGGCGGAGCAGAGGGCCGGCGAGATCGTCACCGAGGAGATGCTGCTGGCCGGCCTGCGACCCGGCGAGCGCGTGGAGTACGTGGACTCCGACGGGTCCGTGGTGGCCGCGGGCGACCCGGCCGCCCGGGAGGTCGGCGTCGAGGCGACCGCGCCCGTGGCCGGGGGCGGGTCGCTGACGCTCGACTACTCCCAGGACGCGCTGGACGAGCGGATCCAGGACGCCCTGCTGCCGTTGCTGCTGATCGGCCTGCTCCTCGTCGGGTTCGCCTGGCTGGCGGCGCGGGTCCTGGCTCGTCGTCTCGCCCGACCGTTCCAGGACCTCGCGGAGCACGCGCGAGCCCTGGGGTCGGGCCGGTTCGACCTCGACGTCCCGCACTATGACGTCCCGGAGGCCGAGGAGATCGGCCAGGCACTGCGCACCAGCGCGCACACACTCGACCAGTTGGTCCGTCGTGAGCGCGACTTCGCCGTCCGCGCCTCCCACGAGCTCCGCACACCGCTCACCGCCGCCCTGCTCCGCCTGGAGGACCTGGCCCTGTGGGAGTCCACGTCTCCCGAGGTGGCCGACGAGCTGGCCGAGATCCTCCACGAGTGCAAGCGGATGGATCTCGCGGTGGCCGCCCTCCTCGAACGAGACCGCGGGCAGCGCACCGCCGCCACGCCGGAACTCGACCTCACCGCCCTCGTGCTCGAGGCCGCCGAGCGCTGGCGGTCCCGCCTGGCCGCAGCCGGTCGCGACCTGACGACCGAGGCGGAACAGAGGCTGCGGGCCCGGCTCCCCGCGGTGCTGCTGTCCGAGACCCTCGACGCCCTGCTCGACCACAAGCTCGAGTACGGGGAGGGCGACGTCAGTCTGGTCGCGGCCCGGACCGCCGACTACCTGGAGGTGCGCGTGGGCGACGAGAGCCGGCGCACCCAGGGCACCGAGCTCCTGCACACCGGCCCGAACGCATCCTCCACCCTCCCTCGGGCCGCCGAGCTCGCGGCGTCCGTGGGTGGGCACCTGACCGTCGGCACCGGTCCCTCGACGTCGTTCCTGCTGCGGCTGCCCCTGCCCTCGTCCGGAACCGCGGCAGACGGCCCCGCGGAGCCGGCGGCCGGTTAGCCTGTCATCGGGCGAGGGGCCGCGCGACACCGCGCGGCCGGGCGATCGGACGGGAACGAGGCGCACCATGGAGCTCGAGGCTGACGCGGTGCGGGAGTCCCGGATCGACAAGTACGGCGTCGTGGACCGCGTGGTGCCGCCAGACCTCCAGGCGATCGTCGACCTCACCGCGCAGGTCTGTGGCGTGCCGCGCGCAGCCATCAACCTGGTCACCCAGACCCACGAGCACACGGTCGCTGCGGTCGGCTTCGAGGCGTCGGTGTGCGCGCGCGAGGACTCGATGTGCGCCACGGTGCTCGAGGAGCCCCGTGTCGCCGTCGCCGACGCGAGCATGGACGCGAGATTCGCCGACAACCCCTTCGTCACCGGCGAGATCGGCAAGGTCCGCTTCTACGCCTCGTCACCTCTGGTCACCCCCGACGGCGTGACGGTCGGGAGGCTGTGCGTCTTCGACGACGTCCCGCGGGAGATGGGCCGCGAGGCGCTCAACACGATCGAGGTGCTCGCCCAACACGTGACCTACCTCCTCGAGCTCCGGCTGCGTACCGACCAGCTGGAGTCGTCGCTCGCCGAGCTCACCCGTACCCGGGACGAGTTGCGCCGCTCCAACGATCACCTCGCGGCCTTCGCCGGCCAGGTATCGCACGACCTGCGCACCCCCCTGACCGCTATCCTGGCCAACGCCGAGCTGCTGGCCGACGAGCCGGTGGTCGCCGCCGATCCCGGGCTCGCACCACTGGCCACTGAAGTGGTTCGCGCCAGCCTGCGGATGGCCTCGATGATCGAGGAGGTGCTGACCTACGCCAGGGTCTCCGGTCGGCTGAGCCTGGTCGACACCGACCTCGAGGTACTGATCGCCAACGTGCTCAACGACCTCGCCCCGAAGCTGCGCGAACGCCAGGCGCACGTCCGGGTGGGCCCGATGCCGATCGTGCGGGCCGACGCCATCCAGCTCTACCTCGTCCTGCTCAACCTGATCGACAACGCCGTGAAGTACTCCGGCGACCGGCCGCCCGAGATCATGGTGGGGTGCCGGCGCGACCCCGACTGGTGGCGCATCTGGGTGCGGGACACAGGCGTCGGCATTCCCCCCGAGCGACTGGAGGACGTCTTCCAGCCGTTCGTCAGGGTGGACGGCGACGGCGCCGACACGCTCGAGGGCAGCGGTCTCGGGCTGGACACCGTGCGCCGGATCGTCGACGCGCATGACGGTCGGTTCGGCATCGACAGCACGCCCGGAATGGGGAGCACGGTCTGGTTCGAGCTGCCGCGCCAGTCGGACACCGCGAGCTAACGTGGCCTTTGCTTGACTGGCCCGCTTGACCGACTTCGGCCGATTTTCCGGCAGCCGACATGCCGTGTCGTCCTTGGCGTCGGGCGGACGTCGGACCACCCGGCCTGCGCCTCAGCCACGGTGGGCCCGGATTTCGGCATGTCCGGGCAGCTCCGTAAGCCGAACCCCATGAGGGCACTCAGACGCATGCGGGCATGGTGAGGCGCCGGCGTCCCGCACGGGGGTGTCGGATTCGGGACAGCCGGCGCCGTGAGGTGGTCTCAGCGCTTGGATGCCGTCTCGGCGAGGCCGGCTCTGGCCTCGACGCGTTGACGCTCGATGGCGCGGTACACGGTGGAGCGGCCAACTCCGAACAGTTCGGCGACCTCCAGGGTGCTGTACTCGCCGCTGTGCACCAGCGAGACCAGGTGCGCCTGCTGCCTCCGGTTGAGCTTCGGCTGCTTGCCGCGCAGCCGACCCTTGGCCTTGGCGACCTTCATGCCCTCGCGGGTGCGAAGCCGAATCAGGTCGGACTCGAACTCGGCCACCATCGCTAGCACGTTGAACAGCAGCCGTCCGA
This sequence comes from Nocardioides sp., assembly GCA_046590395.1. GTDB lineage: Bacteria > Actinomycetota > Actinomycetes > Propionibacteriales > Nocardioidaceae > Nocardioides. The sequence continues at coordinate 11,197 of JBKJUE010000064.1, forward strand.
CCGCGTCGGTTGGGTCGTACACGGACCCGCCCGAGGAGAGGCTGATCTGCCGAGTGGTGAGCTCGTCAGCGATCGCTCGCGCATCAGGCAGAGACCGGGCCAAGCGGTCGAGCTTGGTCACCACCAGGGTGTCGCCGGCACGGCAGGCGGCGAGCGCCTCGCGAAGTCCCGGGCGTTCCCGGTTGGTGCCGGTCAGGCCGTGATCGACATAGATCCGCTCAGCCTCGACGCCGAGACCGAGCAGGGCGTCGCGCTGGGCGGTGAGGTCTTGCTGATCGGTGGAGCATCGGGCGTACCCGACAAGCAGCGCGCTCATGGCGCACCTCCAGAGCTGGGCCCGGCCCGCCGTCAGTTTGGGGCGCGCTCGGGCAGCGGCCGAGGCCGATACCAGTCATTGAGTTCTCGACCCCCCGGAGTCGCAAGTGGTCTGAGAAGTCGACGTATGACCGTGCCCTCACAAGCGGATCAGTCCGCGCTTCTGAGCGACAACTCGATGTCGGCGACCTTCTGCACCAGGAGCAGGCTTTCGGGAATGCGGCGGAAGCCCAAGGCCTCGTAGAACCGAGCGACACGTTCGTGTAGGGCGTCCACGACGACGAGTCGGGCAGCCACCGTTTGTGTCGCATCGACGACCCGCTGCATCGCGTCGGCGACCAGGACCGCTCCCAGGCCCTGCCCCCGCAGAGACTCCGACAGGGCGAGGCGAGCCAGCAGGACTGCCGGAATCTCTACCGGCCCGCCACGACCGACCTTGCTGGGAACCTCATCGCGCGCCACCTTGTGAGCCGCCAGCGCGTAGTAGCCCACGACAACACCGTCCTGATCGGCCCAGACCCACGTTCGAGCCGTGCGACGAGCCTCCGCGGGAGCGGCCTGCTCAGCCAACCACGCGTCCAGCGACGGCTCCCCGCAACTGAACCCGCCGACGTTGTGCCGCTCGGGATCGAACCGCTCGGACCGCAGACTCACCGTCAGTCGCGAATGATCGTTTCGCGCGCCTGCTGTGCCGCACGCGCGAGCGCCGCGTTGGCACGAGGCGCCGCGTCGAGCGCGTCAAGCAGATCGTCGAAGAACTCAGCAGGCACCGTGGTGGTGGCCTCGTGCTCGCGAATGACGCGCTCCGCCTTCTCCTCAGCCGCAGTCCGGGCAAACTCGCTGACCGGCTCGTGCACCAGCTCTGCGGCGCGCTCGATGCGCAACTTACGCTCCGGGCGGACCCGGAACTCCAAACGAGCAGACGCTGCTGGCATCGACGATCACCTCCTCATGGTTCGTACGGACAACTGTACGGACACCCAGCAATGATGTCGAGGAATTTGGATCACCGGCCAGGGATCCCCGACCGCACCACCGGGCCCATGGGGTCCTCATAGCGCCCAGCAGACGTAACTCAACGGGTGTCAAAAGCCACGGTCGGCCATGGCAACCGGGGCACGGATCGACCTGGTCAACCGGAAGACGATCCGCGCCATACTTCACGGCGCACCGTTTCCGCATTCCGCCGCAAGCCGACCTCCGTGCGGGCATGCGGGCGACGCCGGGCATGAACACGCTGCTCAGGCGTAGGGAGCGGTACTGAGATAACGAAGGCCGGAGTCGACGGCGATGGTCACGACCTGGGCGCCGGCGGGCAGGGTCTCGGCGACGCGGAGGGCCGCGATGACGTTGGCCCCTGTCGACGTACCAGCGAAGATCCCCTCCTCCGCCGCCAGCCGGCGAGCCATCTTCTGCGCGTCGTCACTACGCACCTGCTCGATCGAGTCCACCAACTCCGGCCGCCACAACGGCGGGATGAAACCGATACCGATGCCTTCGATACGGTGCGCGCCGGTGGGGGCGCCCGACAGTACGGCGGACTCGGCGGGCTCGACCGCAACCACCCGGACGGGTGCCGCGGTGTCACCGAACCCCCGAGGGACTCCGTGGATGGAGTGGGCGGTTCCCACGGCGTGCACAAACGCGTCGACACGCCCTCCGGTCTGTCTCCAGATCTCCTCCCCGAGAGGTAGGTAGCCGCGTACGCCGTCGTGGTTGTTCAGCTGGTCAGACCACCAGTGCCCGGGGCGTGTGCTGATCTCCCCGGACCTGGCGATCATCCGTCGGATGAGCTGCTCGGTGATGCGGCCGCCGTCGCTGGGCTCGTCGGTGATCTCCGCTCCGAGCGCGAGCATGGTCTTGCGTTTTTCAACGCTGAATGCGTCCGAGAACACCACGTGCAGCCGGTACCCGAGCGCGGCACATACCAGCGCGAGGGAGACCCCCGTCGTACCGGCGGTGTACTCGACGACGGTGCCTCCGGGTGTCAATCGGCCGTCCGCCGCGGCGGACCGAATCACCTCGATGGCCATACGGTCCTTCATCGACCCG
>JBKJUE010000042.1:0-32096 GCA_046590395.1 Nocardioides sp.
GGGGGTGCCGCGGCCGACGAGCACCAGGGCGACCACCGCGGCGACCAGCGTGCCCAGGGCGAGAGCCGCCAGCACCTCGTCGGGACCACCCGACACCAGCAGGGGCAGCACCCCCGCTCCCTTGCCGAGGGCCTGCACGCAGATCACGGCAGCCAGCGCAGTGAACCGTTCCCCGCCCTGCAGCACGCCCATCGCCGCCGACAGCACCGCGAACGGCACAAGCTGACCCGCGACCCACAGCGGCCCGGCCAGGTCGGTGTGCAGGAAGGCGGCGAGGAGCGGGGACAGCGCTGCCACGGCGGCGGCCACCCCCATGCCGATCGCGGCGGAGCGCAGCAGCAGCGCGCGCTCACGCGGACCACGCACCTCACCCTCGGGTCGGAGCGCGATCGACCGAGCGACGACGGCCTGCAGAGCCAGGGCCGGCACGCTCACGACCAGCAGTACGCCCAGGGTGGCGTTGAGCTCGCCATACGCGTCCTTGCTGAAGATCCGCGCGGCGGCGACGGTCAGCACGTAGCCGACGACGTTGACGAACGTCAGCGCGGGGGCGACGAGCGACCCGCTGCGGGCCAGCGACCCCTGTCCGTCCGGTGCGCCGGGGTCGACGAGCGCCGCCGCGTTGGCAGCGGGCGGCACGAGGGCGACGGCGGGCGGGTGGTCCTCCACCTGCGGAGGGTAAGGCGCCACTACCGTCGGGCACGTGCTGGACCTGAGGACGCGCTCACGGTGGGGTCTCGCGGCTGGGACCGTCCTCGCGCTCGTGCTGCTGGTTCCGCTGCTGGGACCGGGTTACGTCCTCACCCGTGACATGGTCTTCGTCCCGGACCCGCCTCTGACCGGTGCGCTGCTCGGTCTCGATGGCGTGCCGCGGGCCGTGCCCAGCGACCTGCTCGTGGCCCTCGCCAGCACCGTCGTACCCGGTGGGTGGGTGCAGGACCTCGTCCTGGTCGCCATCGTGGTCGCAGGGGCCTGGGGCGCGGCCCGGCTGGCACCGACGACATGTCGGGCGGGCGCGTTGACCGCGGCGACGGCCTACGGCTGGTCGGCGTACCTGCACGAGCGGCTCCTGCTCGGTCAGTGGGCGCTGCTCGTCGGGTGGGCCGTGCTTCCGTGGGCGGTGCGGGCGGCGCTCGACTGGCGGCAGGGCGAGCCCGGCTGGCGCGCGGTGGCGTGCCTTGCCGTGGCAGCTACCGGAGGCGCGTCAGCGGGTCTGCTCGTGGGCCTCGCTGTGGTCCTGACCGGTCGGCCGCGGAAGGCCCTGCTGGCCACGACCGTCTTCGCACTGCCCTGGATGGTGCCTGCCCTGCTCGCCCCCGGTGGCCTGGCTGGCGGCGATCCGGACGGCGTCGCGGCCTTCGCCTCAGACGCCGACACCCCGTTGGGTGTCCTCGGCAGCCTGCTCACCGGTGGCGGCATCTGGGCCCCCGCTGCGGTGCCGCCAGGACGCGCAGCGGGCGCGATCGTGGCCGTGCTGGTGCTGCTCCTGGCCGTTGCCGGCCTGGGGCGGGTGCATCGTCGGCTGGGAGCCAGCCTCACCCTCGCCGCCGGGATCGGCCTGCTACTGGGAATGGCCGGCCGCATTCCGCTGCTGGCGGACCTCCTGCGGCTCGCCATCGAACAGCTGCCGGCGGCCGGGCTGCTGCGCGACGGGCAGAAGTGGATCGCCCCTCTGGTGCTGCTGGTGGCAGTGGCCTCCGGCTGCGGTGTCGAGGCCCTCACCTCCCGGCTCTCCGACCCCCGCGTACGGCGGGTGGCCACCGCCCTCGCCGTGCTGGCGCCTCTCGCGGCGCTGCCCGGCGCGGCCTGGGGTGAGGGCGGCCGGCTGTCGGCGAGCACCTACCCGAAGGCCTGGCGCACCGTTCCGCAGCAGGTGGGCGAAGGCCCGGTCCTGGTGCTTCCTTGGTCGCTCTACCGGGCCTTTCCGTGGGCCGGCGACCGCACGGTGCTGGATCCGGCTCTGAAGCTCCTACCGGCGCGGGTGGTGGTCGACGATGACCTGCCCCTCTCCGCGGGCACGGTCGAGGGGGAGGACCCCCTGGCGGCCCGGCTCGACCGTGTCGCCTCGAGCGGCGGGCCGCTTCGGGAGGCCCTGCAAGCGGCCGGGGTCCGGCAGGTGCTGGTCGAGCGCATGACGCGGGGAGCCGACCCGGACGTGACGAAACGCCAGGTCGCGGGTCTCGCGCTCGTGGTGGAGACCGACGAGCTGGCGCTCTACGACGTCGCCGGCGGCGGTCGGCTGCCGCCGCGCGTGCGGCTCTGGCCGGTGGTTGCTGGTGACCTGCTCGCGCTGGCGCTAGCGCTCGTCGCCGGCGCAGCAGCCCTCAGGCACCGACGTCACTGGCCGGTGTCGTAGCTCAGGGTCGCGCTGTCAAGGGACCCGCCGTTGACGGTCCTGGTCACGGACGTGGCCGGTTTGTCGGCCGGGTTGTCGGAAGCCGCGACCACGACCCCGGTGGTGGCAGCGCCGGCGAGGACGATGCCGGCGAGGACCGTGAGGAAGGTTTCCATCGAAGTGCTCCTTGGGTGAACGAGGGTCAGGGGGTCAGGACGGTCGAGAAGGCGGTCGCGGTCGCGCCCCAGGTGAAGCCGGTGGCATGAGCACGGGCGCCCCCGCCGAGCAGGTCACGCCTGCCCTGGTTGGTGAGCAGCTCCGTCAGGGCGTCCTGCAGGCCCGCGACGTCGTCGACGAGCAGTCCGGTGCGGCCGTGGACGATCGACTCGGCCAGCCCGCCCGCAGCGCGGAAGGCCACCGACGGGGTGCTGTGGGCGCCGGCCTCGACCACCGACAGTCCCCACCCCTCCTTCAGTGAGGGCACGGCGTGCACCCAGGCACGGGCGAGCAGAGCGGCCTTCTCCTGCTCGGTCACGCGGCCGTGCAGGTGGACGACCTCCTCGAGCCCGAGCTCGGCCACCCGAAGGCGCAGCGCCGGCAGCCAGTAGCCGTCCCCGGCCACCTCGACCTGGAGGTCGGGGAGCTCGGCCCGCAAGGCGGCGGCGACGTCGAGCACGAGCTCGACCCGTTTGTGCGGCACGACGCGTCCGAGCACCGCGATGGTCGGCACGTCCGCTCGCTGGGCGGAGGTCTGGAGGGCGGGCGAGGTGCCGTTGTGGACGAGGGAGATGCGGTCGCGGGAGATGCCTAGTTCGACCAGCTCGGACCGGGTGGCCTCCGAGACGGCGACGTAGTCACACTGCCGGTTGACCCGGGGGGCAACCCGGGACTCCAGCCACCAGCCGAGCCGTGCCCCCAGCCGCCCGAACACGACCGGCCACTGCTCGCGGTGCACGTGGTGGACAAGGACGACTACGCGGCGGCGAGTCCACAGCCGGGCGAGGAACGGCACCCCGTTGTGGACCTCGACGACCTGGCCGGTGCGTCCGAGGCGGCCGAGCAGCATCAGCGCCGCGGCCCAGAGATAGACGGTCAGGTGGTTGCCGCGACGGACGTAGCGCACGCCGTCCTTGACCTCGTCACGCGGGGCGCACGGGTGGGCCGCGCAGAAAAGGGTGACCCGGTCCCCGGCGGCGGCGAGGCCCGCGGCGACCTTCTCGACGTAGAGCTCAGAGCCGCCGCCCTCAGGGTGCGTCAGGTCGCGCCAGTTGAGCAGCAGGACGTCCCGAGGGGAGTGGGGAGCGAGGACCTCGAGCGCCGGTGGGAGGGCCTGCGCCGGGACCAGAGCATGCAGCGCGGTCAGGTCCGAGCCCGGGATCGGGGGGCTCAGTGTCGGGGTGCGCACGTGTGGTCTTGTTCCTCTCATCAGGGGTCTCCTGTGTGTCACCGACATTTCCCGATACGAGGACGTCCTGCTATGGCGCGGGGGGATGGTTCGGGCATGGCCCATTGGGACTAGGCGGGCGAATACGTACAGGAGGGTCGTAGGGTCGCGAACGTGCCCGACCCCCTGCCCCCGCTCGGCTCCCTGGCACGCAGCAGGGCCCTGCTCAGGGCTTTCTCCTACGAGCAGAGCGACCCGGACCGCTTCTACTCGATGCTGGCCGCGGACTCGGCTCGGCAGGTCGCCCACTACACGCCCCTCGAGGGCCGCACGTTGCTCGACGTAGGAGGTGGTCCGGGCTATTTCGCCGATGCCTTCCGTGCCCTCGGCGCGCGCTACATCGGCCTGGACGCGGCCATCGGCGAGCTGTCGCTGCACGGCCGTGCGGTCGCCCGCGACACCGTGCTCGGCAGTGGGATGGCCCTGCCCTTCGCCGACCGCAGCCTTGACGTCTGCTATTCCAGCAACGTGCTCGAGCACGTCGCTGACCCAGAGCTGATGGCCGACGAGATGGTGCGCGTGACGAAGCCGGGCGGCTTGGTCTTCCTGTCCTACAACAACTGGCTGGCCCCCAACGGCGGTCACGAGACCGCTCCGTGGCATTACCTCGGCGGCAAGCGCGCGGCGGACAGGTACGCCCGCAAGACCGGACGACGCCCCAAGAACGAGTACGGCGAGTCGCTGTACAAGACGTCGGTCGCCCAGATGCTCCGGTGGGTGAAGGCACAGGACTCGGTGATCGTCGAGGACGTGCTGCCGCGCTACCACCCGAGCTGGGCGCGCTGGATCGTGCGGATCCCGATGGTGCGAGAGGTCGGAACCTGGAACCTGCTGCTGGTGCTCCGGCGCCGGGGCTGGAGCTACGGCGGGTGATTCCCGCCGTGGAGCGGCTGCGCACGACGGTCGCCTGCCTGCTGCTGGCCGCTCTGGTCTTCGCGCAGGAGGCGGGCCGGGTCGTCAGCGACACCAAGCTTGACCTCACGGCCGACCCGGTCGGTCTGCTGGCCAGGTCCCTGCACCTCTGGGACCCGGAGGGCGGCGCGGGGCAGCTGCAGAACCAGGCGTACGGCTACCTGTTTCCGATGGGACCGTTCCACCTCGCGCTGCAGGCGCTCGGCCTGCCGGACTGGGCCGTGCAGCGGCTCTGGCAGTCGTTGGTGCTCTGCGTCGCCCTCGTCGGGGCGAAGGCGCTCGCTCAGCGGCTCGGGGTGGGCACTGCGTCGACCCAGCTCCTCGCCGGCGTGGCCTACGCGCTCGCCGCCCGGCCGGTCTCGCAGCTCGGAGCGATCAGCGTCGAGGTGTGGCCCTATGCCCTAGCGCCGTGGGTGCTGGTGCCGCTGGTCACCGGCGCCGAACGGGGTGATCCCCGACGTGCTGCTGGGCTCTCGGGACTGGCGGTCCTCGCGGCCGGTGGCGTCAACGCCGCCGCGACCCTGGCGGTGCTGCCGCTCGCCATGGTGTGGCTGGCCGTGCAGGACCCCGGCCCGCGGCGCCGTCGGCTGGTGGGCTGGTGGGCGGTGTCGGTGGTCTGCGCGACGGCCTGGTGGGTGGGTCCGTTGGCCCTGCTGGCGAAGTACTCCCCGCCATTCCTCGACGTGATCGAGTCGGCCTCCACGACGACGGCCCAGACCGGGCTCTGGTCGGTGCTGACGGGCAACGACCTGTGGTTGCAGTATCTCGCGATCGGGGAGCCGGCCCGGCCGGCCGGCTTCCTGCTGGTCACCAGCGGGGCCCTCGTGCTGTGCGCAACGGCGGTGACGGTGCTCGGGATGGTCGGCCTGCTGCGTCGTGATCTCCCGCACCGTGGCCTGCTGGTCGGGGGTGTGCTGATGGGACTGCTTGTCGTGGGCGCAGGCCATGTCGGGTCGCTGGGCTCGCCGTTTGCGGCGTTCGAGCGCGACCTGCTCGACGGGCCGCTGGCGGCCTTCCGCAACGTGCACAAGTACGACCTGCTGCTGCGGCTGCCGCTCGTGCTCGGTCTCGCGCACGCGGCGTCCGCGGTGCGCCTGGAGAAGGTGCGGCTGCCGGGACTGCGGCCGGGTCTGCGGCCGTTCGCGGTCCTTGCCGCAGTCGCCCTCGCGGGGGCGGCGTCACCGGCTCTCGGCTCCCTGCAGCCGCCAGGGAGCTTCGCCGGGCTGCCGGGCTACTGGCAGGAGACGGCCGACTACCTGCACACCGCCGAGAAGGCAGCGGGCCGCGCGTTGGTGGTCCCGGCTGCACCGTTCGGCGACTACGCGTGGGGACGTCCGCAGGACGAGCCGCTCCAGGTCCTCGCCACCAGCCCGTGGGTTGTCCGCGACGCCGTGCCGCTCGGTGGTCCTGGGGTGACGCGGGTGTTGGACGTCGTCGAGGAGGTGCTGCGCTCGGGCCGCGGATCGCCTGCGCTGTCGGCTTTTCTCGCCCGTGCGGGCATCCGGCATCTGGTTGTCCGCAACGACCTCGACAGCGCCGCCGCCGGGAGCGTCCGACCGCTCGTCGTGCATGCGTCGTTGGCGGCGTCGCCCGGGCTGCTCAGAGTGGCGTCGTTCGGACCGCCCATCGGAGCCGGGGTCGGGACCGGGCCGACCGTGTTCGACGCCAACCTCCTGCCGACCTACGCGGCGGTCGAGGTCTTCGAGGTCACGGGCAGCCCGACGCTGGTCACCACCCTGGACCGCACCGGCACCCAGCGGGTCTCGGGAGGACCGGAGTCGCTGCTGCCGCTGATGGAGCAGGGCCTCGTCGGGCCGGCGACAGCGACCAGGCTCGCGGGCGAGGACGCGTCAGGAGGAGCTGAGATCGCCTCAGGTGCAAAGGATCTGCTCACCATCACCGATGGCTACCGCGACCGCGAGGTCGACGTCGGCCGCGCCGGTGACAACGCCTCGGCCACCTTGGGTGCCGGCACGGGTGCGCGCTTCCCCCGGCCGGTACACGACTACCTGCCGGTGCCAGCTGAGCGCAGTCGGACGAAGGCGGTCGTCCACGGCTTCACCGCTGTGGCGGCGTCGTCGTCCGCCTCCGACGCGGACGCGCTGCTGCTCCGGGGCCGCGACCACCACCCCACGGCGGCCTTCGATGGCGACGGCGCGACGGCTTGGGTGAGCGGTGACCTCTCTCCCCTGGGGCAGTGGGTCGAGGCGCAGTTTCCCCCGACCGAGCTGACAGCTATCGACCTGACGGTGCCGGTAGTCGCCGGCGTGGGGGCGCGGCCGACGAGGGTGCGCGTCACGACCGACGTCGGCAGCCAGGACGTGGACCTGGTTGACGGCCGCGCGCAGGTCGGCCTCGTCGGAACCACCGAGCGGGTGCGGGTCACCATCCTGCAGGCCACCGCGTTCAGGCAGATTGGCGTCGTTGCCCTTGAGGTCCGCCTGCGCACTGCCGCGGGCGAGCAGCTCGCGCAACGTGGCTTGCGGGTCGCTCCAGACAGCGCCACGTCGACGGGGGGTCGCGCATTCGACGAACCCGTGGCGATCGCCTTCGCGTCCGGTCGACGGGACCGACCCGGGTGCCTGCCGCTCGGTGACCGTCCGGTCTGCGCCTTCGGGCTGGCGCTCGGTGACGAGGACGACGAGGCGATCGACCGCACCCTGACCCTCGACCGCCCCGCCCTGTACGGCGTCGCGGTCGGTGCCCGGGCCCGGCCCGGTCCGGCCCTCGACGCGCTTCTCCAGCAGGGCCAGCCGGTGACCGTCACGGCCACGAGCTCCGCGGTGCCCGACGCCAGCGGTCGGCCCGCGACGGTGCTGGACAGGGACCTGCGCACCGGCTGGGCCGCTGGGCCGCTTGACGCCACCCCGGCCCTCCGCCTGAGGCTGCGGACCCCGGCCCGGTTGACCGGTGTCCAGGTCGTCGTCGACCCGTTCTTTGCCGTTTCGCGGCCACGTGCCGTCGAGGTCACCGTCGACGGGCGCCCCCTCGGGAAGGTGGCCCTCGGCCCCGACGGCACTGCCGGGTTCCCGCCGGTGACCGGCCGGGTCGTCGTGGTGGCCCTCGTCGATGTCGAGCAGCGCACCTCGCTCGGTGCCGGCGGTGGCGTAAACCGGCTGCCCGTCGGCGTCACCGAGCTGCGGCTGCTGGGTCCGGGCGACGACGTGCTCCGCCAGCGCGTCGACCGGCTGACCGCCGTGGCGCTGCCGTGTGGTGAGGGGCCGTCGCTGGCCGTGGACGGGGACCTGCGCCTGGCCACAAGGGTCGCGACGGACCTGGGCACGTTGGTGGACGGTGGGCCGGTGTCCGTGCTCCCGTGCCAGACCGGGCTCGAGCTGGCACGGGGCGAGCACCGGCTGCGGATGTCCCGCACACCGCTGCTGCAGGTATCCGCACTGACGCTGCGGGACCTGGCTCGGCCGCCGTTGACCCGCAGTCCCAGTCGGGTCCAGCAGGTTCGGTCCTGGGGCAGCGTGGACCGTCGGATCGCCGTCGCACCCGGGGATCCGGCCTGGTTGGTGGTCCGGGAGGCCTTCAACGAGGGCTGGACAGCCACCTTCGACGGACGCCCGATGGTGAGCGCCCGCCTGGACGGCTGGCAGCAGGGGTTCGCCCTGCCGGCCGGGGGCGGAGAGGTCAGGTTGCTGTTCGCCCCTGACCGGTCCTACCGCGTCGCACTCGGCGGAGGAGCCGCGCTGGTCCTGGTCCTGGTGGGTCTGTGCGTGCGACGTCCGCGGCGCCGCACCGGACCGGTGGTCTGGCGAAGCCGGCGGCGGTGGTCTGGGCCGACGTTCGCCGTGCTGGCAGTCGGGGTGGTCGGTGGGCTGCCGGGTCTCGCCGTGCTGCTCGGGCTGGCCGTGCTGACCCGCTGGCGTCGGGTGGACGTGCTGGTGCTGGTCCCCGCCGGCGCGCTGCTGGCGGCCGGGGTCCTCATCGCGCTGCGGCCCTGGCCGGACCACACTCTGCTCGAGGGGCCGGTGCAGGCGCTCTGCCTCGTGGCTGTCGCCGGGCTGGCCCTCAGCCTGGGCCTCAGAGGTGCGCCGGTGCGGCGTGGCTCGATCCCCCGCCACCCTGCGGCTTCCCGTCCCGGCCCCGGCCCGGCCCCCACGACCGCAGCCGCATCGCCGGCTGCTCCAGCAACCGCGATGACGCCCAGGCGACGAGCAGGCTGACCGGCACGACCACCGTGGCCAGCCTCCAGAAGTGGCCCGTGAAGGGCACCGTGCTGGTGCCCTGGAGGACCAGGGCCAGGACGGTGAGGTGGAGCAGGAAGACGCCGTACGAGATCCGACCGACGAACTGGGTCGCGGGGTGGGTAAGGGCCCCGAGCAGCGGGCCACGGGGTCGGTGCGCGACAGCCGGCGCGAGCAGGAAGACGGCCGTCACGCCGTACAGGACCGTGCGGGTCAGCGCTTCGGAGGTCGTGAGCAGCGACAGCTCGTAGGGACCGGTCAGTGGCGTCCCCGCGATGACGAACAGCGCCGCGGCCCCCAGCCAGCACGTCGCTGCCTGAGACCCGAGATCCTCCAGCCAGGTGATGCCCGCGGCCGACAGGGCGGCGAGCGCCATGCCCAGCGCGAACCAGTCGGCGTGCCCCGTCAGCCAGTAGCCGGTGTACGGCGGGAGGGTGCCCTGGCCGATCAACCACTGCCACACCAGGCCGGTGGCCAGCATCGCGGCGCAGAGCGTGAGCTGCGAGCGCAGGGTGCGGCCGGCGATCCGGCCCAGCAGCGGCAGTGCCAGGTAGAAGCTCACCTCCGTCGACAGCGACCACATCTGGGTCAGCCCCGGCAGCAGGTGACCCTCGCCGTAGATCGCGGTCAGCGTCAGCTGGCGGACCCAGTCGGCGGCGGTGGCCCCGTCGTTGGCGGGGAGCAGCAGCAGGGCCGCGGCGACCGCCAGCCAGTAGCCGGGCAGCACCCGCAAGGCCCGCCGCCACAGGTACGGCAGGGTGGCCGGCGGGGTAGTTCCCGCCATCGCCGCGACGGCCTGGGGACGGTGCAGCAGGAAGCCTGACAGGACGAAGAACAGCGCCACCCCGAGGTCGAGCCGGGACAGGACCGTGCGCGCCGGGCCGTTGATGCCCGCGCCCGACTGGAAGCCGATGTGGGTGAGGACAACGGCGAAGGCGGCGAGGGCCCGGACGCCGTCGAGCGCCGTGAAGCGGCTCCGGTCGACCGGGCCGGACGCGCTCAGGGTGGTGTCCGGGCTGTCCACATCTAGTCCTTTCTCACCATTGTCGATTGCGAGGACGTCCGCGCATTCTTGTGTCACATCTGAAACGCGCCCTCGACCCTGCGCCCCACAAGGAGAATGCATGCGGAAGAAGACGGCCACCACCCTGATCGGCGCTGGTGCCTTTTCGCTCGCCCTCGCTGTCGCCATCCCCCTTGCAGTGGCCCCGGCTCTGCTGAAGGCGCCGGGAGAGGTGGCACTCGAGACCCACAGCCGCAGCTCGGCGCAGAAACTCAACAGTGCCACGGGGAAGCTGGAGACCATCACGATCGACCTGACGCGCAAGCTCGGCACCCACCTCATGGCGAACGACAAGGTCGCTGGCAGCGCTTCGGTCGGCGTCTATGACGAGCTGCTCGACCTCAAGCAGGTCAAGGCCGACGGCACCGTGCCGCCAAGCGTCGTGGACGGGAAGTTCCAGTCGCTCCGGGCCGGTAAGGCCGTGGTCGCGTTCGACCGCAGCACCGGTCGCGGCGTGACCGGCTTCGGCAGCACGGTGAAGACCACGGGCCAGACGGTGAAGTTCCCGTTCGGCACCGACAAGGGTCGCTACGACTACTACGACCAGAGCTCCCAGAAATCCTGGCCGGTTTCCTACGTGCGCACCACGACGCTCAAAGGCCTCGAGGTCTACGAGTTCGAGGGCACCATCCCGGAGGTCTCCCTCGGGCAGTACGGCGTTCTCGAGGGCACCGACACGCTGTACTCCAATGTCGGTCGGCACGTGTTCGTCGAGCCGGTCACCGGCTCGATCGTCAGCTCCACGACGTCGCCGCAGACCAAGATCCGGCTCGCCAACGGTGTGGTGACCCCGGCCCTGCTTGTCGACAACCTGGTGCCGACCGACGCCACGATCGCCGACCGCGTGACGGCCGCCAAGGAGGCCAAGAGCAAGGCCGTCGCGCTGAACCGGGCCCCGTGGGCCCTGGGCGTCCTCGGGCTGCTGCTCCTCATGGGTGGGTTTGCCCTCGGGTCGCGTCGTCGCGAGGACGAGGTCGTCGAGCTGCCCTCCGGCCGCCCCGACGTCAGCGGTGTCCTGCCCGTCCCGCGCAACGAGCCGGCTGTCGACCAGAGCACGGCCAAGCGCTAGCCGCGACGGGGGCGGTGCGCGCGGAAGACCGCTGTACCCGGGAGGAGCGCGCCACGAAGCGGGGACCACTGGCCCCACTCCTGGGTGCGCCCCTCGGGCCATTCCGGCTCGACGAGGTCGTCGAGCACCAGCCCGGCCGCGACCAGCTCCCGGACCCGGTCACCCAGGGTGCGGTGGTGCTCGACGTAGGTCGCTGCCCCGGCTGAGTCCTGCTCGACGTAGGGCGTCCGGTCGAAGTAGCTCTGCTGCACCGTCAGCCCACGCGGTCCTGGGTCGTCCGGAAAGACCCAGCGGACGGGATGGGTGGTGCTGAACACCAGTCGTCCGCCGGGCCGCAGGACCCGCGCGATCTCGCACATGGTGCCGGCGCTGTCCGCCACGAAGGGGATGCCGCCAAAGGCGCTCACCACCACGTCGAAGGCGGCGTCCCGGAACGGCAGCCGCTGGCAGTCGGCCTGCACCACCCGGTGTACGGCGGTCCCGGTCCGCTCATCGAGGGCGCGCGACTGCGCCAGCTGGCCACCGGACACGTCGAAGGCGGTGGCGACTGCCCCCTGCGCGACCAGCCAGCGGGCGCCTTGGGCGGCCCCGCAACCGACCTCCAGCACGTCCAGGCCAGCGACCGGACCGAGCAGGCAGGCGTCGGCCTCGCGCAGGCCCTCCGGGCACCACAGCAGGTCGGCGTCGCCGAGCACGTCCCCATGCTCGGCGTAGTAGTCGGCGGCATTGGCGTCCCACCAGCTGCGGTTGGCCCGGGCGCTCTCGCCGGGACCTGCGTTCCGGTGCGCGACCGGGGTGCCCGAGGGGTTCGACGCTGGCTCGCTCATGCGCGTAGTGTGTACGCACGCGCTGCGGGTGCTCGAGCACGCATGCCCGCGCTCGTCTGTGTTGGTCTGACTTCTCCTCTACTCCCCTTGGGTGTTGTCCTACTGGCTTCGACGATCTGCCCGCTGCGCCGACAAGACCTCGCCCACCCGGGGCAGGTCACGATCCCCTACCCGCAGCCGGAGCCCTTCTCTTGACCAGCACCCTCGACAGCCCCACCACTCCCCAGGTCGCGATCAACGACATCGGGAGCGAAGAGGACTTCCTCGCCGCCATCGACCTGACGATCAAGTACTTCAACGATGGCGACATCGTCGAGGGCACCATCGTCAAGGTCGACCGTGACGAGGTCCTGCTCGACATCGGCTACAAGACCGAGGGCGTCATCCCCTCCCGTGAGCTGTCGATCAAGCACGACGTCGACCCCAACGAGGTCGTCTCCGTCGGCGACGTCGTCGAGGCCCTTGTCCTCCAGAAGGAGGACAAGGAAGGCCGGCTGATCCTGTCGCCGACGGCAACGACCTCGGAGGGGTCGACGTCGTGCTTGATCGACAGCTCACGCGAGGGGATGACGCCTTCGGTCTTGTAACCGATGTCGAGGAGGACCTCGTCACGGTCGACCTTGACGATGGTGCCCTCGACGATGTCGCCGTCGTTGAAGTACTTGATGGTCGCGTCGATGGCCGCGAGGAATTCCTCTTCGGAACCGATGTCGTTGATCGCGATCTGAGGCGCGTCGTAATCGGGAAGAGCGGAGATGGTACTCGTCATAAGGGAGGTGATTCCTTGGATGGATGGAGTTGTGCGGGCACGCCAGAAGGTCGGTTTCACTACCGGTTGATGGATAGCGAGCCAAGTTCGCTCCGTCTGGAACCCGGGCAGACTTCAGGCGCAATAGCAAAGAGTACGCCGCGCCGCGCGCACGAGTCCAACCGGGGACGCTCAGCCGGGACCCGGCCCACCCAGCCGGGAGACCTCCTCGCGCAGCGCCCGCACCTCCCGGGTGAGGGCGGCGATGTCGCGGCGTGTCGCGGCCTCGGACTCCTCCTCGACCTCGCTGACCCGCTCGATCAGCCACGAGGCGAACGACGCCGTCACCACACCGATCAGGGCGATGCCGCACAGCATCAGGCCGGCCGCGACGAACCTGCCCGTGGTCGTGACCGGGAAGCTGTCGCCGTACCCCACCGTGGTCACGGTGGTCATCGCCCACCACAGGGCGTCGCCGAAGCCGGTGATGTTGGCCCCTGGAGCGTCCCGCTCCGCGTCCAGGGCGGCGAGCGCGGCCACCAGGATCACCAGCGCGGACGCCCCGGCCACGTAGACCGCCACGCGCCCGCGCAGCGAGCTCCCGGCGTGCCGGTTCAGCACGGTCAACAGGGTGACCAGGCGCAGCAGGCGCAGCGGCCGCAGCACCGGCAGCGCGACGACGATCAGGTCGAACACGTTGGACCGGACGAACGCCCACCGGTCGACGCTCAGGGCGAGCCGCACCACGTAGTCGACGGCGAACATCAGCCACGCACCCACGGTCACGACCCGGCAGAAGGTCGCCCAGGCTCCGGTCAGGTCGGGCTCGAGGATCGGCCAGGCGTAGGCGCCCAGGAACAGCAGCGCGGCGATGGTGAGCGGCCAGTTGCCGAGCTCTTCCCAGCGTTCGCGCCGGGTCTCGTCCGTCGGTTCCACGCGCGCAATCTAGTGCGCGGAGGGGTCCCCCGTCCGCGCGATCGTCAACAGTCGCTCGTGCGCCCGGTCGGCCACGGGGTTGTCGCCCGCCCGGGACGCGAGGTCGACCAGAGCCCACAGGTCGGCGGCCCTGGCCAGGGCGAGGGCCGACGCCGGGTCACCCCCACGCCTGGAGGTGTACGCCGCCAGCGCGGCGTCGGCGAACGTGTCGTCCCGGTCGAAGCGCAGGAGGTTGCCGAGGTCGGAGTACGGGTGACCGGCGTGGGCGTACTCCCAGTCGAGCAGGGCGGTGACCTCGAGGGTCTCCGGGTCGAGCAGCAGGTTCTTCGGGTTGAAGTCGCTGTGCACGAGGCAGGAGCGGGCGACCGTGTCGAGGAGCGTCTGCGCGTCGACGGCCACGGCCTGCAACCCGGCGAGGTCGTCGGCGCCGAAGCTGGTCAACTGGTCCCGATGCAGCTCGATGAAGGCCGGGAGGCCGTCGATGTCGCCGAACGAGCCGACGGTCAGGTCACTGTCCACGAAGGGTCCGGACCGCAACATCGGCATGCCGCCCAGGTCGGCCAGCAGGTCGCCCAGGTTGGCACCCACCCGGGCCAGGTCGGCAGCGCCCAGCGTGGGCAGCAGCTCGTCGCCCCGCGTCCCCTCCACGAACGAGGTCATGAGCAGGGCGGGGAGTCCCGACGCGGCGTCGGCCCGGCGTACCTCCAGCACCTCCGCCACCGGGACAAGTCCGCGCAGCAGGCGGAGCAGCGCCGCGTCGACCTCGTGTGCGACATCGCCGCGATGGCCGGGACGGGCGTAGATCCGGACCACGCTCCGCTCCCCCGCCGTGTCGGCCAGGAACGTCTCTCCGGACCAGCCGCCGGAGAGCGGGCTCAGGGAGGCGAGGTCCATGCCGCGATCGTGCCACGGTCCGACGTACGCCCCCAGATACGCTCCGCTCGTGAACCCCGACCAGTCAGCCGGTCACCCACCGGTCCGGGTGGAGCGACGTCCGGTCGACGAGGCCGAGTCCCGGCAGGCCAACGGCCCGGACTGGGACCGCTACGCCGACGAGTACCAGTCCACCCACGGCGAGTTCCTCGGTGACGCCGGCTTCGTGTGGGGTCCCGAGGGATTGACCGAGTCGGAGGCCGGCATCCTCGGAGACGTCGCCGGCCGCGACGTCCTCGAGGTCGGCTCCGGCGCCGGCCAGTGCTCGCGCTGGATCCAGGCGCAGGGTGGGCGTTCCTACGGACTCGACCTGTCCTTCCGGCAGCTCCAGCACTCGCGCAGGATCGACGCCGACACCGGGGTCGCGGTCCCGTCCGTCCTGGGGACGGCGACGCACCTGCCGTTCGGCGACGACTCGTTCGACGTGGTCTTCTCGTCGTTCGGCGCGCTGCAGTTCGTCAGCGACCTCGACCAGGCCCTGGCCGAGACGGCCCGTGTGCTGCGCCCCGGCGGCCGGTACGCGTTCTCGATCACCCACCCGACCCGGTGGATGTTCCCCGACGACCCCGGCGAGGCGGGGCTGGTCGCCAGCCAGTCCTACTGGGACCGGACGCCGTACGTCGAGGTGGACGACGCGACCGGCCGGGTGGCGTACGTCGAGCACCACCGCACGCTGGGCGACTGGGTGTCGCTGCTCGCAGGTGCCGGCTTCCTGATCACCGACCTGCTCGAGCCGGAGTGGCCCGAGGGCCACGACCGGGTCTGGGGTGGCTGGTCCGGCGTGCGCGGTCGCTTCACCCCGGGCACGGCGATCTTCGGCGCCCGCCTCGTGGCGGGCGCCTGAACCGTCACTCCTCGTCGGAGGCGGTGGTCCCGTCGTCTTCCTTGCGGCGAGCCGTGACCAGCAGCGCGATGCCGATGATCGCCATCGGGATGCCGGCGATGAAACCGATCATCGGAACGATCTTGGTGGCGAGGTTGAGCTTGAGGGCATTGGCCTTGGCGTCCTCGACGCTCTCCGCGACCTCGTCGTCGGTGAACGAGATGTCGAGCGCGAGGAAGGTCTCACCCTCCTCGTCGAGCCGGACCTGGCTGTCGACCTGGTCGACGATCGCGCCGGTGACCGGCTCGACCCAGATCTCCTTGTCGTCGGTGTACGTGCCGGGCACGCCGTCGGTCAGCTCGATCGGTGCCTCGTCGATGCTGACGGTGTAGACGTAGGTCTCGAGGCCGTCGAGCTCCTCGGTCCGGTCGTACTCCGCGTCGACGGTGTCACCGACCAGCGAGTCCCAGTAGGGGTAGGTCTTCTTCTCCGCCTCGAAGGGCCACTTGTTGACGAGTCCCTGGTGCTCCTCGGCCTCGGCCGGGAGGTACTTGGGGTCGTTGACCGCGATACCGGTGTTCCGGTCGGACGCGAAGTTGTCGGTCGTGGCGGACAGCAACCGCTCCTGCTCGTCGTCGGCGGAGACACACTCGGTGATGTCACCCTCGTCGAGGACCAGACAGCTGGAGTTGACCCACACGACGACGTCGTCGTCGGACTTCTCGGAGTCGGTGAAGGTGACGCTCCAGACCTTCACCGGCAGCGTCTCGCCGGACAGCTCGACGGTGCCCGAGAGCGCCGTCTCGTTGTCGACGTCGAGCGGTGTCTTCATCAGGGGGCCGGGGGCGTAGAACATCCCCAGCAAGGCGACGAGGATCAGAAATCCTCCGAGCACCGACAGTGTGGTACCGACCTTCTTACGCACGTACGTACCCCTCCCTGAGCACTGTGAACTTTCGAACCCTAGCAGCGCAGCGCGCACGTGCCGGGCCATTACCGATGAACGCTCCGGCGACCTCGCTGACCCGCCTCGATCGAACCGTCCAGACGTCTAGAGTTCTTGCGTGCCCACCGCCCCCACGACCGCTCCGCGCCGGATCGAGATCTTCGACGGGCTGCGTGGCATCGCGATCATCCTCGTCGTGCTCTCGCACGGCTGGGCGATCTGGCCGTCGGAGCGCGTCCTGTCGTCCGACCCGCTGGACACGTTGTTCCGGGCCGGCAACTTCGCCGTCTCGATCTTCTTCGTGGTCGGCGCCTTCGTCGCCACCCAGTCACTTCTCCGGCGGGCGCAGTCCCCCGCCGGCCTGCACCCTGCCGTCGACATCGCCCGCCGCTACGTCCGGCTCACCGGCCAGGTCGGCTTCTTCCTCCTCGTCGCCGTGCTGGTCACTGTGTTCGACGAGACCGACACCAACGTGGACAAGAGCACCAGCACGTCCGTCCTGCGCGTGCTCACCTACTCGTGGAACTGGTACGTGCGCGCCGCGGCCTACGAGGCCCGCCCCGACTTCGGGCACCTCTGGTACCTGTCGGTCTACCTGCAGGCGCTCGTGTTCGTCACGTTCCTCGTCTACGTGCTGCGGCGGAGACCGGCCGTGCTGGTCGCCGCCCTGGCCGTACTCATCGTCGCCTCGTGGACCTGGACCGCCCACGTCTCCGGCACGGAGTCCGAGATCGCCTCGCTCCTCCGGACCAGCGTCCGCATCGACGCCCCGCTGGCAGGCGCCCTCGCTGCCGCGAGCCTGCCCTACCTCCGGCGGGTCCAGCCGTACGCCGTGTGGGTGCTCGCCGTCTCCTCGCTCGCGCTGGTGCCGCTGCTCTACGCGACGACCCACCAGTCCTACCTCGGCGTCTTCGGCCGGCTGACCACGGCGGCCCTGTTCCTCTTCGTGGCGGGATCCGCGCTCTCGGCCCGGGTCCCGCGCGTGCTGACCGCGACGATCGGCTTCGCACCGCTGGTCTTCCTCGGCAGCCGGTCCCTGGGCCTCTACATCTGGCACTACCCGGTCTTCTTCTTCGTCCCCCGTCACACGATGGACTGGCACTGGGGCTGGCGGACGACGTTCGCGCTCGCGCTGACGTTCGTGTGCGTACTCGTCAGCGAGTGGCTGGTCGAGCGCCGGGTCCAGCGCGCCCTGCAGGCACCCGGGTGGCGAGAGCTCGACTACGGGTTCCCGGCGTACTTCCGGCGCACCTGGAATTCGTGGCGCACGCGCCGGTCGACACCGGCCCCCGAGGACGGCCCGCCGCCCCGGCAGCACACGTCAGCGTGAGCGACGGCGCAGCCGGTCGACCTTCGTCATCAGCCGGCTGACCCGCTCGTCGGAGATGCCGAGCCGGCGCTTCAGGCGGTCGTAGGCGTCGAGCGCGTTGCGGTCGGCCCAGATGGCGGCCTTCTTGGCCCGGCTCTCGTCGGGTCGCGCCTGGTAGTTCGTGGAACGCCGGACGGCGTTCTGCTCCTCGGTGAAGTAGTAGAGCGCCATCGAGCGACGGGCCACGTCGTCGGGGCAGGTCAGCGGGTCCGGGTGGCCGTGGAAGCTGTCGAGGGATGTCGTGAACACCAGCATCCGGTTGCCGGCGGGCGTGACCCTGGCCCGGCACGCGGTCATGTCGGGGTCCCACAGCTCGAGCTTGCCGCCCCACTCCGGCAGCCACTCCTCGTTGAGGTAGAGCAGGATGTTGACCCGCCGGGCCCAGTTCTCGTGCGTGTGGTGCGTGGAGAAGTCGGCGTGGATGTTGAGGTGGCCGCCGGTCTTCGTCTGGTGGAGCCCCCCGCCGTCCATCGTCCAGTCCGGCATCAGGTCGCCGATGCCGGTGAGCTCCTCGAGGTAGGCGACGAACTCCGGCGAGCAGAACTCCCGGGCCACGGCCGTCAGCGTGTCGCCCCAGGTGTCGGGCTCGGTGTTGGAGTACTTCGTCTCGTTGACGTGGAGGTAGCCCTTCCAGAACTCGTCGTGCATCCCCGGGAACTCCGCGGCGGCCTTGACGAAGGCGTCGTCGTGGAGCACACCGTCGATCACGATGTGCGGGAAGGGCGACGCCCGGTGGTACTGCCCGGTGGTCTCGGGCAGGTCGGCACGCAGGCGCTCGACGTCGACGAGGGACAGGTCGGTCATGGCGCGAATGATGCCACGAAGCCCCATGCGTCGAGACCGTGCCGGTTAGACTTCCGGAGTGCCCCACGAGACCCGTGCGCCACGCGTCGGCGTGCTCGTCGTCGCCTACAACGCCGCCGCCACCCTGGCCCAGACGTTGTCGCGCCTGCCCCAGTCGTTCATCGAGACCGTCGACCACATCTTGGTGTGCGACGACGCGAGCTCGGACGACACCTACGAGGTCGGCCTGCGGTTCAAGAGCGGCTCCAGACTGCCGCTGACGGTGGTGCGGCACGAGAAGAACCTCGGCTACGGCGGCAACCAGAAGGCCGGCTACGCGTGGGCGATCGCGCACGGCCTCGACATCGTGGTGCTGCTCCACGGCGACGGCCAGTACGCCCCCGAGCACATCGAGTCGCTGGTCGCGCCGCTCGCCTCGGGCGACGCCGATGCCGTCTTCGGTTCGCGGATGATGACCCGCGGGGCGGCCCGTGAGGGCGGCATGCCGCTCTACAAGTTCGTGGGCAACAAGGTCCTGACCCGCTTCCAGAACGGCGTCGCCGGGCTGGAGCTCACCGAGTGGCACAGCGGCTACCGGGCCTACCGCGTCGACGCGCTCGCCGACCTCGACCTGACGTCGTACGTCGACGGGTTCAGCTTCGACACCGAGATCATCCTGGGCCTCGCCGGCCAGGGGAAGCGGATCGTCGAGGTGCCGATCCCCACCTACTACGGCGACGAGATCTGCTACGTCAACGGCATGAAGTACGCCAAGGACGTCAGCCTCGACGTGGTCCGCTACCGGATGCACCGGATGGGCTTCGGCGAGTCCACCACCGCGCCGGACACCGAGGCCTACGAGCTGAAGCCGTCCGAGCACTCCTCGCACGGCGTGCTCCTGCGGTGGCTGGAGTCGGTCCCGCCCGCCGAGGTGCTCGACGTCGGGTGCTCCGACGGCCAGTTCGCCGCGCTCGCCGGTGCCTACGGCCATGCCGTCACCGGTGTGGACCTGGTCAAGCACGAGGGCATCGCCGACCGGGTGCAGACGTTCGTCGAGGCCGACCTCAACCGGGGTCTCCCCGAGGAGGCCGGCAGCGGCTACCGGGTCGTCGTCGCGGGTGACGTCCTCGAGCACGTCGTCGACCCCCAGCAGCTCCTCACCGACATCGCCGGTCGGCTCGCGTCCGACGGCGAGGTCTTCGTGTCGATCCCGAACTTCGCCCACTGGTACCCCCGCGCCAAGGTGGTCTCCGGGCGGTTCGACTACGACCAGCGCGGCCCCCTCGACCACGGTCACGTCCGCTTCTTCACCCGACGCACCTTCGAGCGGCTGATCAAGCAGTGCGGGCTGCGGATCGTCGAGCGCCAGACCGTCGGGTCACCGTTCGACGTGGTGGCGCGCGGGGCGGCCGACGACCGGGTCGCCCGGGTGGCCGGCCGGGTGGCGGCTGCCGATCGAGCGGCCACGCGGATGTGGCCGACCTTGTTCGGCTACCAGTTCCTGTACCGGCTGGAGCGGGCTTGAACGATGGGCCGCGGCCCGACCGCCTCCGGCGGGCCCTCGCGACGGGCGCGGGGCTCTCGGTGGGTGCGGCGGCCTTCCTCCTGACCCTGCTCAACTACTCCACCAACCTCACCCGCACGGCCATGGGGATCGGCTACGCCTCCAACTTCTTCGACCTGCAGGCGCGGGCCTTCCTCGACGGCCGGATCTGGGTGCCGCGCGGCTCGCTCGGCATCGAGGGCTTCGTGCTCCGCGGCCAGGAGTACATGTACTTCCCGCCGTTCCCGGCGGTCCTGCGGATCCCGGTGCTGTTCACGACCACCGAGTACGACGGCCGGCTGACGCTGCTGTCGATGGCGCTGGCCTTCCTGCTGATGGCGGTGATGACGGCCAAGCTGGTGTGGCTGGTCCGGGACCTGATGTACCCCGGAGTGGTCGTCGGCCGGCTCGAGGCGACGTCGGTGGCGATCTTCCTCGCCCTGGCGACCGGGGGCACGACTCTCACCTTCGTCGCGTCGGACCCGTGGGTCTACCACGAGGTCTACGCGTGGTCGATCCCGCTGGTGGTGGGATCGATGTACTGGATGCTGCGCGTGATGCAGTCCCCGGAACCGACGGCGATCAGCTGGTTGGCGGCGTTCGCCCTGGCCACGATCATGACCCGCACCACGGGTGGCTGGGCCGTCTGCCTGGTGTCGATGGGCATCGGGGTCTGGCTGCTCACCGGACGGCTGCACCCCGACCGCCGGCGTACGGGCTGGTGGGTGCTGGGCACGGCCACGGCGTCCCTGGCCGCCGGCATCGCCTACAACTGGATCAAGTTCCGGCACCCCTACCTCTTCCCGCTCGAGGACCAGGTGTGGACCGACCTGAACACCCGTCGCCAGGAGGCGCTCGACGTCAACGGCGGCACCATCACCGGCCCGCAGTTCTTCACCACGTCCTTCGTCAACTACTTCCGGCCAGACGGCATCCGCTTCGTCGACTACTTCCCGTGGGTCACGCTGCCCGCCGAGCCCGCCCGCGCCGAAGGTGGGGCGTTCCTCGACCAGAGCTACCGCACCGGCAGCGTCACGTCGTTCATGCCGTGGCTGCTGCTGATGACGGCGGTGGCCACCGTCGCCGTCTTCCGGCCCGGTGTCGACCAGGCCCGGCGCACCCTGCGCGCGCCGCTCGTCGCCGGCGTGCTCGTGACCGCCGGGGTCATGGGCTACGGCTACCTCGCCTACCGCTACACCAGCGAGTTCGTGCCGGCGATCGTCCTGGGCGGTGCGATCGGCGTGTGCGTCCTCAACCACTGGCTGCTGCGTCGCCCCCGTTGGGTGTACGCCACGGCGCTGGTCGTGATGACCGGGGCGATGGTGTTCTCGGTGGCGGCCCAGATGCTGACCGGCTTCACCGAGACGGCGATGACGGCCCGCGGCCCTGCACTCCAGCACTACCTGTCCGCCCAGGAGTCGTGGAGCGGCGAGCAGCAGAGCCGGCTGGTGTCCCGGGTCGACGGGCCGCCTTCGGGTGGCGAGACCGACGACATCGCGATCCGGGGTGACTGCGACGCGGTCTACGTCAACTCCGGTGACGACACCCAGCCCTGGGTGCCGGTCGAGCACCGCAGCCAGGTCTTCGACGTCACCCTGGACCGCGACTTCTCGGCGGCCAGCGTGCGGCTCGCGCGGATCCAGTCGGAGGAGCCGGGGTGGATCTGGTTCATGACCAACAACCACGGGCAGGCGCGGCTTCTCCTCGAGACCGACGAGGGCTACCGGCCAGGCTTCTGGTTCGACGTGCTCCCCCCGGGCGAGATCCGGGTGGGGGTGCGCGACGACCCCGACCTGGGATACGCCGAGGTCAGCTCCACCCCTGGTGGGTTCGTCGGCTACCTCCGCTCCTTCGACTACGACGACACGTGGATCGGCAGCTCGGTCGACGTGGTGCCCGTGACCCAGGACGACGCCGAACTGGCGAAGAGCGGCATCCGGCTCCACGTGGAGCGCGGTCTCGACCCGCTGCTGTGCACCGCCCTGACGGACCGGGCCCGGGCCGGGGAGAGCTGATGCGGGTCGCCTTCCTCACCTGGCGCGACTCCACCCACCCCGACGGTGGCGGGTCCGAGGTCTTCGTCGAGCAGGTCGCGCGAGGGCTGGTGCAGCGAGGTCACGAGGTGACCATCGTGTGCGCCCGGCACGAGGGCGCGCCGGCCGAGAGCAACCTCGACGGCGTCCGGGTGATCCGCACCGGGGGTCGGCTCACCGTCTATCCCCGGGGTCTCCTCTGGCTGGCCCGACACCGGCGTACTGACGCGGTCGTGGACGTGATCAACGGCCTGCCCTTCGGCACCCCGCTGGTCCGGCGGCGCGGCGTGGTCGCCCTGGTCCACCACGTGCACCAGCGGCAGTGGCAGATCATCTACCCCGGGATCGCGGGCAGGGTCGGCTGGTTCGTGGAGAGCCGCCTGACGCCGGCGGCCTACCGGCGCCGGCCGCACGTGACGGTGTCGGAGGCGTCCCGCCGCGACCTGGTCGGGCTCGGTATCCCGGAGGACTCGATCACCGTGGCCCGCAACGGTCTCGCGGCCCAGCGCAGCAGCGGGGAGCGGTCCCCGACACCACGACTGTGCGTGCTGGCCCGGCTGGTCCCGCACAAGCAGATCGAGCACGCCGTCGAGGTCACCGTCCGGTTGCGACGCGAGTTCCCCGACCTGGTGCTCGACATCATCGGCGAGGGCTGGTGGCGCCCGGAGCTGGAGGCGGCCGTGGAGGAGCTGGCCGCCGAGGACGTGGTCCGCTTCCACGGTCACGTGGACGACGCCGAGCGGGACCGGTTGCTCGCCAGCGCGTGGCTGATGCTGCTGCCGTCGGTGAAGGAGGGTTGGGGTCTCGCGGTGCTGGAGGCGGCGGCGCAGCGCACCGGCACGGTGGCCTACCGCGACGCGGGTGGCGTGACCGAGTCGATCGTGGACGGCCGGACCGGCGCGCTGGTCGACGACGTCGACGAGATGACGGCGATCACCCGCAAGGTCCTGGGCAACCCGTGGACGCGGGAACGCCTCGGCGACGCGGCCGCGCTACGGGCGAGCGAGTTCGACTGGTCGGTGACGACCGGGATCGTCGAAGGGGTGCTGCGTCGTGCGGTGGAGAACGAGGGTCAGCGGTCGCCGTAGACCAGGACCTGCTGCTCGGCGGGGTTGCTGCTCGGGGCCTGGGTCTGCGAGTAGACCAGTCCGACCATGGTGACCGTGCCGAGTGCGGCACCGGCAATGAGCGGCGCCAACAATTTGGCGCCAGCAAGCAACGAGTTCACAGTTCTCCCTCTCCCAAGGATCCGCGTCAGCGTACCACCGGGGAACGCCCCGACCTGCGCTTTCGCGAGGTGATCCGTACGACGGCTGCGGCCCCGACCAGCAGGGCGGCGGCGAGGTCCGCGAGCACCACCAGCCAGCGGTCCGCGGAACCCCCGACATTCTGCTCCGGGCGGGCGTCGGGCACGGAGTAGAGGGCGACGTCGGGGCCGGCGTACTCCTCCGTCAGCCCGGTCAGGTCGAGGTCGTCGGCGTCGGGGTCGTCGAGGTAGACCAGCACCCACCCCACCCCCAGCGGGGCGAGCGCCTCGGCCGGAGGTGCCTGGTCGAGAGCGTCCCCGATGTCGCGCGCCCGGCCGCTCTCCCCCGTCACCGTGAGGTCGCCGACGGCGAGGTCGTCGGCCACCACGACGTCGACGTCGAACCAGCGGACGGCGGGGTCGGAGGAGATGAGGTCGCTGCCCCAGTCGAACCGCCGGTAGGAGCGCCACGGCAGCGTGGCCAGGTCGCGATCGGTGCCGTCGACGACTGCGGCCACGGCGTCGAGGTCCGGCGACGGGTCGACCGGCTCCACGGTCGGCCACACGGTGCCGGTGGCGTCCGGCAGCAGGAGCACCGGGACGGCGACCGCCATGACGGCGGCGGCCAGGCCCACCTCGCTCCCCCAGGTGCGTACCCGTTCGACGACGACGTGGACGGTCGCCGCCATCGCCGCGACCGCCGCGACGGCGAAGGGCGCCACGAACTTCTGGCTGTCGCGCAGCAGGCCGGCGCCGGGGACGGTCTCCACGGCCGAGCCGAGCGCGTCGGCGCCCACAGTCGTGCTGCTGGCGAGGGCGAGCAGAAGCCCGCCGGCGGCCAGTGTCGCCCAGCGGGCGACATCGGCCCGGCCGTACCTCCGCCACAGGTGCCGGCCTCCGACCACGAGCGCCAGCACGACGACCACCGCGGCCGCCGTGCCCCACCAGGTCTCGCGGGTGCCGGGAACACTGCCCGAGTCCCAGATTCCGCCCAGGCCCAGGACGGCGGCCACGACGCCACCCGGTCCCTCGGCACGTGCCGCGAACGCAGCCACGCCCGCGGGGTCCGAGGTCACCCCGGCGCCTCCCGTCAGCGCCGGGAACACCCACGGCAGCTGCAGCACGAGCACCACCGGGACCAGGCGAAGCGCGCTGGCCGGACCAGCCAGGCCGAACACCAGCACCGCCGCGAGGGCCAGGAGACCGCCGGTCGGCGTGATCGAGGCCATGGCCAGCCAGAGCACGACCGGGGCCAGGTCACGGACCGTGCCGCTGTGCCGGAAGCGGATGGCCGCCATCGCCAGCCACGGGAGGGCGGCGTACGCCGCGAGCAGCGCCCACTGCCCGAGGGCGAGCCGCTCCACGACGAACGGGTTCCACACGGCAAGGCCGCCGGCCGCCAGGCGGGCCGGCGTGCCGAGGTCGCAGACCAGGCGGTGGGCCCCCCACCCGGCCGTGGCCAGGACGAGCGGCAGCACCACCCGGGCGAGCACTCCGCCGTCGACGACGGTGCTCGCCAGCGACACGAGCGCGTCCAGCGGGACGGCCCGGGGCGCAGCGTCCCCTAGCCCGAGGACCGCGTCGGTCCACGGCTGGTGCGGCACGAAGACCAGGTCGCGGGCAAGCGGGCTGCCGGAACCGGTCAGCAGCGGGAGCAGGAGGGCCGCCGCCACCAGGAGCGGCCAGGCGTCGAGGACGAGGCGGCGTACCGTCGCGCGATCCATCCGACCTCCCTCCCCTGACTAGGCTGCACCCTATGGGTTTCCGGGAGGCGTTCGCGCTCGCCAGCGATGTCCCGGGCTGGCTGACGGAGGACCAGGCGCGCGTCCTGTACGACGCCGCGTCGGCGGTCCCGCCCGGCGGCCGGATCGTTGAGATCGGGAGCCATCACGGTCGCTCCACGATCCTGCTCGCCAGCGGCGCCCGGGAGGTCACCGTCACCGCTGTCGACCCGTTCCCCGGCGACTGGCGCTACGGCGGACCCGACACCGAGGCCCGCTTCCGTTCCAACACCGCGCGTGCCGGCGTGACCGGAGCCATCGACCTCCGGGTCTCGGCGAGCGCCGACGCCCGGGCCTGCTGGGACGGGCCGGCAGACCTGGTCTACATCGACGGCAAGCACGACTACTGGACGGTGCGGGACGACCTCCGGTGGACGTCCGTCGTACCCGCGGGCGGCACCGTCCTCGTCCACGACGCGTTCTCGTCCCTCGGGGTCACCCTCGCCCTGCTCCGCGACGTGTTGCCCTCGACCCGGCTCCGGTACGCCGGCCGCACCGGGTCGCTGGCCCGTCTGGAGGTCGTCGCCCCACGGCCCGCCGACCGCGCCCGGATGCTCGGCGAGCTGCCGTGGTGGCTGCGCAACCTCGTCGTCAAGGTGCTGCTCCGGCTCCGGCTCCGCCCACTGGCGCGGGTCCTCGGACACCACGACACCGCCGACCCGTACTGACCGGGGTGTGCGCGGAGCCACCCTCTAGGCTCTCCGCGTGCCACGGACGGAGAGCTCTGCGCCGGGGAGCCTTCGCGCCCTCCTCCGGAGCGGCACGGGCATCGCGATCGCGATGGCGGTGCAGAACATCTCGACCTACGGCTTCACCATCATCGCCGCCCGCCGGCTCGGCCCGGCGGAGTACAGCGCGGTCGCCAGCCTCATGGGCCTCCTGCTCGTCGTCGTGGTCCTCTCCCTGGGCCTGCAGGCGACCGGTGCCCGCAAGATCGCCTCGAACCCGGACCGTCGCGAGGAGGTCGAGGCCGCGCTGATGTCGGCCTCCTACCGGTCGGCACTCGGTCTCGGCGGGCTCTGCCTGCTGCTGACGCCAGTGATCACCTGGGGGCTCCAGCTCGAGGACTGGCCGGCCGCCCTGATGATCGGCCTGGCCGCCGTTCCGCTCACGATCATGGGCGGCCAGGCGGGGGTCCTCCAGGGGGAGCAGCGCTGGGGCGCACTCGGCGGCATCTACCTCGGTATCGGGCTGGGCAGGCTGGCGATCGCCGGCGGCACCATGCTGCTGGTCCCGTCCGCCTTCGGCGCGATGCTGGGGGTCGCGATCGCAGCGTGGGTGCCGGCTCTGGTCGGGGCGCTGACCCTCGGTCACGTGGGCCGTGGCGCCGCCGGCCGCCGGTCGGTGGTCCGCACCGGCGAGCAGATCCTGCGCGAGGTCGCGGCCAACTCGCACGCCCTCTTCGCGTTCTTCGCCCTCTCCAACGCCGACGTGGTGGTCGCCAGGATCGTCCTCGACGACCACGTCGCAGGTCTCTACGCCGGCGGGCTCATCCTCACCAAGGCCGTGCTGTTCCTGCCCCAGTTCGTGGTCGTGATCGCGTTCCCCTCGATGGCGTCCTCGACCGAGCGCCGCAGCATGTACCTCAAGGGCCTGATCCTGGTCGCCGGGATCGGTGTGGTCGCCAGCCTCGGCGCGGTCGTGCTCAGCGAGGTGGCGGTCGTCTTCGTCGGCGGGCCGGCGTACGCCCAGATCGAGCCGCTGGTCGGCCTGTTCGCCGTCCTCGGCACGCTGCTGGCGATGATCCAGCTGATGGTCTACGAGGTCGTCGCCCGCCAGCACCGCGCGAGCGTCTGGGTCCTGTGGGCCGGACTGGTCGCCGTCGCCGGCACCTCCGCGTACGTCGTCAGCGCCGGCTCGCTCCTCGTGGCGGTGGTGGCCGTCGACCTGACGGTGCTGCTCGCCCTGCTGGGCACCGCGCTGCTGCACGGCTCGGACGACCGGACGACGGCGGCACCCGCCGCTCAGTGAGCGGCGTCGTGCCAGCTGCGGCCGGTGCCGACGGAGACGTCGAGGGGCACGGCGAGGTCGGCGGCGCCGGCCATCTCGCGGCGCACCAGCTCCTCGAGCGCGTCCCGCTCCCCCTCGGCGACCTCGAACACGAGCTCGTCGTGGACCTGGAGCAGCATCCGTGACGCGAGGCCGGACTCGCGCAGCGCGCGGTCGACGCCGAGCATCGCGACCTTGATCAGGTCGGCGGCCGAGCCCTGGATGGGCGCGTTGAGCGCCATCCGCTCGGCCATCTCGCGGCGCTGCCGGTTGTCGCTGGTGAGGTCGGGCAGGTAGCGGCGGCGCCCCCAGATGGTCTCCGTGAAGCCGGACTTGCGCGCCTCGTCGACGATGCCGCCGAGGTAGTCGCGGACGCCACCGAAGGTCTCGAAGTACTCGTCCATGAGGCCGCGGGCCTCGCCGGGCTCGATCCGGAGCTGCTGGCTCAACCCGAAGGCCGAGAGGCCGTAGGCGAGGCCGTAGTTCATCGCCTTGATCTTGGCCCGCATCTCGACCGTGACCGCGTCGGCGTCGACGCCGAAGACCCGCGCGGCGGTGATCGAGTGGAAGTCCTGGCCGGACTTGAAAGCCTCGATCAGCAGCTTGTCCACTGAGAGGTGGGCCATGATCCGCATCTCGACCTGGCTGTAGTCGGCGGTCATCAGGCAGTCGAAGCCACGGCCGACCAAGAAGCCTTCGCGGATCCGGCGGCCCTCCTCGGTGCGGATGGGAATGTTCTGGAGGTTGGGGTCGGTGCTCGAGAGCCGGCCGGTGGCCGCGATCAGCTGGTTGAACGTGGTGTGGATCCGGCCGTCGGAGGCCACCGTCTTGAGCAACCCCTCGAGCGTCTGGCGCAGGCGGGCGACGTCGCGGTGGCGCAGCAGCGCCGTGAGGAAGGGGTGCTCGGTCTTTTCGTAGAGCGCCTGGAGCGCGTCGGCGTCGGTGGTGTAGCCGGTCTTGGTGCGCTTGGTCTTGGGCATGTCGAGCTCGTCGAAGAGCACCACCTGCAGCTGCTTGGGCGAGCCGAGGTTGATCTCCTTGCCGATGACGGCGAACGCCTCGTCTGCGGCCAGCTTCTGCTCGGCCGCGAAGTGGGACTCCAGCGACTCGAGGTGGTCGGTGTCGACGGCGATGCCGGTGCGTTCCATCTCGGCGAGCAGGTCGACCAACGGCAGCTCGATGTCGGCGAGCAGCCGGGCGCCGCCGTGCTCCTCGATGGCGGTGTCGAGCGCCTCCGCCAGGTCGAGCACGGCGCGGGCGTGGAGCATCGCCGTCTCGGCGGCGCCGTCGTCCTCGATCGTGTCGAAGCTCAGCTCCCCCTGGCCTGAGTCCTGCTCGGGCGTCCCCTGCCGCAGCTCGCGCTTGAGGTAGCGCAGGGTGAGGTCGGCCAGGTCGTAGGAGCGTTGGTCGGGACGGACCAGGTAGGCGGCGAGGGCGGTGTCGCTGACCAGGCCCCGGAGGTCCCACCCGCGGGCCGACAGCGCCAGCATCGGACCCTTGGCGTCGTGGAGGACCTTGGCCCGCTCGGGGTCACCGAGCCAGGCGACCAGGGCGGCGTCGTCCTCGGGGCTGACCTCGGTGGCGTCCAGCCAGGCGGCGGTGCCGTCCTGCGCGGCGAGCGCCACGGACCAGACCTCGCCGGTGCCGGCCCGCCACGAGCCCTGCACGGCCACGCCGGTGCGGGCGCCGCCAGCCGGAGCGTGCTCGTCGAGCCAGGCCGGGACCTCACCCGGGGCCAGCCGGCTGCCGGCCATCTCGAACCCGGAGTCGTCGATCTCCTCCTCGGACTCGAGGGTCTCGAAGAGCCGGTCGCGCAGCACCCGGAACTCGAGGCCGTCGAAGAGCGTGTGCACCTCCTGGCGGTCCCAGGCCCGGCGCTGCAGGTCGGCCGGCGCCTTGTCGAGGGTCAGGTCGACGACCAGCCGGTTGAGGTGACGGTTGCGGATCACGTCGCCCAGGTGGGCGCGGAGGTTGTCGCCCGCCTTGCCGGTGATCTGGTCGGCGTGGGTGATCACGTTGTCGAGGCCGTCGTACTGGTTGATCCACTTCGCGGCCGTCTTGGGGCCGACGCCCGGGATGCCGGGCAGGTTGTCGGAGTCCTCGCCGACCAGCGCCGCGATCTCGGGGTAGCGGTGGGGTGGGACGGCATACTTGGCCTCAACGGCCTCGGGGGTCATCCGGGCCAGCTCGCTCACCCCCCGCATGGGGTAGAGCACGGTGCTGGACTCGCTGACCAGCTGGAGGGAGTCGCGGTCGCCGGTGAGGATCAGGACATCGAAGCCGGCCGCGACCGCCTGGGTCGTGAGCGTGGCGATGATGTCGTCGGCTTCGTAGCCCTCGAGCTCCAGGTGTTGGATGTGGAGGGCGTCGAGGACCTCCTGGATCAGCGGCAGCTGGCTCTTGAACTCGTCGGGGGTCTTGTTGCGCTTCGCCTTGTACTCCGGGTACTCCTCGAGCCGGAACGTCTGGCGGGACTTGTCGAAGGCCACCGCCACGTGGGTGGGCGCCTCGTCGCGCAGGACGTTGATGAGCATCGAGGTGAAGCCGTAGACGGCGTTGGTGAACTGCCCCGTGGTGGTCGAGAAGTTCTCCACCGGGAGCGCGAAGAAGGCGCGGTAGGCCAGCGAGTGCCCGTCGAGGAGCAGCAGGCGCGGACGGTCGGTCTCGGGCACGGCGTCAGACACGGTGGCGACTCTATCCGGCGGTACGGACAGGACGACCCTCGGCAAGAATGGCCACATGACCGATGACCAGCAGGCCACCCCGTCCGTCGCCGAATTCCTCACGCTGATGCCCCAGGGCATGGGTGGGCTGAACGAGAAGATGGGCATCGAGCTCGTCGAGATCTCCGCGGAGCGGGTCGTGGCGACGATGCCGGTCGAGGGCAACACCCAGCCCTACGGGCTCCTGCACGGCGGTGCGTCGGTGGTGCTGGCCGAGACGCTCGGGTCAGTCGGGTCGGCGATCCACGCGGCACCCGACCGGCTCTCGGTCGGCGTCGACATCAACGCCACCCATCACCGGGCGGTCAGCTCCGGCACCGTCACCGGCGTGGCCACGGCGATCCACCTGGGCCGGACCATGACGACGTACGACGTCGTCATCACCGACGAGCGCGGCAAGCGGGTCTGCACGTCGCGGATCACCTGCGCCCTGATGCCGGCGGACCGCTTCAAGTAGGGGCAGGGATCAGCCCGTGGTCGGCGCCTGCGACTTGCGCAGGGACCGACGGGCGGCGAGCACGTGCGTGAGGTGGTGCCGGCTCGAGGGGCGGGCGGCCGCCGGCCGCTGCGCGGTCAGCTTGGCCCTGACCACGGCCGTCGGCGCGAGCCTCAGGGTCGCGTGCGGACCGAGCGCGAGCCTGGCCATGAACCGGTTGGCGTCGCGTGACCCCGCGGAGGCTGCCGAGGCGAGGTGGCCGATGCCCCTCTCGTCGGCGAAGGCGACCGCGGCCTCCATCAGTGCCCGGCCGATGCCGCGGCGACGGAACTGCGGCAGCACGTGCGGGGAGATCGCCTGGACGACGGGCTCCAGGTTCAGGGGCGTGAGCGTGGTGGCCCGGAGGTGTACCGCGCCGGCCAGCTGGCCGTCGTACTCCGCGACGACGAGACGCTCGTCCTCGAGCGCCCTCACCCGCTCGATGACGGTGACCAGGTCGGCTACCTGCTCGTCGCGCTCGGCGCGGCGGAGGACATCCGCCCAGACCTCGACGAGCTGGTCCGCGTCCTCGGGGACGGCTGTCCGCAGGGACACCTGTGAACGCATCATCGGCACATCGGCTCTCACGACCTCCTGCACGCCGTCGCGCCACCTGTCCCCCGTGCGCGACCTCAGCGACCGAGACTACGCTCTTGGCTCCCGCGACGTCAGAGGAGTCCCGTGATCCCCGGAATCGGCACCGCTGTCAACGTCGTGACGGTGCTGCTCGGAGCGGGCCTCGGTGTGCTGCTCGGCAACCGGCTGGCGGTCCGCACCCGCGACGTCGTCACCGATGCCCTGGGGCTGGTGACCCTGCTGATCGCCATGGTCTCGGCGTTCGCCGTGACCGACCCCGCACTCTCGTCGTACGTCGGGTCGAGCGCGCCGATGCTGATCGTGCTGGGGTCGCTCGTCCTGGGCGGCATCGTCGGGTCGTTGCTGCGGCTCGAGGCCAGGGTCGAGGGGCTGGGTGGCTGGCTCCAGTCGCGGCTCGCCGGCGACCGCGGCTCCGTGGAGCGGCACCGGTTCATCGAGGGGTTCGTCGTCTCCTCCCTGATCTTCTGCACCGGGCCGCTCACCATCCTGGGGTCCCTGAGCGACGGCCTCGGGCTCGGCGCCGACCAGCTGTTCCTCAAGGCCACGCTCGACGGGTTCGCGGCGATCGCGTTCGCGGCGTCGTTCGGGTGGGGCGTGGCGTTCAGCGCGTTCACCGTCCTGGCCGTGCAGGGCGGCCTGACGGTCCTCGGACTGCTGCTCGGAGACGTCCTACCGGAGGCGCACCTGGCCGCGCTGACCGCCACCGGCGGCCTGCTGCTCGTCGGCGTGGCCCTGCGCCTGCTGCGCGTCCGCGAGATACCGGTCGCCGACCTGCTCCCGGCGCTCCTGATCGCCCCAGGTCTGGTCCAGTTCGCAGCCTGGATTCATTGAGGTAACGGTTCGATAAAGACGGGGTGGGGCCAGACCCCCATGGCCCGCCCCGGTCCTACGGTGTCAGGGCATCGCCCGACCCAGGGCGTGCAGCGGTGAAGTGCACCACGCGACAGAAAGGTTCACCTCGTGAATCGATCCAGAACCGCCACCGGATTCAGGCTGATGGCCGGCACCGCCGTCCTCGGCCTGGTCCTCGCAGCATGTGGCTCCGAAGATGAAACCCCGGCAGCCGAAGATCCGACGACGTCCGACAGCCCCTCCAGCGAGCCCTCGGAGTCCGAGCCGGCCGAGGAGACCTTCACGAACGACAAGTGCTCCGGCGGCTCGACCAACGCCGACACGTACAAGGTCGGCGGCATCCTGCCCCTCACGGGTAACCTCGCCTTCCTCGGGCCTCCCGAGATCGCGGGTGTCGGCCTGGCCGTCTCCGAGATCAACGCCGCAGGTGGCGTTGATGGCGCCGAGGCATGCCACCAGATCGAGGACTCCGGCGA
>JBKJUE010000058.1:0-61085 GCA_046590395.1 Nocardioides sp.
CCGCGGCCCGGCCGGGCGGGTGGCGACGTACGACGCCCCGAGCGCGAGCACGATCGCGGCGGCGTCCGTGGCCATGTGACCGGCGTCGGCGAGCAGGGCGAGGGACCCGGCGATCCAGGCGCCGACGAGCTCGATCCCCATCACCGCTGCGGTGATCGCCAGGACCAGCTTCAGCCGGCCGCGGTCACCGGCCCGCCCGGTGGCGTGCGCGTGGTCGTGGCCCATGAGCGAAGCCTAGGGTCACCAGGCTTCGATGGGTTTGCCGCCGAGCTCGCCGCGGCCGGGCGACGTCATCCAGACCGACGGGTCGGGTCCCTGCGGGACCACCTTCGTCGGGTTGATGTCGTCGTGGACGACGTAGTAGTGGGCCTTGATCTGGTCAAAGTCGATGGTCTCGCCGAAGCCGGGCATCTGGAACAGGTCGCGGGCGTAGGCCCACAGGACCGGCATCTCGGTGAGCTTCTGGCGGTTGCACTTGAAGTGGCCGTGGTAGACCGCGTCGAAGCGGGCGAGCGTGGTGAACAGCCGGATGTCGGCCTCGGTCACGACGTCACCCATGAGAAACCGCTGGTGCGCCAGCCGTTCCTCGAGCCAGTCCATGGCTGTCCAGAGCCGGACGTAGGCACGGTCGTAGGACTTCTGGTCGCCGGCGAAGCCGCACCGGTACACCCCGTTGTTGACCTCGGTGAAGATCCGCTCCATCACCGGCTCCATGTCGGCCCGGAGGTCCTCCGGCCACAGGTCCGGCGCGCCAGGGCGGTGGTGGTCGCGCCACTCGACCGAGAGGTCGTGGGTGATCCAGGGGAAGTCGTTCGTGACGACCTTGCCGGTCTCGATCTCGACCATCGCCGGCACCGTGATGCCCCGGGGGTAGTCGGGGAAGCGGGCGAGGTAGGCCTCTTGCAACCGCTCGATGCCGAGCACCGGGTCCTGACCACCCTCGTCGAGGTCGAAGCTCCAGCTGCGGGCGTCGTGGACCGGTCCCGGGAGGCCGACGGAGATGACGTCCTCGAGTCCCAGCAGCCGGTGCACGATGAGGGAACGGTTGGCCCACGGGCACGCCTTCGCCGCGACCAGGCGGTACCGGCCGGGCTCGACCGGCCAGGTCTCGCCCTCGCTGGGGCCGTGCACGGGGATCCGGGCGTCCTGGGTGATCCGGTCGGGGATGTAGTCCATGTCGCGCTCGAAGGAGCCCTCGGTCACGTAGGTCGCGCGCTCGTTGCCCATGTCTTCACCGTTCCCGATGGTTCAACGTTCAAACACCAAGAAGTGTTTGCAAACATTCATTTGCAGTTCTACCCTCCCTCTGTGGACATCACCTCGATCACCCCGTCGCCCACGGCGCTCAAGGCACTCACACACCCCGTCCGGCTCCGGATGCTCGGCCTGCTGAGGCTCGAGGGTCCCGCCACCGCCACCACCCTGGCGGCACGGCTGGGGCTCAACACGGGAGCGACGTCGTACCACTTGCGCCAGCTGGCCCACCACGGCTTCGTGGTCGACGACAACGAGCGCGGTGACGGCCGCGACCGCTGGTGGAAGGCTGCCCACCGTTCGACCGAGACAGCGAACACCACCGATGACGTAGCCGCGCGAGAGACACTGGAGGCGTACTTGCAGTCGGTCGCGGTCGTGATGACCGAGCAGCTGCAGCGCGCCATCGAGGAGCTCCCCCTGGTTCCCGAGCCGTGGGGTCGCGCCTCCACGTTCAGCGACTGGGTGATCCGGCTGACCCCCGCGCGGGCCAAGGCGT
This sequence comes from Nocardioides sp., assembly GCA_046590395.1. Taxonomy (GTDB): domain Bacteria; phylum Actinomycetota; class Actinomycetes; order Propionibacteriales; family Nocardioidaceae; genus Nocardioides. The sequence goes on from JBKJUE010000058.1 coordinate 1,754, forward strand.
TGGTCGACGCGCTGGCCGACGTGATCAGCGAAGCCGACGATGACGACGACCAGACGGCGGAGCAGTTCGTGGTGCAGCTCACCGCCTTCCCGCTACCGGGCCACGTCACCGGGGGCGAGCCGTCGTGAGCAATCGCAAGCCGCTCCACGGCTGGCTCACCGCCGAGGCGCTCTCCCTCATCGGCACCCGCGTCTCGATGATCGCGCTGCCGTGGTTCGTGCTCACGACGACCGGCAGCGCCACCCAGACCGGTCTCGTCGCCCTGGCGGAGATGCTGCCGATGGTGGTGCTCAAGGTGCTCGGCGGCCCGATCATCGACAAGGTCGGCGCCCGTCGGATCAGCATCACCTGCGACCTGCTCAGCGTGCTGGTGATCGGCTCGATCCCCCTGATGTACGCCGCCGGGCACCTGTCCTTCATCGGCTTCCTGCTTCTCGTGGCAGTGGCCGGCGCGCTCCGCGGACCCGGCGACAGCGCCAAGAACGCGATGGTGCCCGCCCTCGTCGAGCACGCCGGCGTCCCGTTGGAGAGGGCCACCGGCCTTGCCTCCATGGTCGAGCGCAGCGCGACCATGGTGGGCGCGGCGTTCGCCGGCATCCTGATCGGCGTCGTCGGACCCGCCAACGCCCTCATCATCGACGCCTGCAGCTTCGGGCTGTCGGCCGCCCTGCTCGCCTGGTCCACCCGGGGGCTCGGCAAGACCGCGGAGCCGGTCGCCGAGGCGGAGAACCCGGCGCGCTACCTGCAACAGCTCCGCGAGGGCTGGGACTTCCTGCGCGGCGACCGGGTCCTGCTCGGCATCGCCGTGATGGTGGCGCTGACCAACTTCCTCGACATCGCCTGGTTCGCGGTCCTCGTTCCCGTGTGGGCCCAGGAGTACGGCGGTGGGGCGCCCGTGATCGGCCTGCTGTTCGCCGTCTTCAGCGGGGCGTCCGTGCTCGGCGCGCTGTGCGCCGCTGCGTGGGGTGACCGGCTGCCGCGGTTCCAGGTCTACGTGTGGGCGTTCCTCCTCACCGGCATCCCGCGGTTCGCGATCATGGCGTTCGACGTGCCACTCGCGGCCGTGCTCGCGGTCGCCGTCGTGGGCGGCTTCGCGTCCGGATTCATCAACCCGGTCCTGGGCGCCGTCATCTTCGAACGCATCCCGCCGAACCTGGTCGGCCGGGTGACGTCACTGACCACGGCCATGTGCTTCGCACTGATGCCGCTCGGCGGCCTGGCCGGCGGTCTGCTGATCAGCGGCTTCGGCCTGACCGCCGCGATGCTGCTGTGCGGAGCGGCCTACTTCCTGGTGACCATCGCGCCGGTGTTCGACCCCCGCTGGCGGGCGATGAACGACCGCCCTGCGCCCGAACCCTCGCTGGTCGAGTAGCGGCGCCTCTCGCTACTCGAACGCCGCCGCGACCTCGAGCAGGCGGTCGTTGGCCTCGGGCTCGCCGATGGTGACCCGGGCACCCTCGCCGGCGAACGGCCGGACCACGATGCCTGCCTCGTCGGCGGCGGCCGCGAAGGCGGTGGTGCGTTCCCCCAGCTCGAACCACACGAAGTTGCCCTGGGGTGCGGGGACGTTCCAGCCGACCTTCGCCAGCCCGAACACCACGCGGTCGCGCTCGGCGACCAGCGCGTCGACGCGCTCCAGGAGCTCGGGCTCCCGCTCCAGCGAGGCGATGGCCGCGGCCTGCGCGACCGACGAGACACCGAACGGCAGGGAGACCGCGCGCAGCGCACCGGCCAGCGGCGCCGGTCCGACGGCGTACCCGACCCGGAAGCCCGCCAGCCCGTAGGCCTTGGAGAAGGTGCGGGTGAGGATCACGTTGTCGTGTGCGCGGTAGGTGCGGACGCCGTCGATCGGGTCGTCCATCCGCACGAACTCGACGTACGCCTCGTCCACCACGACCAGCACGTGCGAGGGGACCTTCGTCAGGAACGCGTCGAGCTCGGCCTGGGTGACGGCCGGCCCGGTCGGGTTGTTGGGCGTGCACACCAGGACGGCCTTGGTGCGCTCGGTGACGGCCGCCGCCATCGCGTCGAGGTCGTGGCGGCCGTCGGCGGCCACCGGCACCTTGACGGCCGTCGCGGCCGCCGCCGTGACCGCGATCGGGTAGGCCTCGAAGGAGCGCCAGGCGAACACGACCTCGTCGCCGGGGTCGCAGAACGCCTGTACCAGCTGGTAGATCAGCGCGACCGAACCCGTCGCCACGGCCAGGTGGTCGGTCGGCACACCGAGCCGCTTCGACAAGGCGTCGTACAGCGCCGCGCTGCCCATGTCGGGATAGCGGTTCATCTGCTCGACCGCTCGGGTCGCGGCCTCGACGACGCCGGGCAGCGGCGGGTAGGGGTTCTCGTTCGAGGACAGCTTGTACGTCGTCATCCCCTCGCGCGGCGTCGGCGGCCTGCCCGCGACGTACGGCGGGATCTCGGCGACGGTCGGGCGGGGCTGCGGGGAGGTCATGCGCGTCAGGTTAGGCGATCTCAGCGGGACCGGCGCCAGGGGCGCAGGAGCGCCGCGGCGAGCACGCCGACGAGGACACCGGTCATCGCGCCGCTGACGGCGGAGTAGGCCGCGAGGATCGCCAGGCCCAGCGGGAACACGCGCCGAGGCTACCCAGAGGGGTGGGAACCGCGACCGCGGCGCCCCTACTATCGAGGCGTGAGGTTCCTGACCTGGCTGCTGACGTACGCCGCCGCCCTGACCGTCGCCACGTGGCTCCTCGACGACATCTACTTCAAGGGGCCGGGCAACGGCACGGAGGAGCTCCAGGAGAAGCTGTTGCCGTTGCTGGCGGTCGCGCTGATCTTCGGGGCGATCACGTCGTTCGTGAAGCCGGTGCTGACGTTCCTGTCGATCCCGTTCATCATCATCACGCTCGGGCTGTTCCTGCTCCTGATCAACGCCGGGATGCTGCTGTTCACCGGGTGGCTGGCCGACAAGTTCGACCTCGGCTTCCACGTCGACGGCTTCTGGACAGCCGTGGGCGGCGCGATCGTCATCACCCTCACCACCTGGCTCGTGGACGCACTGATCGGCGACGAGAAGAAGCGATGACGCTGCCCCGGCCGCGCACCCCTGGTCGCTACCGGATCGCCCTGGTCTGCCTCGGCAACATCTGCCGCTCCCCCATGGCCGACGTCGTCCTGAACGCCTGCCTGGCCGAGGCCGGTCTCGGCGACGCCGTCGAGGTCACCAGCTCGGGCACCGCCGGGTGGCACGTCGGCAAGGTGATGGACGAACGAGCGGCCGCCCTGCTCACGCAGGAGGGGTACGACGCCAGCCGGCACCGCGCCCGCCAGTTCGACCCGGCGTGGCTGGACGACCACGACCTGGTGCTCGCGATGGACGGCAGCAACCTGGACGACCTCGGCGGTCGGAGCGACCGCGTCTTGAAGTTCCGCGACCTCGATCCGGTCGAGACGGGCGCGGACGTGCCCGACCCGTACTACGGTGGCCCTGCCGGGTTCGAGGAGGTCTTGCGCATGGTCGAGCGCACCAGCACCACGATCGTCACCGCTCTCCAGCGGGACCTCGCCCCGCGATGACGCGTCTGCCGCTGGTCGCCAGGCGGGCCGAGGAGCTCCTCGGTTCCTCCGTGGTCGCCACGGCGCCCGTCGCCGGCGGCGACATCTCCACCGCCACCCGGATGCGGCTCAGCGACGGCACCACCGCGCTGATGAAGACCCACCACCACGCACCCGAGGGGTTCTTCGACGCCGAGGTCCGCGGCCTGCGCTGGATCGAGGAGGCGGGCGGCATCGCCGTGCCCGAGGTCCTCGCCCACGACCACGAGTGCCTGATCCTGCGATGGGTGGAGCCCGGCAAGACCACCGTCGACGCCGCGGTCGCCTTCGGGCAGGCCCTCGCCACCACCCACAACGCCGGCGCTCCGTCGTACGGCCTGGACCACGAAGGCTTCATCGGCAAGCTGCCGCTCCCCAACCGGACCGCCCCGACCTGGGCCGAGTTCTTCGCGACCCGGCGGGTTCTGCCCTACCTCAAGGTCGCCCGCGACCGCGGCGCCGCGACCGACGAGGACGCCGCCACGATCGAGTCGGTGATCAGCAAGCTGGCCGACCTGCTCCCGGAGGAGCCGCCGTCGCGCCTCCACGGCGACCTCTGGAACGGCAACGTCCTCTGGAGCCTCGACGGCATCCCGCGCGTGATCGACCCCGCGGCGTACGGCGGGCACCGCGAGGCCGACCTGGCGATGCTGTCGCTCTTCGGGCTGCCGCACCTGCCGCGGGTCCTCGACGCGTACGCCGAGGTGTCGCCGCTGGCCGACGGCTGGGAGGACCGGTTGGCGCTGCACCAGCTCTTCCCGCTGCTCGTCCACGCCTGCATGTTCGGTGGCGGGTACGCCGCCCGGGCCGCGACCGGCGCCGCGCGCTACCTCTGAGCGCGACTCTCAGTCCCGACTCAGGCTCGGCTGGCAGAGTAGATCCGTGACCACCCCGACCGCCGCCCGCCCGCGGGTCCTCGTCGTCGACGACGACAAGGCCGTGCGTGAGTCGCTGCGGCGGTCGCTCGAGTTCAACGGGTACGACGTGTCGATGGCCGCCGACGGCGCCGAGGCCCTGGCCGGGATCAACGGAGCCAGCCCGGACGTCGTGATCATGGACGTGATGATGCCGCGGCTCGACGGGATCGAGACGACCAAGGCGCTGCGCAAGGCCGGCAACGACATCCCGATCCTCGTGCTGACGGCGCGGGACGCGGTCGGGGACCGGGTGGACGGGCTCGACGCCGGGGCCGACGACTACCTGACCAAGCCGTTCGCCCTGGCCGAACTGCTGGCCCGGCTGCGGGCGTTGCTGCGCCGCGCCGTCCCCGCCGACGGGTCCGACGACGAGACGCTCACGTTCGCCGACCTCTCGATGGACATCGCGACCCGCGAGGTGCGCCGCGGCGACCGGCTGGTCGAGCTGACCCGCACCGAGTTCACGCTGCTCGAGATGTTCCTGCGTCGCCCGCGCCGGGTGCTGGAGCGCTCGTTCATCCTCGAGGAGGTCTGGGGCTACGACTCCCCGACCACCGCCAACTCGCTCGAGGTCTACGTGGGCTACGTCCGGCGCAAGACCGAGGCCGAGGGCGAGGCGCGGCTGATCCACACCGTGCGCGGCGTCGGCTACGTGCTGAAGGAACAATGAGCCACGGTCTCGCCCGGGACGACGGGCGCTGGCACTACCGCCGGTCCCTCGCCAGCCGGGTGATCGGCCTGACCACGATCGCCGTCGGCCTGGCCGTGGCGTTCGTGGCACTGGGGGCCTTCCTCACGGTGCGGATGCAGATGCAGTCGACGCTCGACGAGTCCCTCCTCGACCGCGCGCACCGAGCCGCGGAGAGTCCCGCCCTGGAACAGCTCACGACCGACCTCAACTTCCCGGCATGGGCGCTGGGCGCCGCCGACATCCGGATCGCCTTCATCACCTCCGACCGAGCGGTCTACACACCAGACAAGGACGGCCCAACTCTGCGCCTGGGCGACCCCGAGCTCGACGTGGCCGCCGGCGAGTCAAGCTCCAGCATCCGCACCATCGTCGCCGGTGACACCCGCTACCGGGTTGTCACCGTCCCCGCCAGCACCCCCGGCCAGGCGCTGGTCATCGCCCAGTCCCTCGAACCCCAGGAGCGGACGCTCGCCAAGCTGGGCGGGGTGATGCTGCTGTTCGGCGTCGCGGGCGTGCTCGCGGCCGCGGTCGCCGGGTGGGCGGTCGCACGCAACGGGCTCCGTCCGGTGCGACGCCTCACCTCGGCCGTCGAGGAGATCGCGCGGACCGAGGACCTCACCCCGCTACCGGTGGAGGGCGACGACGAGATCGCCCGGCTCGCCACGGCCTTCAACCAGCTGCTCACCGCCGTCGCGGCGTCCCGCGACCGGCAACGGCGACTCGTGGCCGATGCGGGCCACGAGCTCCGCACCCCGCTGACCTCGCTGCGCACCAACCTCGACCTTCTGGCCCAGGCCGACCAGGACCACGCCGGCGCGGGTCTGCCTCCGGAGGCGAGGGTCGAGCTCCTCGACGACGTCCGGGCGCAGATCGAGGAGCTGACGAACCTGATCGGCGACCTCGTGGAGCTGGCGCGCGACGAGCCGCTGACGCACGTCGTCGAGCCGCTCGATCTCGCCGAGACCGTCGACCGGGCCCTGGTCCGGGTCCGGCGCCGGGCACCCGGGGTCTCCTTCGAGACGACACTGGCACCGTGGTGGGTCGTCGGCGAGACCGCGGCCCTCGAACGCGCCGTCACCAACCTGCTCGACAACGCCGCCAAGTGGAGCCCGCCCGACGGCCGGGTCTCGGTCCGGGTGGCCGCCGGCGTCCTGACCGTCGACGACCAGGGCCCGGGCATCGATCCGGAGGACCTCCCCCACGTGTTCGAGCGGTTCTACCGGGCCCAGGAGTCCCGCGGCATGCCCGGCTCCGGGCTCGGCCTCTCGATCGTGCACCAGATCGTCGAGCGCCATGCCGGCACCGTCTCGGTCGCGCGGCGGTCCGAGGGGGGCACCCGCTTCACCGTCGTCCTGCCCGGCTCGTCGTCACCCCAGGGCGCTGCCGAGCGGACCGGCGCAACCCGCTCCTGACCCTCCCCAGCGCCGCGGTGGAGTCCTAGAGTCAGCGGCATGTCCTTCGACGTCTCCGCCGAGGCCTACGGGCGGTTCATGGGCCGGTACGCCGACCCGCTCGCGGCACCGTTCGCGACGTACGCCGGCGTCCGCCCGGGTGACCGGGCGCTCGACGTCGGGTGTGGTCCCGGCGCCCTCACCGCGCGGCTCGTCGACGTCGTCGGGCTCGGTGCGGTCGCGGCGATCGACCCGTCGCCTTCGTTCGTGGCGGCGACGGGTCGGCGCTTCCCCGGGATCGACGTCCGGGCGGGCGTGGCCGAGCCACGTGGCCGGCATGTCCGACGAGCGGCGCGAGCGGCTGCGCGCGTCCTGCGCCGATTTGCTCCCCGATCCGCCGTTCCAGATCCATGCGGCGGCGTGGACCGTCCGCGGCCGGGTGGCGGCGCAGGCCTGACGGGTCAGCCGAAGACCTGCCGCAGACGCTCCGCCTTCCAGCGGGACTCGGCGTACTCCTCGGCGACCTCGGAGTGCACCGTGATCCCGCCGCCGGTGCCGAACACGTAGCGGCCGTCGCCCGTGGTGGTCAGCGATCGGATGATCACGCCCAGGTCGGCCCGGCCGTCGGCGGCGACCCAGCCGAAGGCACCGCTGTAGGCACTGCGGGCGGTCGCCTCGACCTCCTCGACGATCTCCATCGTCCGCAGCTTCGGCGCGCCGGTCATCGACCCCGCGGGGAAGAGGGCGCGCAGGGCGGCGACCGTGGTCACGCCGTCGGCCAGCTGCCCGCGCACGGTCGACACCAGCTGGTGCACGCTCGGGTAGGACTCGACCTCCATCAGCACCGGCACGTCCACGCTCCCCGGCTCGCACACCATCGACAGGTCGTTGCGGAGCAGGTCGACGATCATCAGGTTCTCGGCGCGGAACTTCGGCTCGCTCGACAGCCGGAACCGCAGCACCGCGTCCTCCTCGGCGGTCGCGCCGCGGGGGGTCGTGCCCTTGATCGGCTTGGTCTCGAGCCGCCGGTCCTCGGTCACCAGCGCGTACCGCTCGGGTGACGAGCTCAGCAACCACGCCTCATGACCGGTCACGTCGTGCTGCAGGAACCCGGCGTACGGCGCGGGGTTGAGCTCGCGCAACCGGAGGTACGCCGCGGCGGGCGCCAGGTCGCTCGTCGTCTCGAACCGGTAGGTCAGGTTGACCTCGTAGGAGTTGCCCGCGTGCAGGTGCTCCTGGACCCGCTCGAACGCGAGCGCGTAGTCCTCCGGAACGACGTCGCCATCCATCAGTGGTCGAGCAGGTTGCGCAGCAACCGTGTCGAGACCCGGATCCGCCGCGGCCGGGTGCTCGAACATCCGCACGCGCCGGGCCCGCATCCACACCGCATCGGGAACCTCGGTGGGCCCGGCCGCCGGCGACACGAGCGCGGGCAGGTCGGTGCGGCAGGCGTAGCCGAAGTAGCCGAACCACTGGTCGCTCGGCTCACCGGCCGCCATCTCGGACTCCAGCACCGCGAAGATGTCGTCGCCGACGACCTCGGCGGGGCCACCGCCGTGCCGGATCACCGACCGCCGGGCGGCGTCGAAGGTCAGCGAGACGTCGTCGTCCTCGAGCCAGCCGATCAGGGAGCGGCGGCCGGACCAGGCGCGGGCACCCCCGCCGTCCAGCCAGAAGCAACGCGGGTGGGCGGCCGCGACCTGCTCGAAGAACTCCAGTGGCCCGATCGCCCGTCTCCCGGTCGTGGGTGTCCCCGTCATGCCTGCCCCAGGAAGTTCGCGACGAGGTCGGCGCCGTGCTCGGAGAGGATCGACTCTGGGTGGAACTGCACGCCCTCCAGGCGCATGGTCCGGTGCCGGACCCCCATCACCACCCGGTCTTCGTCGACGCCGCCGGTCCACGCCGTGGCCTCGAGCTGGTCGGGCAGGGTCACGGCCGCGAGCGAGTGGTAGCGAACCGCGGCAAAGCCCTGGGGCACCCCGGCGAAGACGCCGCGACCGTCGTGCTCGATCCGGGCGATCTGACCGTGTGCCGGCGGGTGCCGGTCGACGGTCCCGCCGTACGTCGTGACGAGCCCTTGCATGCCGAGGCAGACACCCAGCACCGGGACCGAGCCGTCGGTGAGGAGCTCGCGCCCGACCGAGAAGTCGGCGGCGACCCCGGGGTGGCCGGGCCCGGGCGAGAGCAGGACATGGGTGTGCCGCAGCAGGTCCTCGAGGCTGGTCTCGTCGTGCTGCACGACCGTCGGCATCCGCCCGGTGACGACCGCGACCAGGTGCACGAGGTTCCACGTGTAGCTGTCGTGGTGGTCCACGACCACGACGTCCGGCGCGGCCACGGGTCAGCCGGCCGAGGGTGGCAGCAGGTCCCGGACGAGGTCGTGGATCAGGTCGTAGCCGTGCTCGGTGAGGATCGACTCGGCGTGGAACTGGATGCCGCGGTAGTGAGGGCCGCGCACGAGGTGGACGTCCCCGGACTCCGGGTCGGTCTCGACCTCGACGCCGTCAGGAAGCCCGTCGCCGACCCGGGCCACGAACGTGTTGTAGAAGCCGACCCGCTCGGTCCGGCCCTCGATCGACACCGGCGACTGTGTCCCCTGGAAGACGATGTCCTTGAACGCCAGCGGAAGCCCCAGCTGGTGGCAGAGCGCCTGGTGGCCGAGGCAGACCGCGAGGAACGGCTGCCTCTCGGCGAGGAGCCGGTCGACTGCCCCGCGCAGCACCGCCATCTTCGGGTCGTCGTCGTCCCGCGGGTCGCCGGGGCCCGGCCCGACGATCACCAGGTCGAAGCCGTCGAGGTCGCCCGGCGTGTGCTCGTCGTGGCGCACCACCTCGCTGGTCATGCCGAGCACGCCCAGCACGTGGCGCAGCATGTTCACGAAGTCGTCCTCGCCGTCGAGGATGCCCACCCTCTTGCCGGCGAGCGACGCGTCGGGCGGCGTCCGCGCCTGGTCGGTCAGCCAGAACCTGCTCAGCCTCTGGTTGCGGGAGTTCAGCGCGATCAGCACGTCCTCGTCGTTGACCAGCTCGGCCAGGCCGTGCCCGGGCACCGACACCGGCGCCTGCGGGACCAGCCCGAAGGCGGACAGGATGCCGCCGGCCTTGGCGTGTGTCTCCGCCACCTCGTACGCCGGGTCCGAGTCGCGCACCAGCGTGGCACCCGCGGTGACCTTGAGGCGGCCGGTGAGGTCGACGTCGGCGGTGCGGATCACGATCGGGCTGTCGACGACCGGCCCGCCCTCGGGGTCCCGGCCCAGGATCGCCAGGGCCGCGCCGTAGTAGCCGCGACCCTCCGACTCGTACTGCTTGATCAGCCGGCACGCGTTCTCCACGGGACTGCCCGTCACCGTGGCGGCGTACATCGTGTCGCGCAGGACCTCGCGCGGGTCGCGGCCGGTGCGGCCGGCGAGGAGGTACTCGGTGTGGATGAGGTGGGTCATCGGCTTGAGGAACGGACCGAGCACCTGGCCACCCTCGTGGCAGATGTCGCACATCATCTTGAGCTCTTCGTCGACGACCATGAAGAGCTCGTAGATCTCCTTCTCGTCGGCCAGGAAGTCTAGGAGCCGCGGCTTGAGCTCGCCGTCGCCCCGGACCCGGAAGGTGCCGCTGATCGGGTTCATCCGGACGTCGCCGCCGTGGATGGTGACGTGCCGTTCGGGGCTGGCTCCGATCAGGTAGCGGTCGCCGGTGAAGAAGACGTAGGTCCAGTAGGCGCCACGTTCGCGCTCGAGGAGCCGGCGGAAGACGGTCAGCGCCGTGGCCACGCCCCAGTCGGCGACCTCCGCCCGGAAGTGCCGGCCGACCACGAGGTTGGCGCCCTCACCCTGGCCTATCTCGTCGCGGATGATCGCCTCGACGACTGATCCGTAGTCCTCGTCGGACGTCTCGAACCCGCCACGGTCGGCGAACTCGATGCCGGTGTCGTCGATCGCGTCCATGAACTCGGCGACGGAGAACTCCAGCTCGGTCTCGACGTCGACCACGACCAGCGGGGTGCCGTCGTCGTGGGCCTCGAAGCCACGCTCGCGCACCTGGCGGAACGGGATCGCGAGCAGCCGGTCGGCGATGTGACCCGCCTCGGGGACGCCGTCCTCGAGCGGCACGTCGAGGATGGACTCGACCACGCTCCTGCGGCCGCCGACCAGACCGACGGTGGGCCGGTCACCGGCCCGGGTCGAGCGGCGGATGATCGCCCACGCCTCGTGCCCCTGGATCGCCTCGATGGCTTCCCTGGCTGAGGGGACGGCGTCAGTCATGCACGAACCCTAGTGAACGGCAGGCCAGCCGCTGACTCCCGTCAACTCCTCGGACACGTCCCACAGACGCCGGCCGACCTCGGCGTCGCGGCCCTCGGGGATCACATGAACCCGCTTCGGGTGGCGCCCCCTGAGCTCGGCGATGCCGTCGGGCCCGTAGTACTCGCCACCCTCGACCCCCGGTGCCGTGGCGGCGTACAGGGTCGGCAGTGCGCCGCGCTCGGCCGACTGCGCGACGACGCGGTTGCTGATCGACATCAGCGCCTTCATGAACCCGGTGGGTCCGGTGCTCTGGAGGTTGGTGGCCGAGTAGCCCGGGTGCGCGAGCACGCTCGTGACGGAGGAGCCGGCCGCACGAAGTCGACGGTCGAGCTCGAGGCCGAAGGCGGCGTTGGCCAGCTTGGACTGCCGGTAGGCCTTGCGCGGCGCGTAGCCGTGTGAGAGCTGGAGGTCGTCGAAGTCGAGGTGTCCGGCCTTGTGCTCGATGCTGGACAGGGTCACCACCCGCGCGGCGCCGGCGCGCTGGAGCTTGTCCATCAGCAGACCGGTGAGGGCGAAGTGCCCGAGGTGATTGGTTCCGAGCTGGAGCTCGAAGCCTTCCGCGGTCAGTCCCGGCGGCGTCATCATGATTCCGGCGTTGTTGATCAGCAGGGTGAGCTCGTCGGCCTCGAGGGTGTCCGCGAACTGACGGACCGAGTCCAGGCTGCTCAGGTCGAGCTCGGACACGCTCACCTGGGCATCGGGGACGTCGGCGCTGATCTCGGCCGCCGCAGCGTCGCCCTTCTGGGTGTTGCGGCAGGCCAGCACGACCGTCGCACCCGCGCGGGCCAGCTCGCGGGCGGTGACCAGCCCCAGACCGCTGTTCGCTCCGGTGACGACCGCTGTCGCACCGCTCTGGTCGGGGATCTGGTCGGTGGTCCAGGTGTCGGTCATGGCCCCATCGTGCCGCCCCTGCCGCGCGGGTCGACCATGCCCCCTGCGCGGTGGCGGTACCGTCGCGCCGTGAACCGTCACTTTTTCGTACGCCGCAACGTCGCGCGCCTGGCCCTGCGAGCCTCGCGCTGGAAGACGGTGGGGACGGTGCCGCAGCGCGCGGTGCTCGTCGGCGCGCCGCACACCTCCAACTGGGACTGGGTCCTGACGATGCTGCTGGCGTGGGACAACAACATCCAGATTCGGCTGCTGGTCAAGCAGGAGTTCTTCAAGGGTCCGCTGGCCCCGCTGCTCCGGGCGACCGGGGCGGTGCCCCTGGACCGGAAGAGCCCGGGAGCGACCATCCGCGGCCTCCTCGCCGAGGCCGAGGGCGACGAGCCCTTCGTCCTGGGCATCGCCGCAGAGGGGACCCGCAGCAAGGGCGACTACTGGAAGTCCGGCTTCTACCGGATCTCCCAGCAGAGCGGTCTGCCGATCACCCTGGCCTTCCTCGACGGCCCCTCCCGCACGGTCGGCTGGGGGCCGACGTTCTCCCCCACCGGCGACGTGCGCGCTGACATGGACCTGATCCGCGAGTTCTACGCGGACAAGACCGGCCTCAAGCCGGAAGGGTTCACCCCGCCGCGTCTGCGCGAGGAACTCGGCTGAGCTTGATCGCGAGGCGGGCCAGGGCGCGGTTGAGAGGGTCGTCGCTGGTCAAGGCGGTGTAGTCGTCCTGGGTGAGGTGGTGGGTGCCGAAGGGGTCGACGAGGCGATGTCGGCCGTGGGGTGTCTGCCACACGGTCTCGCCGGTGGGCAGGGGTGTGCACGCATAACCCAGGTGGGTCTTGGCGCGGTGGCCGGTGCGGCCCAACGGCTGGGAACGGTGACTGTGGGTCTGCCCGGGTGGACCACCGGGGTCATAGGGCACCGGGTGGTCCAGATCGACGTTGCGGGAGACCCGCGACGCATGGGGGAACGCGTCGGCCGGTCGGAGCAGCCGGACCCGTTGCTTGATTGCCTCGGGGTGTTCCCAAGAGTTCACACTCACCGCGTCGGCCACATCGATGACGGGCACGACGCTCACGTTGGCGTGGGCCAGCAGGTCAGCGATCTGGGCCAACAACTGTGGCCCGAGCCCTTCGACCCGGGCCACCCCCGTCGCGGTCCCGTCCAGAACCGCTTCGTGGAGGTGGACGTAGAGCTTCGCACCCGGGCGGAGCCGGACCGGGTCCAGGGTCCGCAGGGCTTCGAGGAGGTCCGCGGGCAACGCCACCGCCCGGCACGGCACCACCGGCTCCTCCTCGTGGGTGGCGTGGTCGGGTTGGTCGGGCTCGCCGCCGGTGGCAGCGGGGATGTCGGTGGACTCCAGGAGCAGGGTCAGCAGGTCCGCGGGCCGAGCCAGCCACCCGAACGCGATGGACCGCAACAGGTCGGCGCTGGCGTCGTGGTGCTCGGGCCGGACCGCGAGGATCTCGGCGACCCGGGTGATCATGGCGTCGACCCACACGGCCTGGCCAGCGGCGACCCGGGCGATCACGGTGCGGAGTCCGGCCTCGTCGGTGCGGGTCAGGGTCACGTGGCGTCGATGCCGCTCGCGGCGAACCCGCTCGGCGTGGGCGGCGGGGTCGGCCTCGATGATCTTGGCCTCGGCGATCGCGATCACCCGCGAGGGCGCCTCACTGCCGATCGCGGCCGCGACCGCGGCATCGACCACACCGACGACCTCGGGCGGGAGGTGCCGGCACATTGCGGCGACCTTGCGGGCCAGCCACGGCTCGCACTCCAGATCAAGGACCTTGGTCCAGGTGTCGGGGAGCCGGTGGATCAGGTCGAGAGTGTCCGCGGTGACCGCCCGGGCGGCCAGGGTGTGCACCCCGCGGGCGATGCCGAGCTCGCACAAAGAGAGCTCGCGGACCTTCGGAGTGCCCTCGCCGCCGACCTGGTCGAGCCGGTCCCCGCCCGGAGGGCGCGGCAGACCCGGCACCGGACGCGGGTCGAGCCGAGGATCAGTGCCCTGGAGGACAGCCCAGTGCGCCACCAACAACAGGTCCTCGACCTCGGCGCCGCGCCGGCGGCGTACGCCGGACTCGAGCGCCGCGAGCGTGCCGCTGGCGTCGAGCTCGTGGAGGGAGGTCTGGGCCATGCTCCATTATATTCGAACATCTGTTCGAACACAACCCTGCTTCGAGGACACCTGGGGTTTCTTCGGGCGTGGGCCGCGGGGTCGGCCGTTGCCGACGTAGGTGATCCCGGGTGCGGGGCGGGCAAGAACGAACGCTTCCACCAGGTCCAGCAACGGCCGGATTGAGCCCAGGGCAGATACGGCCCGGAACGCCGTGCGAGCCGGCGATGGCTCAGCTGATGGTGGTGAGCAGCTGCGTGGCGCGGGTGAGCACGACGTACAGCGTGGCCCGGCCGGTGGCGGACTCGCTCTCGATCTCCTGCGGGCGGACCACCACGATGCCGTCGAACTCGAGGCCCTTGGTGTCGAGGCCGGTGAGCACCACGATCCGGTCCTCGCCGGACGGAGGGGTCGACGATCCGATCGAGGCACGTGCGCCGGCGGCGTCCTGGGCGAACTCCGGCCACGAGGCCAGCCACGAGTTGACCTCCGAGCGTCGCGCGACCGGCACCACGACGGCGATCGTGCCGCCGACCTTGCCGGCGATCTCCGCCACGGCCGCCCGGGTGGCGGCCTCGACGTCGGGGACGTCGGTGAGCTCCTGCGGACCCGCCCCGGTCGACCGGACGGCCGTGGGGAGGTCGGCGTCGAGGCCGACCCTCCGGGCGTACGCCGCGGCGTACTCGTAGATCTCGGAGGAGTTGCGGTAGTTGGTCGACAGGTGGAACTCGTGGACCTCCTTGCCCTCGAGGGCGGCGGCGCGGGCGGCGGCCGACTCCTCAGGCACCGGCCACGACGACTGCGCCGGGTCGCCGACGATCGTCCACGACGCACCGCGTCCGCGGCGACCGACCATCCGCCACTGCATCGGCGTCAGGTCCTGGGCCTCGTCGATGAGGACGTGCGCGAACGCGTCGTCCTCGATCCGGTGGGTGGGTGCCGTCCACGCACGCCCGGTCGGGGCGTACTCGCGGTCGGCGGCGGTGGTCAGCTCCTGGAGGTCGACGCCCCCCTCCGCGGTCGACAGAGTGTCGTCGAGCTGGTGGTCGTCCTCGTGCCGGGCGGGCACGTCACCCAGGGCGTAGCGGAGCTCGTCGAGCAGCGGGATGTCCTCGACGGACAGCGAGCCGTCGCCGCTCCACGACTTGGCGAGCAGCCGCTGGTCCTCGGCGTTGACGACACCCTCGGCGGCCTTGGCCAGGAACTCGGGGTCGCGGAGCCAGGCGAGCACCTCGGGCGCGTCGAGCGGCGGCCACCACGAGACCGCGAAGTCCAGGAACGGCTGGTGGGTGAGCATCTCCTCGTTGAACGCCTCGCGCCCACGCTCGCGCCCGCGCTCGCCGCGGACCTGGCGCCACATGGCGTCGAGCAGGGTGGTGGCCACCCGCGGGAGCTGCCGGTTGCGGCTGCCCTGCGACATCAGCTGGCGGCGCAGCCGGCCGAGCAGCGGGCGGTCCAGGACGATCGTGTCGTCGCGCCAGAAGATCCGGAAGTGGTCGGGGCTGCCCGGGGCCTGCTGCCGGACCGTACGACGGAGCAGCTCGGCCATCCGGGCCGAGCCCTTCACATCGGCGACAGCGGGTTCGTCGTGCCGGGTGGCCCGCACCCCGTCGACGACCTCGCCGAGGGAGCGCAGCGCGACCGCGGTCTCGCCCAGGGAGGGCAGCACGCGGCCGATGTAGCGCATGAAGACGCCGCTGGGGCCGACGATGAGGACGCCGCCGGTCTCGTAGCGGCGACGGTCGGTGTAGAGCAGGAACGCCGCGCGGTGCAGCGCGACCACGGTCTTGCCGGTGCCCGGGCCGCCGGAGATCGCGACGACCCCCTTGCCGGGTGCGCGGATCGCCTTGTCCTGCTCGGCCTGGATGGTGGCGACGATCGAGTGCATCGAGCGGTCGCGGGCCCGGGACAGCTGGGCCATCAGCGCGCCCTCGCCGACGACCGGCAGGTTGGTCTCGACGGTGGCGTCGAGCAGCTCGTCCTCGACACCGACGACGCGGGGACCGGTGCAGCGCAGCACCCGACGGCGTACGACCTGGTGAGGCTCGGCGGCGGTGGCCTGGTAGAACACGGCGGCCGCAGGTGCGCGCCAGTCGATGAGCAGGGAGTCGCGGTTGGCGTCGCGGAGCCCGATCCGGCCGATGTAGCGGGGGTCGGGGTCGACCTCCTCCTTCATGTCGAGGCGCCCGAAGACGAGTCCCTCGTGGGCTGCGTCGAGCTGGGCGATCCGCTTCGCAGCCTGGAACACCATGGCGTCGCGCTCGACGAGGCCGCCCTCGTGGCCGAGCCGGCCACGGTCGTGCCCCTCGCGCGCCAGCGCCTGCGCGGCGGTCGCGGAGTCGGCGAGCTGACGGTAGACACGGTCGACGAACTGCTGCTCCCGAGCGACTTCGCTCTCGATGAGCTCCTCTGACACGTACGTTCCCCTCAGACCCGAAAGAACTGCCCCCGACGCCGGTCCGGGTGCCCGGACTGGCGAGTCGACAAGCCTACCCCGTCGATCGGGCCGGTCTCGACGGTTCCGCGGTGGCTACTTCTTGCGGGACAGGAACGCCGTCATCGCCTCGCGCGCCTCGTCGGAGGCGAACAGGCTCGCCGACAGGGCCGCCATGTCGGCGCCGTGGGCGTCGATCCGCTCGACCAGGTCCCGGTTGAGGATCCGCTTGGACTCACGGAGGCCCTGCGCGGCGCCCGTGGCGAGCGACGCGCAGACCTTCTCGACCTCGGCGTCGAGCTCCCCCGCGGGCACCGCCACGGTCACCAGCCCGTACGCCGCGGCGTCGGCGCCGCTGAAGACCTCGCCGCCGAGGGTGGTGAGGGCGGCCGCACGGGGGTTCATCCGGTGGTGCACGGTCAGCGAGATGATCGCGGCGGCGAGCCCGAGCTTCACCTCGGTGAGGGCGAAGGTGGCGTCCTCGGAGGCGATCGCGATGTCGGAGGCCGCGACGATGCCGATGCCGCCGGCCCGGACCGCGCCGTGCAGGCGAGTGACGACCGGCTCGTCCATGGTCGCGATCAGGCGCTGCAGCTCGACGATGCGACGGGCGCCCTCCTCCATGCCGTCGGTCGTGGCCTCGGAGAGGTCGGCGCCGGAGCAGAAGACCTTGCCCTCGGCCCGGATCAGGACCACCTTCACCGCGTCGTCGGCGGCGGCGGCCTCGAGGTGGCCGAACAGCTCGGTCACCAGCTGCCGCGACAGCGCGTTGCGGTTGTGCTGGGAGTCGAGGGTGATGGTGGCGAGGCTTTCGCTGATGGCGTAGTGCACGAGCTCAGTCATAGGCGCATCCTGCCGGAGACCAAGCGCTGACGCCTCCCGCTCCGAATGACAGTCATGAAGAATCGTCTGCTCTATGCCGGGTTCGGCATCCTCGCGACCATCGTCGGCATGGCCGCCGGTCACCTGGTCGCCTCACTCCTGGACCCCGCATCGTCTCCCGTCCTGTCCGTGGGCTCGACCGTCATCGACCTGACGCCGACCCCGATGAAGGAGTGGGCGATCCGGCAGTTCGGGACCGCCGACAAGCTGATCCTGGTCGGCTCCGTCCTCGTCGGCGCGCTGGTCCTGGCCGCGATCGGGGGGATCCTGGCGCGTCGCCGGTTCGTCCTCGGTGCAGGGCTGCTGCTGGTCCTCGTGGCCGTCGCCGGCGCCACCGCGCTGCTGCGCCCCACGGCCGGCGTCGCCGACCTGCTGCCCGCCCTCGCCACCGCCGTGACCGGCGTGGCGGCGCTGTGGTGGCTGGTCCGCACCCAGCTCGGTCACTCCCCCGTCGCCTCCGACGAGAGCCGCAGCGCCCACCTCAACACCGGCGACCCCACGCGCCGCGGGGTGCTGATCGCCGCGGGCGCTCTCGCCGCCGCCGCTGCCGTCATGGGCGGCGCCGGCAGGTGGATCACCGGCCTGCGGACCTCGCCGACCGACGTCGACCTGCCTGCCGCGAAGGACGCAGCGAGTGCGTTGCCCCAGGGCCTCGAGAACAAGGTCAAGGGGATCAGCCCCTTCCGGACGCCCACCAAGGACTTCTACCGGGTCGACACCCGCCTGTCGCTCCCGATCGTCAGCCTCGACGACTACACGCTCACCATCGACGGTGACGTCGAGGAGGAGCTCACCTTCACGTTCGACGACCTCCTCGCCATGGACCTGATCGAGCGCGACATCACGCTCACCTGCGTGTCCAACGACGTCGGCGGCCCCTACGTCGGCGCCGCGCGCTGGCTCGGCGTACCGCTCAAGGACCTGCTCGACCGCGCCGGAGTCGGTGACAAGGCCGACCAGATCCTGGCCACGGACGTCGACGGCATGACCATCGGCACGCCGCTCGCGCTGGCCATGGACGGCCGGGACGCGATGGTCGCGATCGGCATGAACGGCGAGGCGCTCCCGCGCGAGAACGGCTTCCCCGTCCGCATGGTCGTCCCGGGCCTCTACGGCTTCATCAGCGCCTGCAAGTGGATGACCCGGATCACGCTCACGACGTACGCCGAGTCCGAGGCCTACTGGACCGAGCGCGACTGGGCCACCGAGGCACCGATCAAGATCGCCAGCCGGATCGACACCCCGAAGTCGTTCGAGGAGATCGACGCCGGCGACACCTTCATCGGTGGCGTCGCCTGGGCCCAGACCATCGGCATCGAGGCGGTCGAGATCCAGATCGATGGCGGAGCCTGGCAGAAGGCCGAGCTCGGCCCCAGCGCCGGCGACGACTACTGGCGCCAGTGGTACCTGCCGTGGAAGGCCGACTCCGGCGAGCACACCCTCGCGGTGCGAGCGACCGGCAAGGACGGCGACGTCCAGACCTCGGTCAAGGCCATGCCCTTCCCCGAAGGTTCCAGCGGCCTCCAGAAAATCATCGTCCGCGTGGCCTGAGTCACTCCCAACACCCCGAACTGACCAATCCGGATCCACTCCGGGTCCGAATACACCACGTAAGCACCTCAACGGAAGGCACACCCCATGAAGCTCAACAACCTGCACCGGACCGGCGGCCTCGCTGCCCTGGCCCTCACGCTCTCGCTGGGCCTCGCTGCCTGCGGCGGCGACGCCGAGACCGACACCGCCAGCGGCGACACCTCGTCCGAGGCGCCTGCGGAGGAGACCCCCTCCGAGGAGGCCCCCGCCGAGGAGGAGACCGACGCCTCGGCCGGCACCTTCGGCGCTGCGTGTGGCGAGGTCCCCGCGGACGGCGACGGCTCGTTCAACGGCATGGCCACCGCCCCGGTCGCCTCGGCCGCCAGCGCCAACCCGCTGCTCTCGACGCTCGTCGCCGCCGTTGGCGCCGCTGAGCTGGTCGAGCCCCTGAACTCCGCCGAGGAGCTCACGGTCTTCGCCCCCGCCAACCCCGCCTTCGAGGCGTTCACCAAGAAGCAGCTCAACGGTCTGCTCGCCGACAAGGAGACGCTGACCGCGGTCCTGACCCACCACGTCGTCGCGGGCAGGATCGCCCCCGAGGACCTCACCGGTGAGTTCGAGACCCTGAACGGCGACATGATCACCATCAACGGGTCCGGCGAGTCCGCCACCATCGGTGACGACGAGAAGGCGGCAATCCTGTGCGGCAACGTGCAGACTGCCAATGCGACGGTGTACATCATCGACACCGTCCAGATGCCCTGATCCGGTTTCAACCAGTCACGTCTAGGCGAGGATCACCACGTGGAATCGATCCGGCCCGTGCCGACCGGCGTCCCCTCCGAGGAGGGGACGCCGGCCCCGGCCGAGCTCGGTGAGCTGCTGAAGCTCTCCGCGCGCGGTGACCAACAGGCCTTCGCCAGGCTGTACGACGCCATGTCGACCCGGGCCTACGGGCTCGCGGTTCGCGTGGTCAGGGATCCGGCCCAGGCCGAGGAGACCACCCAGGAAGCCTTCCTGGAGATCTGGAAGACATCAGGCAGGTTCGACCCGGCTCGCGGAAGCGCAGTGTCGTGGATGCTCACAATCGTGCACCGCAAAGCAGTGGACCGGGTCCGGTCCGCGGAGGCCTCCAGCCGCCGCGAGTCGACGTACCACCAGCAGAACCAACCGGTCGAGCACGATTCGACCGCCGAGGCCGCTCAGGCCTCCCTTGAAGCCCGCCGGGTTCGCGGCGCGCTGTCCGCCCTCACGGCGGTGCAGCGCGAGGCGCTCGAGCTGGCGTACTTCGGGGGATACACACACACGGAGGTGGCGAGCATGCTGGACCTACCGGTCGGCACCGCCAAGACACGAATACGAGACGGCCTGATCCGTCTCCGCGACGCGATGGGAGTAGGGGCATGAGCACCGAGATCCACGCGCTGTCCGGCGCCTACGCCATCGATGCGCTCGACGACATCGAACGAGCCCAGTTCGAGCGTCACCTCGCCGAATGCGCGGAGTGCCGGGACGAGGTCGACAGCCTCCGCGAGGCCGCCGGCCTCCTCCCCGAGACCACCACCGCCGTCCCCAGTGACGCCCTGCGGGAGCGGGTCCTCGCCGGCATCGCCACCGTCCGCCCGCTGCCTCCACTGGCCGTCGATGCCCCCGCCCGGCGGCGACCCCGGTTTCGCCCCGCCGCGCTGGTGGCGGCAGCCGCGGCCGTGATCGCCGTCAGTGCCGGCGCCGTGGTCTGGCAGCCATGGGACACCGACACCTCCCAGTCTCCGACGCTCAGCGCCGAGGACCGGGTGCTGCAGGCCGACGACGCCGAAAAGTACGTCCGCAACCTGGGTGACGGGTCAACCGCCACGGTGGTGCGGTCGAAGTCGCTCAACCAGGCGGTCGTCCTCACCAGCGGCATGCCGCCGCTGCCGGACGGCAAGATCTATGAGCTGTGGCTCAACCACAAGGGTGTCATGGTGCCCGCCGGGCTGATGTCAGACGGGTCCGACTCCGTGATCCTGCTGCAGGGCGATCCCGCCCAGGCCATCGGTGCCGGGATCACGATCGAGCCGGCGCCGGATGGCTCGACGGAGCCCACGGGCGAGACCGTCGCGCTGATCCCGTTCGAAGACGTCTGATGGAACGATCCCCCCGCCGCGTCGCCGTCATCGGCAGCGGCGTGGCTGGCCTGACCGCTGCCCACGTCGCCGCCGGTTCCGCGCACGTCACGCTGTTCGAGGCCGACGACCGGCTCGGCGGCCATGCCGACACCCACGAGGTGGACGGGTTGGCCATCGACACCGGCTTCATCGTCCACAACGAGCGCACCTACCCGACCCTGCTCCGCCTGTTCGCCGAGCTCGGCGTCGAGACCCAGCCGTCGGAGATGTCGCTGTCGGTGCGCGACGACGCCACCGGGCTCGAGTACGCCGGCGCCCTCGGCGCCCGCGGCCTCTTCCCGACCCGCGGCAACCTGCGGCCGGCGTACCTCCGGATGCTCACCGAGATCCCGCGCTTCCACCGGCAGGCGCGCACGCTGCTGGCCATCGACTCCGCAGCGCCGGACCAGACCCTCCGTGACTTCCTCGCCGACGGCGGCTTCACGGCGTACTTCACCCGGCACTTCATGGAGCCGCTCGTCGCCGCCGTGTGGTCGACCGACCCCGACCTGGCGCTCGACTACCCCGCCCGCTACCTGTTCACCTTCCTCGAGCACCACGGCATGCTGGGCGTCTTCGGGTCGCCGCAGTGGCGCACGGTCACCGGGGGTTCGCGCGAGTACGTCGCCCGCGTCGCCGCCGGTCTCCCCGACGTCCGGGTCGGCACCAAGGTCACCTCGGTCGTCGAGACCGGGGACGGCGTCGAGGTCACCGACGGCAACGGCGAGGTCACGGCCTACGACGCCGTCGTCATCGCCACGCACCCCGCCCAGGCGCTGACGATGCTCGCCGAGCCCACCGTCGCGCAGCGCGAGGTCCTCTCCGCCCTGCCCTACTCGCAGAACACCGCGCTCCTGCACACCGACACCGCTCTGCTGCCGACCGCTGACGGCGCTCGCGGGTCCTGGAACTTCCGGCGCCCCCGCGAGGCTCGGGGAGAGGTCGTCGTCACCTACGACCTGACCCGGCTGCAGCGGCTCGACACCTCGACCCACTACCTCGTCACCCTCGGCGGCGAGCACCTCGTCGACCCCGCCACCGTGATCGACCGGATGGAGTACGAGCACCCGCTCTACACCCCGGACTCCGTCGCGGCCCAGCGCCGGCTCCCCGACATCGCCACCGCGCGGATCGCGTTCGCCGGGGCGTACCACGGCTGGGGCTTCCACGAGGACGGTGCGCGCTCCGGGCTCGCCGCCGCCGAACGGCTCGGCCTGTCATGGCCAGAGGGCCCTGCCGCCGCTGCGGGAGCCGCAGGCACCGAGGCGGTCCTCTACGACACGACCATCCGGCACGCGCGCCGGACGCCGTTCAAGCGTTCGTTCACGCATCGCTCCCACACCTGGCTGGTCGACCTCGACCACCTCCCGGACCACGGCGTCCTCGCCCGGTTCGAGGCGCGCGACCACCTGGGCGAGCCGGACCGCTCGATCCGGGACAACGTCGAGGCGTTCCTCGCTCTCCACGACGTCCGGCTCGGCGGCGGGCGGATCCTGATGGCCGCGAACGCCCGGGCCTTCGGGTACTGCTTCAACCCGATCTCCGTCTTCTGGTGCCACGACGACTCCGGCGAGCAGGTGGCCGTCGTGGTCGAGGTCCACAACACGTACGGCGACCGGCACGCCTACCTCGTCCACCCGGACCAGCAGGGCCGGGCCACCACGCCCAAGCAGATGTACGTCTCACCGTTCCACGGCACCGACGGCACCTACGAGCTCGCCGTGCCGGCACCAGCCGAGCGGTTGCAGATCGCGGTCACCCTCCGCACCGAGTCGGGTGAGGTGTTCAGCGCCGCCCTCTCGGGCACCCGCGGCACCGCCCGCCCGTGGCGGGCAGCCCCCGCCGCCCTGCGCGGATCGCTGCTGATCCGGGCCCACGGCATCTGGCTGTGGGCGCGGCGGCTGCCGATCCGCCCGCGGCCCACCCACCTCCAGGAAGGGGTCACCCCGAGATGACCATCGCTCCCCCTCGCCAGTCCGCCACCGACCAGTGGCCCGGCCTGCACACGCCCCCGACCGGCCCACGGGCCAGGATCGCCGGCCGGATCGCCCGCAAGATCTTCCACGCGGCGATCAACCGGCTGCACGTCACCGTGCACGTCGACGGAGAGACGATCGGCCTCGGCGGGCCCGAGATGACCATCCACCGCTCCGAGGAGTTCTTCGCCCGGGTCGGCAAGGACTCCCTGATCGGCTTCGGCGAGGCCTACCTCACCGGGTCGTGGGACGCCGACGACCTGTCCGGCTTCCTCACCGTGCTCGCCGCCGACCTGACGACACTGGTGCCCCAGCCGCTGCAGAAGCTGCGCGCCCTCTGGGTGGCCCGGCCGCCGGCCATGCACCGCAACACCGAGGGCAACACCCGCGACAACATCGCGCACCACTACGACCTGTCGAACGACCTCTTCGACCTGTTCCTCGACCACACGCTGAGCTACTCGTCGGCGCTGTTCCCGACCACGTTCGTCCAGGTCGGCGACCACCTCGTCGCCGGGCCTCCGACCGACTCCCGCGACCTCGCCGGCGCGCAGGGCCGCAAGATCGAGCGGCTGCTCGACGAGACGATGGTCGGTCAGGGCACCCGCGTCCTCGAGATCGGAACGGGCTGGGGCGAGCTGGCCGTGCGGGCCGCCCGCCGCGGCGCAACCGTCCACTCGATCACCTTGTCCACCGAGCAGCAGTCCCTCGCGCGGGAACGGGTCGCGCAGGCCGGGTTCAGCGATCGCGTGGACGTCGAGCTGTGCGACTACCGGGCCGTGCAGGGCGAGTACGACGCCGTCGTGTCCGTCGAGATGGTCGAGGCGGTTGGCCACGAGTACTGGGCGACGTACTTCTCGACCATCGACCGGGTCCTCGCACCGGGCGGCCGGGTCGGCATCCAGGCGATCACCATGCCGCACGACCGGATGCTCGCGACCCGCAACTCCCACACGTGGATCAACAAGTACATCTTTCCCGGCGGCTTCCTGCCGTCGGTGCGCGTTATCGACGAGATCACCCGCAGGGAGACCACGCTGCGGGTCACGGACCGGCTGTCGTTCGGCCGCCACTACGCCGAGACGCTGCGCCAGTGGGACGAGGCGTTCTGGGCCGCGTCGGACACCGTGCGCGACCTGGGCTTCGACCCGATCTTCCAGCGGATGTGGCACTTCTACCTGGAGTACTCGCGGGCCGGCTTCGCGTCCGGCTACCTTGACGTGCAGCAGCTGACCCTGACCCGCCCCTCGCTGCCCTGACCTGCTGACGTTGCCGGCGCACCCACGAAGTGGCAGGAACTCCCCCTCGAGGTGGCAAGAAATCCGGTCACGCCGGCCGGTCGACGCGGGCGGCGAGGTGAGCCGGGGCCTGCAGGCAGTAGGAGTCGGTCAGCAGCTCGGCCAGCTCGTCCCAGTCGGTGTCGTCGTCGAGCAGCAGCCCCACCACGTTGCGGCCCCAGCCCGACCGGAAGTACGGCGCCCCGAGGTGCTCAAAGGCCATCACCTCGTCGGGCTCGGCACGGAACGTGATCCGGAACAGCTGGTCCTCGCCGCCGAAGACGTGGGCGACGGTCGCCTGACCGACCCGCCACCGGGTGCCCACCCACGCGCTCTCCTCGACCACCTGCGGCCGGTCGGCCATGACGGCGCCGATCCTGCGGACCATCGTGGATGGGACGTCGGGGCGATCGGGCACGGGACGAGCCTGCCACG
The DNA here is from genome assembly GCA_046590395.1 of Nocardioides sp. Taxonomy (GTDB): domain Bacteria; phylum Actinomycetota; class Actinomycetes; order Propionibacteriales; family Nocardioidaceae; genus Nocardioides. The sequence continues at coordinate 26,287 of JBKJUE010000058.1, forward strand.
CAGGGCCGACATCCGTCACTCCGTGGCAGAGTCGGGGCCATGGACGCCGTCGAGGCTGCCTTCGCGGCCCATCCGCGCCGGGGGTTCCTCCCCCGCCGGGCTCGGCGCCGCGCCTCGTACGACGGCCCGCTGGACATCGGCGCGGGCCAGACCAACTCGCAGCCCCGCACCGTCGAGGCGATGCTGCGGCTGCTCTCCGTGCGTCCCGGTGACCGGGTGCTCGACGTCGGCTCGGGGTCCGGGTGGAGTGCGGCCCTGCTCGCCCACCTCACCGGCCCGGGCGGGCTGGTCCTCGGCGTCGAGCTCGAGCTCGAGCTCGTGGCGTTCGGCGCCGCGAACCTGGCCCGCACCCGTCAGCCGTGGGCCTCGATCCGGCGCGCCGACCCGGACGTGCTCGGCCTCCCGGACCACGCGCCGTACGACCGGATCCTGGTTTCCGCCGAGCCGCGGACCCTGCCCTCCGAGCTGGTCGACCAGCTCGGCCCCGATGGCCGGATGGCGATCCCAGTCGACGGCACCATGCTGCTCGTCACCCGCTCCCCCGACGGCGTCGAGGTCTCCGAGCACAGCCACTACCGCTTCGTCCCCCTCCGCTGACCCACGAAGTGGGGGTCAGTAGGACTTGGGGAGGCCCAGCGAGTGCATGGAGACGAAGTTGAGGATCATCTCGCGGGAGACGGGGGCGATCCGGCCGGCGCGGGTGGCGACGAGGAGGCCGGCCATGCCGTACTCCTGCGTGATGCCGTTGCCGCCGTGGGTGTGCACGGCCCGGTCGGCGGCGTCGCAGGCGGCCTCGGCGGCGGCGTACTTGGCCATGTTCGCGGCCTCGCCCGCCCCCATGTCGTCGCCGGCGTCGTAGAGGGCGGCAGCCTTCTGCGTCATCAGCCGGGCCAGCTCGATCTCGATCTTGCTCTGCGCCAGCGGGTGCGCGATCGCCTGGTGGGAGCCGATCGGGCCCTTGAAGACGACCCGCTCCTTGGCGTACTCGGTCGCCCTGTCCAGCGCGAAGCGGGCGAGCCCGGTCGAGAACGACGCGGCCATGATCCGCTCCGGGTTGAGCCCGGCGAAGAGCTGCACCAGCCCGGCGTCCTCGTCACCGACGAGCGCGTCGTCGGAGAGCCGGACGTCGTCGATGAACACCTGGAACTGCAGCTCCGGGGAGACGATCTCCATCGGGATCGGCTTGTACTCGAAGCCGTCCGCGTCGGTGGGGACGACGAAGAGGCAGGGCTTGAGCTTGCCGGTCTTCGCGTCCTCGGCCCGCGCCACGACGAGCACGTTGTCGGCCTCGTCGACACCGGAGATGTAGATCTTCCGGCCGTTGAGCACCCAGCCGTCACCGTCTCGGCGAGCCGTCGTGGTGATGTTGTGGGAGTTCGTGCCGGCGTCGGGCTCGGTGATCGCGAACGCCATCGTGCTCGTGCCGTCGGCGATGCCCGGCAGCCAGCGCTGCTTCTGCTCGTCGGTGCCGTAGCGGGTGATGACCGTGCCGCAGATCGCCGGCGACACGACCATCATCAGCAGCGGACAGCCCTGCGCAGCCAGCTCCTCGCACACCGCGGCCACGTCGCCGATGCCGCCACCACCGCCGCCGTACTGCTCGGGGATGTTGATCCCGAGGTAGCCGTTCTTGCCGATCTCCAGCCACAGGTCGGTGGTCTTGCCACCGGAGCGGGCCTGGGCGGTGAAGTAGTCCCGGCCGTACTTCGAGGCCAGCTTGGCCACCTGACGGCGCAGCGCCTGGCGCTCCTCGGACTCACTGAACGCGATCTCGGTCATGCGTCTTCTCCTTCGACTACGGCAAGAACTTCCCCGGACGCCACCTGGGCGCCGGGAGTGACATCGATCTGGCTGACCACGCCGGCGTACGGCGCGCTCACGGTGTGCTGCATCTTCATGGCCTCGAGCACCAGCACGGTCTGGCCGGCTGCGACCTGAGCCCCGACCTCGACGGCGACGCTGACGACGGTGCCGGGCATCGGCGCCAGCAGCGAACCGCTCGCGACGGCGTCCGCCGGGTCGACGAACCGGGGTACGACGGTCAGCGCCGTGTGGCCGCGGGGCGAGTCCACGTCGACCCGCCCGCCGACCACCGACACGTCGTACGTCGTCCGGACAGCGTCCGCCTCGAGCGTCACTGCCGTCGGGCTCGCCGAGACGACGACGAACCCGTCCACGGCGTACCCGTCCCGGCCCCCGAACCACTCCACCCGGAGGTCGCCCTCGAACTCGGTGACCTGCGGCTGGGAGACGACGTTTCGCCAGGCGACGGGGATGCCTCGCTGGACGGTCCGGGCCTGACCCGCGACCTCCGCCAGCGCGAGCGCGGCGACCACGGGGGCACCCGCGTCCGGCGCGGTCTCGGTCGACAGGACGTCGGTGCGGTCGAAGAAGTCGGTGCTGACCTCGCCGGCCACGAACTCGGGCGATCGCAGGATCCGCACCAGCAGGTCCCGGTTGGTGACGAGGCCGTGGATCCGGGCTCGGCCCAGGGCCGAGGCCAGCTGGCGCGCTGCCTGCTCCCGGGTGGGCGCGAAGGCGATCACCTTGGCCAGCATCGCGTCGTAGTGCGTGGAGACCTCACTGCCGCTCTCGAAGCCCGAGTCGACCCGGATCCCGTCGGACACCGGGATCTCGAACGTCGTCAACAACCCGCTCTGGGGCTGCCAGTCAGCGGACGGGTCCTCGGCGTAGAGGCGCACCTCGATCGCGTGCCCCTTCTCCTCGCCGGAGACCGACCATCCCAGCACCCCGGTCGAGCCGGTCATCTCAGCCACGAGGAGCTGCTGCTCCACGAGGTCGACACCCCACACCATCTCGGTGACCGGGTGCTCCACCTGGAGCCGGGTGTTCATCTCGAGGAACCAGAAGCGCTCGGACGCCGGGTCGTAGAGGAACTCGACGGTGCCCGCGCCCCGGTAGTCGATCGCCTCGGCGGCCTTGCGGGCCGCGTCGTGCAGCGCGTCGGCCGTGTCGGCGGTCAGCCCTGGGGCCGGCGACTCCTCGACCACCTTCTGGTGGCGGCGCTGGATGGAGCAGTCGCGCTCACCGAGGACGAGCGCCTGGCCGCGCCCGTCACCGAGCACCTGCACCTCGACGTGCCGACCGTGCTCGACGTACGGCTCCACGAACACCGTGCCGTCGCCGAACGCGGACTCCGCCTCGGCCGAGGCCTTCTCGATCTCGCCGGGCAGGTCGGCCAGGGAGCGCACGATCCGCATCCCGCGGCCGCCGCCACCGGCAGACGCCTTCACGAGCAGCGGCAGGTCGTCCTCGGTCGCGGTGTCGGCGGTGTGGTTGGACAGGACGGGGACGCCGGCCGCCTCCATCAGCTTCTTGGACTCGACCTTGGAGCCCATCTGCTCGATCGACTCGGGAGTGGGGCCCACCCACACCAGGCCAGCGGCCTCGACGGCACGGGCGAAGCCGGCGTTCTCCGACAGGAAGCCGTAGCCGGGATGGATCCCGTCGGCACCGGACGTGCGCGCGGCCTCGAGCACGAGGTCCGCGCGGAGGTAGGTGTCCGTCGGAGAGCTGCCCGGCAGGCGCACGGCGTGGTCGGCCTCGCGGACGAACGGCAGGCCCGCGTCCGCGTCCGAGTGGACGGCCACGGTCTCGATGCCGAGGCGGCGGCAGGTGCGGAAGACGCGGCTGGCGATCTCGCCGCGGTTGGCGACGAGGAGGCGGTTGATCGTGGCCATCCCGCTCACATCCTGAAGACGCCGAAGCGGTCCGTGCCGCTGTACGCCTTGTTGTCGATCACGGACAGGCAGATGCCCAGGACGGTGCGGGTGTCCCGCGGGTCGATGACGCCGTCGTCGTAGAGCATCCCGGAGAGGAAGTGCGCCAGCGACTGCTCCTCGATCTGGGCCTCGACGACCTCCTTGATTCCCTTGAACCCCTCGGCGTCGAACTCCTGGCCCTTGGACTCCGCGGACTGCTGGGCAACGATCTCGAGCACGCCGGCCAGCTGGGCCGGGCCCATCACGGCGGACTTGGCCGACGGCCAGGTGAAGAGGAAGCGCGGGTCGAAGGCGCGGCCGTTCATGCCGTAGTTGCCGGCGCCGTACGACGCACCCATGATCACGCTCAGGTGCGGCACGGTGGAGTTGCTGATCGCGTTGATCATCATCGCGCCGTGCTTGATGATGCCGCCCTGCTCGTACTCCTTGCCGACCATGTAGCCGGTGGTGTTGTGCAGGAACAGCAGGGGGGTGTCGGTCTGGTTGGCGAGCTGCACGAACTGCGTCGCCTTCTGGGCCTCCTGCGAGAACAACACACCCTGGGCGTTGGCGAGGATGCCGATCGGGCGGCCGTGCAGCCGGGCCCAGCCGGTGACGAGCGAGGCACCGTAGAGCGGCTTGAACTCGTCGAAGACCTGTCCGTTGGTGGCCGAGACGCCGTCGCACAGCCGGGCGATGACCTCGCGCGGGTCGAACGGCTCCTTGAGGTCGGCGGGGATCAGGTCGAGGAGACCGTCGGGGTCCTCGTCCGGCTCGGCGAACCCGACGGGCTCGGGGCGGGCCTTGCGCCAGTTGAGCCGAGCCACGATCCGCCTGCCGATCCGGATCGCGTCGCGCTCGTCCTCGGCGAGGTAGTCGGCCAGGCCGGACGTGCGGGCGTGCATCTCGGCGCCGCCCAGCGACTCGTCGTCGGACTCCTCACCGGTGGCCATCTTCACCAGCGGTGGGCCGCCGAGGAAGACCTTCGCCTGCTCCCTGACCATGCCCGTGTAGTCGCTCATGCCGGGCACGTAGGCGCCGCCGGCGGTGGAGTTGCCGAAGACCAGCGCGACGGTCGGCTGCTTGGCGGCCGAGGACCGGGTGATGTCGCGGAACAGCTTCCCGCCCGGGATGAAGATCTCCTTCTGGGTGGGTAGGTCCGCGCCACCGGACTCGACCAGGGCGACGGTCGGGAGCCGGTTCTCCTCGGCGATCTGCGAGGCCCGGAAGATCTTCTTGACCGTCCACGGGTTGCTCGCGCCACCCTTCACCGACGGGTCGTTGGCGGTGATCATGCACTCGACGCCCTCGATCACGCCGATGCCGGTGACGACGGACGCGCCCACGGCGAAGTCGGAGCCCCACCCGGCGAGGGGCGAGAGCTCGAGGAATGCCGAACCCTCGTCGACGAGCAGCTCGATCCGCTCGCGCGGCATCAGCTTCCCGCGCGCGTGGTGGCGGTCGACGTACTTCTCGCCGCCGCCCGCCACGGCCTTCGCGTGCTCGGTGTCGAGGCCGGCGAGCTTCTCCAGCATCGCCTCACGGTTCGTCATCGGGCGTACCCCAAGAGCCTTGCCGCCAGGTCTGCCAGCACTTCGCTCGCGCCTCCTCCGATCGGCAGGATCCGGGCGTCGCGGTAGTGCCGCTCCACCTCGGTCCCGTGCATGTATCCCGTCCCGCCGTGCAGCTGGACGGCCTGGTCACAGACATACGTCGCGCAGTCGACCGCGGTCTGCTTGGCCAGGCAGGCCTCCGCGATCACGTTCTCGCCCGCGACGTGCTGCTCGGCGACCGAACGCGTGTAGGTGCGCGCGACCTCGACCTGCCGCCGCATCTCGACGAGCTTGTGCCGGACGACCTGGTTCGCGACGAGCGGCTTGCCGAACGTCTCTCGCTCCCGGCAGTACGCCGCGGTCAGCGCGAGCGACCGCGCGGCGATGCCGTAGCCGTGGACCGCGAGCCCGATCCGCTCGACCACGAACTGCTCGGCGATCTGGTAGAAGCCCGAGTTCTCCTCGCCGACCAGGTTGGCGACCGGGACGCGGACGTCGACGTACGACAGCTCGGCGGTGTCGGAGCAGTGCCAGCCCATCTTGGCCAGGGACCGGTCGACGGTGAAGCCGGGCGTGCCCTTCTCGACCACCAGCAGGGAGATGCCTGCGTGTCCGGGGTCACCGGTGCGCACCGCGGTGGTCACGAAGTCGGCGCGGACGCCGCTGGTGATGAACGTCTTGGCGCCGTTGACGACGTAGTGCTCGCCGTCCGCCCCTGATTCGCGCCGCGCGGTGGTGCGGATGCCGGCCACGTCGGAGCCGCCGCCGGGCTCGGTGACGGCGAGCGATCCGATCAGCTCGCCGGAGAGGGTCGGCCGGACGTACCGGTCGACGAGGTCGGGCGAGCCGTTGGTCGCGATGTGCGGGAGAGCGATGCCCCCGGTGTAGAGCGCGGCCATCAGGCCGCTGGACGCGCCGGCCTCGAAGAACGCCTCCTGCAGCGCGACCGAGTCGAGCAGGTCGCCCCCCTCGCCGCCGACCGACTCGGGGAAGGAGACCCCGAGCAGGCCCTGCTCGGCGGCAGCACGGTGCAGCTGGCGCGGCACCTCCTGCGCGTCCTCCCACTCCTGCAGATGAGGCATGACCTGACGACGCACGAACTCGCGCGCCGTGTCCTGGAGTGCCGCCCGCTCGGCGGTCATGCCGCTCACAGGAGCGAGTCCTCGATCGCGACCATCCGCGAGCGGACCCACTCGCCCAGGCCCTTGGCCTGCGGGTCGAACCGGGTCGACGCGGCCACGCCGTCGCCGAGGAGGCCGCGGATCAGCACGTTGACGCCGCCGAGGTTCGGCAGGAGGTAGACCTCGACGTCGAGGTCCTCCGCCTCCGGGACCAGGCGCCGCACCTGCTGCGGCGTGATCAGCTTCTGCAGCCAGGTGACCCGGGCGTCGTACCGCTCCGGGTCGTCGTGGGTGACCCAGAGGCCGAGGTTGGCGTCGCCGCCCTTGTCGCCCGAGCGGGCGTGGACGAACGTGCCGAGCGGCAGCCGGCGGGTGCGGACGTCGTGGGGCGCAGGGAACGGCGACGGGCGCTGGCCCTCGGTGTCCTTCTCCGTCTCGGCGGAGCGGGCCTCGGGGTCTGCGATGATCTCGCGGCGACCGTCGGCGTGGACGACGGTGTGCTCGACGCGGTCCCGGTCGACGTACTGCGGGCGGTAGATGCCGTACGGCGTCGCGGGTGCGGGCGGGGCGGTGAGGGTGAATCCGGGGTACGACGCCAGCGCGAGCTCGATCGCGGCGGCGGTGAACGCCTTGCCGACGGGGTCGGGAGACGGGTCCTTGACGGTGCACCGGAACAGGCAGGAGGCCGCCTCCTCGGTGTCGGCGTCGGGCTGCGGCACGGACGTGCGCGACCAGGTGACGTCGGCCGGTGCCTTGCCTCCCATGGCGGCGGTCACCTGCTCGCGGACCCAGTCGGCCTTGGCGTCGATGTCGAGCCCGGTGAGCACGAACTCCATCGTGTTGCGGAAGCCGCCGAGCTCGTTGACGCAGACCTTGAGCTGCTCCGGCGGAGCCAGCCCACGGACCTGCGAGACAGCGACCCGGTCGGGCCCGGCCTGCTCGAGCCGGATCGAGTCGAGCCGTGTGGTGACGTCGGGGCCGAGGTAGCGCGTGGACTGGATCTCGTAGACGAGCTGGGCGGTGACGGTGTCGACGGTGACCGCGCCGCCGGTGCCGTCGTGCTTGGTGACGACGAAGGAGCCGTCGTCGGCGAGCTCGGCGAGCGGGAAGCCCAGCGGCACGCCCGAGTGCTGCAGCGAGCGGAAACCCGAGAAGTTGCCGCCGGTGGCCTGGGTGCCGCACTCGAGCACGTGCCCCGCGACGACCGCGCCGGCCAGCTCGTCGTACGACTCCGGGGTCCAGCCGTGGTGGGCGATGCCGGCACCGACGACCAGCGAGGCGTCCGTCACGCGGCCGGTGACGACCACGTCGGCACCGGACGTGAGGGCGGAGGCGATGCCGAAGCCGCCGAGGTAGGCGTTCGCGGTGAGCGCGCCCTCCCAGAGGCCGAGCGGCCGCAGGTCGTCACCCTCGACGTGCGCGATCGCGGGGTCGAGGCCGAGTCCCTTCGCCACCTCGCGCAGCTTGTCGGCGAGACCAGCGGGGTTCAGGCCGCCGGCGTTGGTCACGATCTTCACGCCGCGCTCGAGGGCATCGCCGAGACAGTCCTCGACCTGGCGGACGAAGGTGCGCGCGTAGCCCAGCGACGGGTCCTTCATGGTGTCGCGGCCGAGGATCAGCATGGTGAGCTCGGCGAGGTAGTCGCCGGTGATCACGTCGAGCGGACCACCGTCAAGCATCTCGCGCATCGCGGTCAGGCGGTCGCCGTAGAAGCCGGAGCAGTTGCCGACCCGGAGCACGTCAGCCACGGGGAGCCCTTCCGTCACCGGACGGGCCGGCGAAGGCCTGCGCGATCCCCAGCCACTGCTCGGCATCCGCGCCGTGGGCCTGCAGGTCGGTGTCGTCGCGGTGGACGCGCTGGGTGACCAGCAGGCAGAAGTCGTACGCCGACCCCGTCACCGTCTGCTTCGCGTCCTCGGGGCCCCAGGTCCACTGCTCCTCCGACGGCGAGATCAGGTCGATCCGGAACTCCTCGGCCGGCGGCTCCAGGTCGTGCACGGAGAACGCGAAGTTGCGGGTCCGCACCCCGAGGTGGGCGACGTGTCGGATCCGGTCGGTGGGGGTGGGCGAGGTGCCGAGGGCGTCGTACACGTCCAGCGCGTGCGCCCACGTCTCCATGAAGCGGGCGGTGGCCATGGAGGCGGCCGACATGGGCGGCCCGAACCACGGCATCTTCTGGCCGTCGGGCAGCCGGCGCAGGGCCTGGCCGAGCGACTCTCGGGCCGCGCCCCAGCGGGCGAGGAGCGCCTGGGGCGCGAGCTGGGCGACCTCGTGGGCGGAGGCGTCGACGAAGCCGTCGGGGTCGCCGAGGGCCTGGAGGACCAGGCCGTCCCACGCCTCCTTGTCGGTGGCCGCGACGACGGCGACCTCGTCGGTCCAGAGGAGGTGGGCGGTCTGGGTGGAGATGTCCCAGCCCTCGGCCGGGGTCGGCGTGCGCCAACCGTCGGCGTCCAGGCCGGAGACGACGTTGAAGAGCTGGTCCCCTTCGGCCTTGAGGTCGGCCAGCAGGTCGTCGAGCAGGGTGCTCACGTGAGCTCCTTCAGCGCGGTGTCGAGGGTGTCGGCCCAACGGTCGAGGATCCGGGCGCGACGGCGGGCGTCGTCGGTGATGGTGTCGGCGAGACCGAGCCCACGGACCAGGTCGAGGGTGGCCTGCACGAGCTCGCGCACGCCCGGCCGGGACTCGTCGGCGCCGAGCAGGTCGACGGTGAGCCGGTGCGTCTCGCGGCCGACGCGCAGCTCGAGGGGGGCGACCGCGGCCATGAGCTGGTCGTCGGTACGGGCGGCGACCCACAGCTCGAGTGCGGCCGTGAAGACCGGGCTGGCGAAGTGGTCGCCGAGCATCCGCAGCACGGCCCGGGTGCGCCGCGGTCCTTCCGGGAGCCGGGCCGCGGCGGCCGCCAGCTCCGCGCCGCGAACCTCGGTGAGGTGCTCGACGGCGGCGACGACGAGGTCGTTCTTGGTCGGGAAGTGGTGCAGCTGCGCACCTCGGCTCACGCCCGCCCGCTCGGAGACGAGTGTGGTCGACGTACCGCTGAAGCCGCACTCGACCAGGCAGTCGACCGTCGCCTCGAGGAGGCGGGCCCGCATGGCGCGGGTCCGCTCCTCCTGTGGCACGCGTGTGGTCGTGCCCGCCTCGCTGGTCACCACGCCAGCATCCCGCCCCAAACAACAAACAGTCAAGCCTGACTTTTTGTCGCGGCTGGATTCAATCGAGCCGGGACACCAACGGGAGGCGGGACCGAGCGGTGAGCGCCACGATCAGCGCGGTCAACAGGGGTAGGGCCACCACGAGCATGCCGATCAGCAGCCAGGGCACGACGAGGTAGTGGCTTGCCAAGGTCGGGTCAGACTCGACCATCCAGCTGTCGCCCGTGAGCGGATAGGTCACCGCAATGCCCGGGACGAACCCGACTGCTGCCCCCAGCAACGCGCCCACGACACCGACCACGAGGGCGTACGACGCCGCGACCCTGCGCCGGGCACGGGGCGAGGCGCCGACCGCGGAGAGAGTCGCGAGATCCGGACGAGCGTCCGAGAGCGCGAGGAAGGTCGCGGTCAACGTGCCGCCCAGCATCAGCAACGCACCGAGACCGCCCAGGACGAGCAGGAGGATCAGCGTCTCGTCATCGGCGGTGTAGCCGCGCTCGACGTACATGCCGGCGTCCGCACTGATCCCCGCGATCGCCTCCGTCAGGTCGCTCTCCTGCTCCTCGGTGACCCCGCTGGTGATCAGCAGCGAGACGGTGTCCGGCCTGATCCCGATGGTCTCGGCCGCTGCCGGCGACAGCACGGCCTGGGCCGGGGCCGGCCAGGTCCCCGGTCTGACGAAGGTGGCCGGCACGGTGGCCGAGCCCGCCTTCTCGCCGCGTCCGGAACTCGGGTCATAGGTCCGGAGCCGGACCTGCACCTCCTGGTCCTCGAGCTGCCGCGAGCTGTAGACGACGGCTCCGCCGGCATCGAGCGCCCGCTGAGCGCGGGCGCGCGCTGCTTCGTCGAGGTCGGGCAGGACCTCCGGGCCGGCGATCTCACTGACCAGGACCGACGAACCCAGCGCGCTCCCCCAGCCGTCGACCGGCACGTGATCGCCGTCGACCCGGAACGACATCTCCAGGTAACGGTCGGTGCCCACGCCCTCCCGCACGCCCAGGACCTCGCGCACCGTCGCGCCGGGCACCTCGCGATCCAGTGCGCTACGCAGCTGGTCCCAGGTGCCGGGCTCGACGCGCCACGCGGAGATCGTGGCGTGATCCATGGGTAGCGACGGCGTGTAGGTCGCCTCGCTCTCGGCCGAGTCGCTCGCGTTGGCGATACCGAGCGCCACCACCCCGGCGACGGTCGCTGCTACTGCGGCCACCGCGGGGACGGTGCGCGTACGGTGCCGGGCGGCGTCGCGGACGGCGTACCGCAGGGTCAGCGGCAGACTTCGGGAGACCCGCGCCAACCCGGTGAGCACGAGCGGAACCAGCAGGATCATCCCGAGGACGACCGGGATGGCGGCGGCCGCAATCAGGATCTCGCCGCTGCCGGATCCCAGGGCGCCGTACGCCGACCCGAGCACGCCGGCCCCCAGCAGGAGAGCGCCGACGAGGGGCGAGCGTACGCCGCCTGGACGGTCGCCGCGCCGACCGGCGAGGACGGCGACCACGTCCTGGCGGGACGCGATCCAGGCCGGCACCACCGCCGCGAGGAAGGCGGAGAGCAGCCCGAAGCCGGCGATGCCGACCAGGTGCAGCCACGGCACGTCGAACGGCCCGAACCAGGAGCCGGAGAAGCGTTGCAGGACCGGCAGGATGGCGGCCGCGACTCCGATGCCGAGGAGGACTCCCAGCAGGGCACCCAGGGAACCGAGCACGACTCCCGAGGCCAGCACCACGCGGCGCGCCTGCCGCGGGGTGCCACCCGACGCGGCCAGGAGCGCCAGTGTGCGCGACTGCCTTCGGGCACCCACGGCGAACGCCGGACCGGCGAGCAGGACCACCTCGATCAGGGCCATGACGACGACCAGGGCTGCGACGGCGATCACCGCGTCATCCACGGGTCCGCTCCACATCTGGATCTCGTCGGGCAGCTCGGACTTCGGAGGTGGATCGAGCATGACGGAGCGCGACAGCACGGTGCCACCGATCGCGTTGAGCTCCTGGACCTCGGTCCAGCTGACCGAGCCGGCGTCGATCAGCCAGGTGCTGGAGTTGGCGGCCCCGGCACCGGGGAGGACCGGAGAGAGTCCCACCAGGCGCGGGTAGTCGCGGAAGGACGTGGACTCGCCGATCCCGACCACCGTGTAGGTGCCCCGGTTCTCGAGCTCGAGCTCGTCACCGATGGCGAAGCCGCGTGCCGCGAGGAAGGTATTGACGACGACCTCGTCCTCGGCAGCCGCCGGCCGACCCGAGTCGATCTCGAAGATCCCGTCGGCCAGTGGGTCGCGCAGGTCGAGCATCGCCATCTCGACGTTCGCCACGCCTGCGTCGGTGACCACCCGGCCGCTGGCCTCCTGCCACTCGATGCCACGGATGTTGGCGCCGAGGGTCGCCCGGATCTCGTCCAGCCCACGCAGGGGCGAGGACAGCTTCCCGCTGGTGGACGCCAGGTCGTCCGGATCGAATCCCTGGATGACTTCGTCGGTGCCCTTCTGGAAGCTGACCCTCGCGTCGGCAGTCCCGAGCCGCCGGTCGAGACCTTCGGCACCGCTGACCCGGGTGGTCTGGATGCTGATGTCGGCCGCGGTCACGCCGAGCACCGGCAGCGCAATCATCACCAGCACCAGGATGCTGCGCGCGCGGGACCGTTTGGCGTCGCGCCAGGCCATCCGCAGCGACGGACGCCAGCCCGCCAGGCGCGTCACCTCGAAAGTCCGGGCTCGAGCAGGACGTCGGCGGGATCGGTCCCCGACTCGTCGATGACGATGCCGTCGCGCAGGAACACCACCCGGTCGGCCCAGGCCGCGTGCCGTGCCTCGTGGGTCACCAGGACCCCGGCGGCACCGGCGTCGCAACGGGCGCGGAGCAACCGCAGGATCTCCTCGCCGGTCTCGGTGTCGAGGGCGCCGGTGGGCTCGTCGGCCAGGATCAGGCGACGGTCGCCGACGACCGCGCGGGCGATGGCGACCCGCTGCTGCTGGCCACCGGACATCTCGTCGGGGAAGCGGTCGGCCAGGTCGGCGATCCCTACCTCGTCCAGCGCCTCCAGCGCGGCCGTTCGGGCGAGCCTGGCACGCACACCGTCGAGCTCGCGCGGCAGCGCGACGTTCTCGGCGGCGGTGAGGGCCGGGATCAGGTTGAAGTCCTGGAACACGTAACCGATCGACGTACGACGCATCCGCGCCCGGCCGGCGTTGCCCAGGGAGGCGAGGTCGACGCCCTCGACGGCGACGATGCCGCTGGTCGGCTGGTCGAGCCCGCCGGCGAGGGTGAGCAGGGTCGACTTGCCGGAGCCCGACGGACCCATGATCGCGACCAGCTCTCCGGCCCGGGCCGCGAACGAGACGCTCCGCAGGGCATGCACCTCGGTGGCGCCCTCACCGTGAATCCTGGACACCTGGTCGAGGTGCAGGACGGCGGTCATCGCACGGTCTCCGTGGTCGTCGCGATCATGGTCTCAACAGGCTCGACCAGCGCGGTGGTCGCGCTTCGCGGGGACGCGGCACTCCGCAGCCGATCGGCGCACTGAGCGAGCCAGCGGTCCTCGGCGCGGTGCAGGCGCGCTGCTTGCTCCAGCTCCACCAGGGCGCTCATCGGACCGTCTCCGTGGTGGAGGTCGCGGCCTTCGGGACAGCGTCGGTCGGGGTGGGCGGGCGGCTCAACGCCGCCCTCCGCAACCGGGCCTCGCAGTGGTCGAGCCAGCGGATCTCCGCCTCGGCCGCGAAGACCAGGGAGTCCAGGACCAGGCTCCAGGCCAGGTCGGCCGTCTCGACAGGCTGGGCGGCGCGGCCGCTCCGCTTGAGCCGGGTGTAGTCCTGCAGCGCGGACATGGTGGCACTGCGCTGTTGCTGGATCACCTTGCCGACATCGATGCCCGGCACGGTCACCGCCAGCGCCAGCTTGATCGCGAGCTCGTCGCGGGGCGGCTGGGTGCGAGAAACCGGGGTGGTGAACCACGCCGACACCTCGTCCCGACCGGCTTCGGTGACGCGGTAGATCACGTGCCCTTCGTCATCGGCCCCCTCGCCTTCGACCAGCCCGTCCCGCTCCAGCCGGGAGAGGGTCGTGTAGACCTGCCCGACGTTGAGGGGCCAGGTGGCTCCGGTCCGCTGCTCGAACTCGGACCGGAGCTGGTAGCCATACATCGGCCCCTGCTCCAACAGCGCCAGCAGTGCCTGCTTGACCGACATCGCGTCCCCGATTTTCGCCGCCACCGGCCCCCGTGGCCGATGGATACCGGGTATGTATACCACGTATGCAGTCGCCGCGACTGCAAACCACTCGTCACATCCGGCACAGCGCACAGGCACTCGGTGCACTTCTCGGCCAGTGCAGTGCCTTGGGAGTGAAGCGATCCCCGGTTAGCCGGGGATCGCAACCGCATCAGACCCGGCGGTCCTTGCGCTCCCGGCGGAGCTCGGAGCGGTACTTGTGGGCGTCGACCTGGATGGTGTGCCGCTTCGAGGCGACGTAGCGGCGCCGGACGGCCTCGTCGTACGCCGTGATCTGCTCACGCATCTCGCCGACGGGTGGCAGGGACACCTCGCCGTTGATCAGCTCGGCCACCCACTCGGACTGCACCTCGGCCAACGGCATGACCGCACCGAGCGGCTGGATCAACCCGATGAAGTAGAGGCCGGGGTGCTCGGGCGAGACCACCCGCCGGTAGAGGTCGACGTGGTTGTCCTCGGCGCGGACGATCGTGTCGTCGAGGAACGGGAAGGAGACCTTGTAGCCGGTGCAGTAGACGACCACGTCGGCCTCGACGGCCGTCCCGTCGGTGAAGAACAGCTTCGACCCCTCGAACCGGTCGAGATTGGGCTTGACCGTGATGTCACCGTGCCCGAGCCGCGTCAGCAGGTCGTCGCTGACGGTCGGGTGGGCCTCGAGGACCTGGTGGTCGGGCTGGGGCAGGCCGTAGTCGGTGACCTTGCCGACAGCGAGCCGCAGCATCGCCTTCATCCCCAGCTTCTGGAGCAGGAGCGGACCGCGGGCGAGCGGTGAGTCGGTGAGGTGGTCGGTGGGCCGTCCGAAGAGGAACTTCGGGACGATGTAGGCACCCCGGCGCATCGCGAGGTAGGTCTCGCGCGCCACCCGTGACGACTCGACCGCGATGTCGGTGGCGGAGTTGCCGATGCCGAGGACCACCACCCGCTTGCCCTCGAAGAGGTCCGGGGTCCGGTAGTAGTGGGCGTGCACCTGCTCACCGGGGAACGTCTCGGACCCCGGGAAGCCCGGCTCGGGCCAGCGCGGGTCCCAGTGGTGCCCGTTGGCGACCAGGACGTGGTCGTAGTGACGGGTCTCCGGCGGCAGCTCGGTGTCGCGCGGCCGCACGGTCACGTCGTACCCACCGCCCTCGGCAGCGACCACCTTCACCACCTCGGTGCGGAAGGTGATCTTGTCGCGGAGGCCGAAGTGCTCGACGTAGTCGTCGAAGTAGGCGGCGATCTGCCAGTGGCTCGGGTAGTCGGGGAGCGACTCCGGCATCGGGTACGCGGCGTACTCCATGGCGTGCCGTGAGGTGTTGATGTGCAGCGAGCGGTACGCCGAGCTGACGCCGTTGTCGTTGTCGTAGCGCCAGTTGCCGCCGACGTCCGACCCCATCTCGAAGCAGTCGAAGGCGATGCCGCGGGCGTCGAGGACCTGGGCGGCGGTGATCCCGGAGGAACCCGCCCCGATGATGCAGACGGTCATGCCGTCTGCCACAGGCCCATCGTGTTGCCCTCGACGTCCTTGAAGTAGGCCGCGAAGCCCATCTCGCCCACCTGCTGCTTGCCGAGCAGCGCCTGCCCTCCCTGCGCCTCGACCTTCGCCAGCGTGGCGTCGATGTCGTCGACGTCGATGACGATGATCGGGCCCTCCGTGGGGCTCTCCCGGCGGAGCATCCCCCCGTTGACGAAGCCCGGCTCCGTGGGACCTTCCTCGCCCGACGGCCCGGTCGTCGCCAGGGTGTAGGACATCTCCGGCATGACCATCAGGTCCCAGCCGAAGATCTCGCCGTAGAACGCGCGAGCCCGGTCTCCGTCGTCGAAGGGAATCTCGAAATGCACGACCCGTCCACTCATTCTCCGGAGCCTACGCGAGACTTCGACGCATGACATCGGGCGCCAGCACACCGAACGACCAGACCAAGACGATCCTGATCACCGGGGCGTCCTCGGGGCTCGGCGCCGAGATGGCCCGTCAGTTCGCCGACCTGGGCTACGACCTCGCGCTGTGCGCGCGACGGATCGAGCGCCTCGAGGAGATCCGGGCGGACCTGCTGGACCGCCACCCCGAGCGCCGGATCGAGGTACGCGCGCTCGACGTCAACGACCACGAGCAGGTCTTCGAGGTCTTCCGTGACTTCGCCGCGACCCTCGGCCACCTGGACCGGATCGTCATCAACGCCGGCCTCGGCAAGGGCGCACCGCTCGGCACCGGCGGGTTCGCCGCCAACAAGGAGACCGCGGAGACGAACTTCATCGGCGCCCTCGCCCAGGCCGAGGCCGCGATGGAGATCTTCCGGGCGCAGAACGCCGGGCACGTCGTGATGGTCTCGTCGATGTCGGCGATGCGCGGGATGCCCAAGCAGATGACGACGTACGCCGCCACGAAGGCCGGGGTCGCCCACCTCGGCGAGGGCCTGCGCACCGAGCTCTACGGCAAGCCGATCAAGGTGACGGTGATCTACCCGGGCTACATCGCGTCGGAGATGAACGAGCACGTGGCGAGCGAGCAGCCGCTGATGGTCTCCACCGAGAAGGGCGTGCGGGGGATCGTCTCCGCGATCGAGAAGGAGAAGGCCTCCGCGTGCGTGCCCGCCCTCCCCTGGGCCCCGATGTCCGTGGTCATGAAGCACGCCCCGCTCCCGCTGTTCAAGAAGCTGATCTGAGCTGACGGCGACCCAGGGACGTCATACGAACCGAGCGCTATAGCGCTCGGTTCGTATGACGTCGGGCGACAAGGCGGTCACGCCACCAGCGCCACGCCCCCGTGCACCAGAGCGCCCACAGGACGAGCACCGGCTGGAACGGGAGCCGCAGCAAGCGCTCGCGGTCGGTGTCGAGACCGAACGCGTCGGTGCCGGCGAGCCACTGGTAGACGTTGCCCGGGAACACCGCGACGAAGAACGCCGCGAGCGCGACACCGACCAGAGGGCGGAGACGGTGCGGTGCGAAGAGCAGCGCCGCGGCGAACCCGAGCTCGACCCCGCCCGACACGATGATCACCGCGTCGCGCGCCGGCACCCAGGACGGCAGCTGGCCGAGGAACTCGGCGGTGTTGACGAGGTGGGCGACGCCGGCGACGGCCATGACGGCGGCGAGCAGGACACGAGCCAGGTGCGCGAGAACGACGGCCACCCTGGTCATCGGTACGTCAATTGGTCGCCCTCGAGGTGCGCGTGCTCGTTGAAGGTGAGCAGGCGGGCACCGGCCGAGCCGACGACCAGCCGGGTGACCGAGGTGTTGACGGTGACCGCGTTGAACCTCGCCCACAGGGATGCGAGCACGGGGGGCTCCGCGTCTGACGGCGCGACCAAGGACGCGCAGGCGCTGCCGATCGGACCTCCCGACGAGACGACGACGACCGTGGAGCCGGATCCTGCGCGCTCCGTGGCGCGCGCGAGGGCGTCACCGACTCGGTTGCGGAACGCGACGTACGACTCGGGGTAGTCGACGTCGTGCTCACCGGCGGTCCAGCGCTTCGTCGCGGACTCGAAGACCTGCTGGAACTCCCGCCTGTCGAGCGCGCGGTCCTGCGGCAGGTCGGGGTACGACGCCACGACCCCGAGGTGGTCGAACTCGTCCCAGCCGTCGTCGACCTCGACCGCCGCCGACCAGCCGGCCCCCTCGACCATTCCCTCGGCGGTCTCGCGGTGGCGGCGCATCTTCCCTCGCAGGACGACGTCGGGGCCGACCCCGCGCTCGGAGAGGTAACGGCCGAGCAGCCGGCTCTGCTCCCAACCCGTCTCGGAGAGGACGTCGTAGTCGTCGGCGCCGAAGGAGGCCTGGCCGTGCCGGACGAGGAGGACGACGCCCATCAGCGCCCCTCGTCCGTCGAACCGACCGCCAGCAGCGACCGGCAGCGCGTCTCGAGGTAGCCCACGGCCGGGCCGAAGACGGCGTACGCCTCGTTGGTGGTCTGCTGGTGGAAGTAGCGGTACCAGATCTGCTGGGCGATGACGGCCAGCCGGAACAGCCCGAAGACCTCGTAGAACCGCCAGCGCTCCGGGGTCATCTCGAAGCCCATCCGGTCGCAGTAGTGGTCGACGACCTCCTGCCGGGTCCACATACCGGGGGCCGTGGTCGGCTGCCGGCGGAACATCTGGAAGAACTCGTCGTCGCCGGGCTCCACCCAGTAGGCAAGCATCCCGCCGAGGTCCATCAGCGGGTCGCCGACCGTGGCCATCTCCCAGTCGAGGACGCCGATGATCCGCGGCGCCGAGCCCTGAGCCGGACCGTCGGGCGCCAGCACCATGTTGTCGAAGCGGAAGTCGTTGTGGATCAGCCGCTGGCCGACGTCGGCGGGCTGGTGCTCGTCGAGCCAGGCGGTGATGGCGGACCAGTCGCCGGTGTCGTCGGTGCGGGCCTTGTCGAAGCGGCCGATCCAGCCGCTGACCTGGCGGGCGACGTACCCGTCACCCTTGCCGAACGCGGCGAGCTCGGGCGAGGCGCTGACGTCCACGGAGTGCAGCGACACCAGGACGTCGAGGGCAGCCCGGCACAGGGCCGAGGCGTTCTCGGGCGACAGGTCCCACGGGAGGTCGCGGCGCAGGATCGTCCCGTCGAGCTTCTCCATCACGTAGAACTCCGAGCCGATCACCGACTGGTCCTCGCAGTGGCCCACCATCGTGGCGACGTACGGGAAGACCGGCGCGAGCGCGGCCTGGATCCGGAACTCGCGGCCCATGTCGTGGGCACCGGCCGCCTTCACACCGGCCGGCGGGCGGCGCAGGATCAGGTCGCGGGCGGGGTAGCGCAGCAGGTAGGTCAGGTTGGAGGCGCCGCCGGGGAACTGCCGCACCTCCGGGGTGCCTGCAAGGTCCTCGCGGAAGGCCCCGGCGTGCTCGCGCAGCCAGCCGGCGACGGCCTCGACGTCGAACGCATCCTCGTCACGGACCGGCTTGGCGGGGTTGCCGTCGTCGGTCACGTCGTCCCCTCCAGCTTGGCGGCCTGCGCCCGCATCACCGCGTCGTACGTCGGGCGGTCGCGCTGCTTGAGGTCCCAGGCCTGGCGGGCGGCGGGATCGGGCACGATCACCTCGTCGCCGCGGTCGATCCCGGACAGCACCTCGCGTGCGATGTCGTCAGCCGTGACCGTCGAGGTCTCGACCAGCTTCGCGACGATGGCACCGACGGCCTCGTCGGCCCCCTGCATGGACGCCATCAGGTTGGTGCGGAAGTACGACGGGCACACCACGCTGGCCCTGATGCCGTACGCCGCGAGCTCGTGCCCGGTCGTCTCGGTCAGGGCGACGACGGCGGCCTTGACGGCGTTGTACGACGCCATCCCCGCCGGGTGGACGAGCCCGGCCAGCGAGGCAACGTTGACGATGTGGCCGGACCGCTGCGCCTTGAGCATCGGGACGAACGTGCGGGTGCCGCGGACGACCCCGAACAGGTTGATCCGCGTGATCCACTCCCACTCGTCCATGGTGGCGACGTCGAGCCGGCCGCCGCCCGCGACGCCGGCGTTGTTGACCAGCAGGTCGAGCCCGCCCCAGGTGTTCTCGACGTGCGTGAGCGCAGCCGCCCAGTCGTCGTCGGACGTGATGTCGAGGGTGAGGTCGGCGCCGGCGAGGTCGGTCGCGAGCACCTCGTCGCCGCGGGCACGGAAGGCCGCGGTCAGGGCCGCGCCCAGCCCCGAGCCCGCACCGGTGACGAGAACCCGGCTCACCGTGCTGCGCCGTACTTGCCGAGCTCCAGCCGGGCGACCACGCCGCGGTGCACCTCGTCGGGTCCGTCGGCCAGCCGCAGCGCCCGGGCGGAGGTCCAGGCCGCGGAGAGCGGGAAGTCGTCGGACAGTCCGCCGCCGCCGTGCAGCTGCATGGACATGTCGATCACCTGCTGCGCCATGTTGGGGACGAACACCTTGATCTGGGAGACCTCGGAGAGCGCGTTCAGCGAACCGCCGGTGTCGAGCTTCCAGGCGGCGTTGAGCACCAGCAGGCGGGCCATGTCGATGGAGATCCGGGCGTCGGCGATCCGCTCGCGGTTGCCGCCGAGCGAGGCCAGCGGCTTGCCGAAGGCGGACCGCTCGAGGCCACGCTTGCAGGCCAGCTCGAGGGCGAGCTCGGCGAGCCCGATCAGCCGCATGCAGTGGTGGACCCGGCCGGGGCCGAGGCGACCCTGGGCGATCGCAAACGCCTCACCGGGACCGCTCAGCACGTTGGACAACGGGACCCGGACGTCGGTGAAGGACACCTCGCCGTGGCCCAGCGGCTCGTCGTAGATGCCCATGGTGTTGAGCATCCGCTCGACCTTCACGCCGGGGGTGTCCCGCGGGACCAGCACCATGGAGTGCCGGTGGTGCCGGTCGGCGTCGGGGTCGGTGAGCCCCATGAAGACGAAGATCTTGCAGTCCGGGTTGCCGACGCCGGTCGACCACCACTTGCGCCCGTTGATGACGATCTCGTCGCCGTCGACGACCGCGGTCGCCGCCATGTTGGTCGCGTCGGAGGAGGCCACGTCGGGCTCGGTCATCGTGAACGCGGAGCGGATCTTCCCGTCCAGCAGGGGCTCCAACCACTGCTCGCGCTGCTCCGCGGTGCCGTAGCGCAGGAGCACCTCCATGTTGCCGGTGTCCGGGGCGTTGCAGTTGAAGATCAGCGGGGCGATGGCGGACCGGCCGGTCAGCTCGGCGATCGGCGCGTAGTCGACGTTGGTCAGCCCCTCGCCGCCGTCGGTACCGAAGCGGGCGGCGTACTCGCCGGCGTGCTCCTTCGGCAGGAAGAGGTTCCAGAGGCCCTGCGCCCGGGCCTTGGTCTTGAGCTCGTCGAGGAGCGGCAGCGGCTGCCACGGGTCGCCCGCGCGGCGCTGCTCCTCCAGGTCGCGGTGGTACTGCGCCTCCACCGGCTCGACCTCCTCGGCCATGAAGGTGGCGACCCGGGCGGTCAGGTCTGCGGCGCGCGCTGAGGGGGAGAAGTCCATGCCCGGCACACTAATGGGAGGATGCGGGCGTGCTCCGACGCGTCCTCGTGCTGATCGCCCTCGCCGCGTTCAGCGGCTGCTCCAGCGCCGCCGAGCCGCCCTCGGACTACGACGCCAAGGTCGTGCGCGACGGGTTGGCGGCCCTGTTCGCCGGCGACCACCCGACCCAGGACGCCACCGAGGTCGGCACCTGCTTCGCGGACGCCTTCACCGATGCGACGACCCCGGAGGAGCTCCGCGCCGCCGGGGTCCTGGACGAGCAGTTCGACGTGGTCGCCGAGCTGCCGTCGCTCCCGCCCGGGCTCGCGGCGGCGTGGGTGGAGGCCCAGTTCGCCTGCACCGACTTCGTGGAGGAGTCGACACGCGCACAGCAGAAGGTGACCAAGGGTCGGATCGACGCCGAGGCGTACGCCGCGTGCCTGCGCGAGGCGCTCACGGACGAGCAGATCCGCGAGGGGACGATCGACGCGCTCACCGGTGACTGGCGGGGCGCCGCCCTGGCCGCGCTCGGCCGCGCCCAGACCGACTGCGCCACCGAGGCGACGCCGGCCGACCCCGCGTAGCTTCCCCGCCCGGCCCCCGGCCTCCGTGTGGCCCGAACGCGTCATGGACGAGCCGGGACGACAGTCCTAGCGTCGGTAGGTGGGCATGAGACCACCTCACCCGGAGGCGGCCAGCAGGACAGGAGGCCCGTTGTGTTCATCCAGATCATCCAGGGCAGGTGCACGCGGCAGGACGAGCTCCGCGCGATGGCGGAGAGCTGGCGCACAGAGATGGCCGACGGGGCGGTCGGCTGGCTCGGCGGCACGTACGGCTTCACCGACGACGACATGTTCGTGGGTGTGATCCGGTTCGAGTCGCGGGAGGCCGCGATGGCGAACTCGGCTCGCCCCGAGCAGGGCGAGTGGGCCGAGAAGATGATGGCGCTCATGGACGGCGACATCGAGTACCACGACTGCGACGACGTCACGCTGATGATGGGCGGTGGCTCCGACCGCGCCAGCTTCGTCCAGGTGATCCGTGGCAGGGTCTCGGACCCGTCCCGGCTCAAGACGCTGATGGCGGACACCGAGATGCTGCACGAGATGCGGCCGGAAATCCTCGGCGCGACGCTGGCGTTCGAGGCGGACGGGACGTTCACAGAGACGATCGCGTTCTCCGACGAGGCCGCGGCCCGCGAGGGCGAGCGCAAGGAGATGCCCGACATGCCCGCCGAGGTGCGGTCGACCCTCGACGACGCGATGGCGGACG
Organism: Nocardioides sp.; assembly: GCA_046590395.1. Classification (GTDB taxonomy): domain Bacteria; phylum Actinomycetota; class Actinomycetes; order Propionibacteriales; family Nocardioidaceae; genus Nocardioides. The sequence continues at coordinate 48,204 of JBKJUE010000058.1, forward strand.
CGACGTTCTACGACCTGCACGACCCCTGGTTCGAGTCGAGGGAGTAGCTCAGGCCGCGACGGCGGCGACGATCCGGGCCCGGGCGACCGGGTCCAGCCAGGCGCGCCTGGTCCGCAGGAGCCGCGCGGTCGACCAGGCGAGGAACGGCACCGCGACCAGGAGCGAGAGCTCCCAGTCCGGAGCCCGGGCGAGCCCGGAGAACACCAGCGAGGTCAGCGTCGTGCTGACCGCGAGCCGTGCCGAGTAGCCCACCATGACCACCGGCGGGGCCGGGGTCGCGCGCGCCGAGCGCAGGTCGACGGCGTACGGGCGCTGGGCCGACCATCGTAGGGCGGCCGCGACGACCTGGACCGTGACCACGACCCACGTGCAGACCAGCGCGGTGATCTCGGACGGGCCGGGGACGCCGGCACGCAGGGACGCCAGGACGAGGGTGATCGCCGACGCGATCAGCAGGAACTCCCCGAGGACGATCGCACGCGCCGCGAAGACCAGGCTCGGCCGGATCGGCAGGCTCTCGCGCCACAGTGCGCCCCGTCCGTCGAGGCACCAGGCGTTGACGCCGAAGAGCAGGGCCCCACCGGAGGCGACCAGTCCCGGCAGGATCGTCATCGTCGCCCACGGAAGACCGCCGGCGACCGCGACCAGTCCCGGACCGACCGCGAGCACCATCATGCCGCGGCGCATCGGCACGGTGCGCCAGACCGAGGACCGGTCGGTGCGGATCAGCCCCAGCAGGTCGGTGCGTGGCATCGGCAGCGGCTCGCGGTTCTCGCTCTCCAGGCGGAGCTCGTCGCGAGCGGTACGGCGGGCCGCCAGGTGGGCCGGCACGATGCCGATGATGACCGCGCCGACGACCAGGACGAGCTCGACGAGGATCGTCAGCGTCCACCGCCAGGCGTCGCCCTCGACCGCGCCGGACACGATCCACACCGTCGGGAGCTGGTCGAGCGTCGAGGTCAGCCGGCCGGAGAGCTGGAGCCACACCGCGACGACGGCGATCACCAGGGTCATCGCGCGGAACGCCAGGACGCCGTGAGGCCGGCGGCGGATCGCCTCCATGGTCCAGGCGACGACCTGCGCGAACGCGGTGGCGGCCGCGACCCACAGCAGGACGACCGGGACGGCGGCGACGACCCGCGCGGGGCCGAGGCCGTAGGCGGTGCTGCCGAGCAGGGCCCACGCCTGGAGCAGCCAGGCGATGTTGAGGGGCGCGAGCAGGAGGGCGCCGAGGTGGTCGGTGGTCGGGCTGATCGGGTACGGCGCCCCCTGGTCGCGCGGCAGCAGCTCACGACCTCCCCCGGAGACGACGGCCGAGATCACGGCGAGCGCGAGGAAGCCGGCGAAGCCGGTCGGCAGCAGGATGGCGACGTCGAGGGCCCGCTCACTGGTGCCCGCCCCGGACCAGAACGCCGGCACGACGGTGACGGCCACGGTCATGACGACCAGGCCGACCAGCGCCCAGCCCAGGGCCGCGCGACGTCGTACGGTCCCGGCCCGGAAGCGCAGCAGGTGGGCGACGTCGGCGAGGGGGTCAGTCCAGGAGACCGCGGTAGGCACGAGCCCCCTCCTCGCCCGCCATCTCGGCGGCGGGCACGGTGGCGACCCGCGAGCCGCCGCGCAGCACGAGGACCTGCCCGCACGCCTGGATCGCGAGCTCACGCAGGTGGGTCGAGACCAACACGCACGCGCCGCGGGCGCGGGCGTCCGCGATCACGTCGAGGGTGGCCTCGACACCGATCGGGTCGACGCCGTCGAACGGCTCGTCGAGCAGCATCACCTCCGGCTCGTGCAGGGCGGCCAGCAGGACCGACAGCCGCCTCCCCATGCCGTGGGAGAACCCTCCGGTGACGCGATTGGCCGCGTCACCGAGCTCGAACCGCTCGAGCAGGTCGCGGCCGCGCGGCTCCCAGTCGGTGAGCCGGCGGAGCCGGGCGGACAGCTGCAGGTGCTCCCAGGCGGTGGCCCGCGGCACGAGCCCGCCCACGTCGGGGCAGTAGCCGACCGTGCGCTTCACCTGCAGTGCGTGGGTGGCGACATCGTGGCCGGACACCAGCACCGTGCCGGAGGTCGGCGGCACCACCCCGGCCAGCACCCGCATCGTCGTGGACTTCCCGGCACCGTTGCGGCCGAGCAGCGCGGTCGCCTGGCCGGCGTACGCCTCGAGGTCGATGCCCGCGACGGCCACCACCTCGCCGAACCTGACGTGCAGGCCCTGCACGTCGACGACGCGGGAATGGTCGGTCACGGGGGCAAGTCTGCACCACGCCACGTTGGTTGAGGTGCGAGCGGAGCGAGCCTCGAAACCCCCGCACGTGGGCAGGGCGGCGACTGGTGGTCACCGCCCTGCTTCACTCACGGGGTTTCGAGGCTCAGCGCTGGCGCGCTTCACACCTCAACCAGCGATCAGGACGGGAAGGACTCGCCCTTCTCGGCCATCTCGCGGAGCCTGGCCGTGGGGGCGAACCGGTCGCCGTACTGCGCGGCCAGCTCGTCGGCGCGGGCCACGAACGCGGCCAGTCCGAGCGAGCCGTCAGTGCCTTCGTAGCCGGTCATGAACTGAGCGGCACCACCGGTGTTCGGGGGGAAGCCGATGCCCATGATCGAGCCGATGTTGGCCGCGGCAGCGGACTCGATCACGCCCTCCTCGAAGCACTTCGCAGTCTCGAGGGCCTCGACGAAGAGCAGCCGGTCCTTGACGTCCTGGAACGGAGGCTGCTCGTCGGCCACCGGGAACGTCTCGCCCAGGCCGCGCCACAGACCCTGGCGCTTGCCGGCCCCGTCGTACTCGTAGAAGCCCGCGCCCTTGAGCCGCGACGGGCGACCGATCTCGACCATCTTCCGGACCACCTCGGTGCCCGGGTGCTCGGCGTAGTCGAGCCCGTCCCGCTCCGCGGCGTCCGTGGTGGCCTTGGAGATCTTGAGCATCAGCTCCATGTTCAGCTCGTCGGAGAGCTGCAGGGTCCCGACGGGGTAGCCGTCCTGGGTCGCGGCCCGCTCGAGCGAGACCGGGTGGACGCCCTCGGCCAGCATGGCCAGCCCCTCGTTGACCATCGTGCCGATCACCCGCGAGGTGTAGAAGCCGCGGCTGTCGTTGACGACGATCGGGGTCTTGCGGATCTGCTGCACCACGTCGTACGCCTTGGCGAGCGCCTCGTCGGAGGTCTCCTCGCCACGGATGATCTCGACCAGCGGCATCTTGTCGACCGGGCTGAAGAAGTGCAGGCCGATGAAGTCCTTCGGACGGTCCACGCCGGTCGCCAGCTCGGTGATCGGCAGGGTCGAGGTGTTGGAGCAGAGCAGCGCGTCGTCGTTGACGTACGGCGCGATCTCGGCGAACACCTTGGCCTTGAGCGACGGGTCCTCGAACACGGCCTCGATCACCAGGTCGCACCCGGCGAGGTCGGCCGGATCGGCGGTCGCGGTGATCCGCGACAGCAGCTCGGCCTTCTTCTCCTCGGTGGACTTGCCCCGGGAGATCGCCTTGTCGAGCAGCTGCTCGCTGTAGGCCTTGCCCTTCTCGGCGTTGGCCTGCTCGACGTCCTTGAGCACGACCTCCATGCCGGCGCGGGCACACGAGTAGGCGATGCCGGCGCCCATCATCCCGGCGCCGAGGACACCGACCTTGACCGCCTTGTACGTCGGGATCCCCTGCGGGCGGAGCTTCCCGGCGTTGATCGCCTGCAGGTCGAAGAAGAACGCCTGGATCATGTTCTTCGAGTTCTGGTTGACGATCAGCTTGGTCAGGTAGCGCGACTCGATCCGCGAGGCGGTGTCGAAGTCGACCTGCGCGCCCTCGACCGCAGCGGACAGGATCGCCTGCTGGGCCGGGTAGACGGCGCCCTTGGTCTGCTTGCGGAGCAGGGCCGGGAACGCCGGGAGGAACGCGGCCAGCTTGGGGTGGCTCGGCGTGCCGCCGGGCATCTTGTAGCCGTCGGCGTCCCACGGGTTCTGCGACGCCTCGGGGTTGGCCTTGATCCACGCCTTCGCGGCCGGGACCAGCTCCTCGCGGGTGCCGACCAGCTCGTCGACGAGACCCTTCTCCTTGGCGACGCCGGGCTTGAAACGGGTGCCCTGGAGCAGGACGTCCATCAGCGCGGACTGGATGCCGAGCATCCGGACCGTGCGGGTGACGCCGCCGCCGCCGGGGAGCAGGCCGAGCGAGGCCTCCGGCAGCCCGACCTCGACCTTGTTGTCGTCGACGACGATCCGGTGGTTGCACGCGAGCGTGATCTCGTAGCCACCGCCGAGGGCGGCGCCGTTGATCGCGGCCACGACGGGGCGCGGGTAGGTCTCGAGGCGGCGCAGGTCGCGCTTGATGCCCTCGCCCATCTCGAAGATCTGCTGGGCGTCGTCCCTGGTCGCCTGGACCATGGCCTTGAGGTTGCCGCCGGCGAAGAAGGTCTTCTTCGCGCTGGCCACGACGACACCGGTGACGTCGTCGACCTCGTCGTACAGACGGTCGACGGCCGCGGCCATCGAGTCCTTGTAGAGCTCGTTCATGGTGTTGGCGCTCGCCGTGGGGTCGTCGAGCGTGAGGGTGACGATGCCGTCGGCGTCGCGGTCGTAGCGGACGGCGGATTCGGTGATGGTGCTCATGTCTTCTGGAAGTCCTTCGCTGGTCAGACGAGCTCGACGATGGTGGCGATGCCCATGCCGCCGCCGACGCAGAGCGTGGCGAGGCCGCGGCGCAGGTCGCGCCGCTGGAGCTCGTCGATGAGGGTGCCGAGGATCATCGCGCCGGTGGCTCCGAGGGGGTGGCCCATGGCGATCGCGCCGCCGTTGACGTTGGTGATCTCGTGGTCGATGCCCATGTCCTGCATGAAGCGCATGGCGACGGCGGCGAAGGCCTCGTTGATCTCCCAGAGGTCCATGTCACCGGCCTCGAGGCCGGCCTTGGCCAGCGCCTTGCGGGCGGCCGGGGCGGGGCCGGTGAGCATGATCGTCGGGTCCGCACCGGACACGGCGGTGGCGATGATCCGGGCCCGCGGCGTGAGGCCGAGGTCGGTGCCGACCTGCTCGGTCCCGATCGCCATGATCGCGGCACCGTCGACGATGCCGGACGAGTTGCCGGCGTGGTGGACGTGGTCGATCTTCTCGACCCAGTGGTACTTCTCGAGCGCCACGTCGTCGAAGCCGGCGTCGGCGCCGATCTGGGCGAACGACGGCTTGAGGCCGGCCAGACCCTCGGGCGAGGTGTCGGGGCGGATGAACTCGTCGTGGTCGAGCACGGTCACGCCGTTGAGGTCCTTGACCGGGATGACGGCGTCGGAGAAGTAGCCGTTGGCCCAGGCCTTGGCGGCCCGGTGGTGCGACTCGGCGGCGAACGCGTCGACGTCGGCGCGGGTCCAGCCACCGATCGTCGCGATCAGGTCGGCGCCGATGCCCTGCGGGACGAAGCCCGTCTTGAGGGCAGTGGCGGGGTCGGACGCCCAGGCGCCGCCGTCGGAGCCCATCGGCACCCGGCTCATCGACTCGACTCCACCGGCGAGGATCAGGTCCTCGAAGCCGCCGCGCACCCGCGAGGCCGCCTGGTTCACGGCCTCGAGACCGGAGGCGCAGAAGCGGTTGAGCTGGACGCCGGCGACGGTCTCGGGGAGCCCGGCCGCGAGCGCGGCGGTCTTGGCGATGTCACCGCCCTGCTCACCGATGGGGGAGACGACACCGAGCACGACGTCGTCGACGCGGTTGGTGTCGAGGGTGGGGTTGCGGACCTGGATCTCGTCCAGGAGGCCGACGACCAGGTCGACCGGCTTCACCTCGTGCAGGGAGCCGACCTTCTTGCCCTTGCCACGCGGCGTACGAATGTGGTCGTACACGAATGCTTCTGCCATGACCGTCCTTGGTTCTCGACTCGGTGAGTGCCCTCGATTGTGACACTATTACTGTCACCATCGTCAAGGTGGTCTGGGGTGTGGTTCGGATCACCCGGGACGAGAAGGAGACAGGCGTGGACGAGACGGTCGAGTCGCTCCGGGAGCTGCTGACGCTCGACGAGCTGACCAACCGGGTCGGGATGAGCGTGCGCAACGTGCGCTTCTACACGACCAAGGGACTGGTGCCGCCGCCGATCCGCCGCGGCCGCTCGGGCTACTACACCCCCGACCACGTCGCCCGCCTCGAGCTGGTCCAGGAGCTGCAGAGTCACGGCTTCACGCTCTCCGCGATCGAGAAGTACGTCGCCAACATCCCGCGCGACGCCACCCCCGAGGACATCGCCCTCCAGCGCACCATGCTCGCGCCGTGGCAGCACGAGGCGCCGATCGAGATGTCCCGCTCCGAGCTCGACAAGCGGGCCGGCCGCGAGCTGACCGACGAGGACCTCACCACGCTCGGCGCCCTCGGGGTCGTCTTCCGGGGCAAGCGGGGGCGGTTCCAGGTCGCCGTCTCGCAGCTGTCGGTGGGGCTGGGCCTGCTCGACCTGGGCTTCCCGACCGAGGCCGCCCTCGCGGCCGCCGACGTGTACGCCGCCCACGGCCGGCAGATCGCGCAGGAGCTGTACGACGTGTTCCGCACCAAGGCCTGGCCGGTCTACAAGGAGTCGGGCACCTCCCCCGAGCACGTGCGCGAGGTCGTCGAACGGCTCAAGCCGCTCTCGATCGCGAGCCTGGTCGCGGCCTACGAGTCCGCCATGGACGAGACCAAGCGCGAGGGCATCGCCCAGCGCGCTCGCTGAGTCAGGGGCGCGACTCCACCATCGCCTGGTGCCGCTGCCCCTCGTCACGGCGTGGGTACACCGTGCAGCGCCCCAGGGCCACGGCGGCGTACGCGATCGCGACCCCGCCGACGAGGTCGACGACGAAGTGCCAGCCCAGGTAGATCGTGGCCACCATGGTGGCGGCGAGGTACACGCTCAGCACCCTGGCGGCTCGACGCAGGCCGTAGTAGCGGGCCATGAGCGCGATCATGAGGACGACGGCGACGTGCAGGCTCGCGAAGGCAGCGATCTGGGCCGTCGCGTCGTGCGCCTGAGGTTCGGCCAACAGGCGAGCTCGCTGCGCCACGTAGTGCGCCTGCGTGTCCTGGGTCATCGTGCGCGCCAGGCCCGCGAAGTCGTCGGGCGCGTGGCTGAACGGGCCCAGCGAGGGAATCAGGTAGTAGGCGCCGACGCCCAGGATCCACACCCACATCGCGGAGGCGAGGTAGACGTACCCCTGCCGGATCTGGCTGGGGAAGACCAGGGCGGCCACGAGCGACACGGACACGAGGGAAGAGAACGACACGTAGATCGCCGTCAGGACGTACGCCGCCACGTTCTGGCCGAGGAGGTCGTGCAACAGCACTGCGGGACTGTTCCCGAGGAACAGCCAGCGGTCCCACCGCTGGAGCACGTCGTCACGCGGTTCGTGGAAGACCACCCAGCTCTTCAGGTTGTGGTAGCAGAGGTACACGAGCTGGTAGGCCAGCAGGCCGGTGACGGCCAGGGCGAGGCGGGATCGCGTCCACCGGGCGCGCAGCACGTCGAGGGTCCCGCGGGAGGTCCAACCCGGTCCCCGGGATCGGACAGCGGCGTCCGCCACCGCGAGCAGCACGAGCAGGCCGACGGAGACCGCCAGACGCCGTGGCAACCAGGCACCCTGCGGGTCCCTGACCGGCACCCCGACGAGGTACGAGCTCAACGCCGTCACCATCGCGAACAGCCCGACGATCATCCACACGCGGGCCACCCACCATCCCTCCTCGCCCCCCGGTCGCACCTTGCCGGGCGCGCGTGGCGGCGCGGGCACGCTCACGGAGACCCGGTCCGTGACGACTTCGCCGGGCGGCCACGGATCCGGAGGTCGTCCGCAGTGGCATGGGGCAGCGCAAGGCGCACGAGCCTGGCCAGGGACAGGCCCTTGAGCGTGAGCAGGGCCAGGGCGAACACGGTCGCGAGCACGGCGTCCCGAGTGAGGAGCAGGATGGCGAGGAACGCCGCCGAGTTGACGGTCTTCCCCACCGGCGACCAATTGAGGGCCCAGAGCCGGTGGTCCACCAGAAAGAAGTAGTTGGGGCTGACCAGCGGCCAGGCCAGGAAGCCCAGCGAGAGCACCAGGTCGACAACCAGGAACGCGAGGACGTACACCCCCACCGGCAGGGCAAGGCCGGTGTCCATCCACACCAGCACGAGGTAGAACGGGACCGCCGAGAGCCGGTCGCAGACGATGTCCGCCACGGCTCCCGTCCTGGTCTCCTGGTCCAGACGCCGCGCCAGCCAGCCGTCCAGGATGTCGCCCGTCCAGTAGATGGCCAGGGCTGAGAGCAGGAAGCCCATGGAGTCGTCCCGGAAGGCCAGGACGACCATGGTGAGCGCGCCGACCGTCCGCACCACCGTCACCACGGTCGGCCAGGTCCAGAACCGCTCGCGTTCGGGTCGCGCACGGCCCACGGTGCCGAAGGACCCGTCGTACGCCGGGGAGGTCAGGACGTCGGCGTGATCGTGGCGGGCGGGGACGAGGGATGGAAGCCGATGTGCGTTGCCCGTGCCCCACGCGGCGGTCCACACCGCGACCACCCCGATCGCCACCCCGCCGAACACGTCCAGCAGGTAGTGCCACCCCAGGTAGACCGTGGCGAGGACGTTGAGGAGCAGGAACACCCACAGCCCCCACTGGATCCACAACGGGCGCAGCCCGATCATCATCGCGACCAGCGAGGCGGTGACCATGACCGACACGTGCAGCGACGCGAAGGCCGCGATGGTCTGCAGCGCATCGGTCCCGAACGGGTCGGCGAGCATGTCGGTCCGGTCGACCAGCCAGCTCCGGGCGATGTGCGTCACCTGCGTCTCCGGCAGGTCGGCGAACAGCTCGGGTCGGGCGTAGATCGGCCCGGTCGACGGCACCAGGTAGTAGATCGCCACCCCCAGCACCCAGTTGACCGCGACGGCGGTGACGTACCAGCAGGCCGTGGCGATGTTGCTGGTCCAGAACAGGGCGATCACCAGGGACAGGGTGAGGAACACGATCCACGCGACATAGGTGAGCGACATCAGGTGCGCCGCGAAGCCGGTGCCCAGCAGGTCGTGCAGCAAGGTGGCCGGGTCGTGGCCGAGCGCAAGGTCCCGGTCGAGGCGCAGCAGGTCGTCGTCCAGCATGTGCGGCCGCACGAACGGCACGTAGCTCTTGAGATTGCGGAACCCGACATAGGCGAGGTACCAGCTGCCCATGCCGATCAGCACGAGCCGCACCCGCGGGGCGTTCCAGCGTTCGCGCACGACCTCCGGGACCCGTGCCCGCCATCCGGCCAGCCCACCGCCGCCGCCGCGCAGCGAACGGGCAGCCACGTCGACCAGGAAGCAGGTGACGGCGATGAGGGGCAGGCGCACGTACGACGGCCCGACGATCGAGTCGTCCGGGTCCCGGACCGGAAGGTGCTGGATCCTGGCGACCAGGACGGCAGCGCCGAACAGCCCGATGGCGAGCAGGACCTGCAGGCCGTAGGCGCGGTGCCACCCGCGGACCTCGGTGTCCGCGGTCGGTGGGGGGGCGCTCACGTAGTCGAGCATGGACTGATAGTGCCAGCGGGGGCCCTCGGGAACGAGTCGCCACTGTGCATCGCCTCAGTCGAAGCAGTTCCGCCACACAGCCCGCAGCGTCGACAGCATTGACCCCCTTCCTAGGGTGGGTTCATGACCACCCCCCTCACCGTGCTCGTCACCGGCGCAACTGGCTTCGTCGGCAAGCGACTCGTTCCCGCACTTGTGGAGCAGGGGCACACGGTCCGCGCGATGACCCGCCGCCCCGAGAAGTACGACGGCCCGGGCGAGGGAGTCGGCGGCGACATGCACGACCGTGACTCGCTGACCGGGCCGCTGGCGGGGGCCGACGTGGCCATCTACCTCGTGCACTCCCTCGACGACCCCGACTTCGAGCGCAAGGACGCCGACGCCGCCCGGACTTTCGGTCAGAAGGCGGCGGAGGCCGGCGTGCAGCAGATCGTCTACCTCGGCGGTCTCGGCGCGGATGACGAGGACCTCTCCGCCCACCTGCGCTCGCGCCGAGAGGTGGAGGGCCTGCTCGGCGAGGCAGGCGTGCCCGTGACCGTGCTGCGTGCTGCGATCGTCGTGGGGCACGGCGGCATCTCGTGGGAGCTGACCCGCCAGCTGGTGAAGAACCTGCCGGCCATGGTGGTCCCGAAGTGGGTCTCGACCCGCACCCAGCCGATCGCCCTGGACGACGTGGTCCGCTACCTGGCGGGCGTCGTCGGCCAGCCGGAGGCGCACGGCCGGGTGTTCGAGATCGGCGGGCCGGACCAGCTGACCTACCTCGAGATGCTCCAGGTCGCGGCCGAGATGATGAACGGGCGCCGGGTCCCGATCGTGCCGGTCCCGGTCCTCACGCCGAAGCTGTCGTCGTACTGGCTGGCCCTCGTCACCGACGTGGACGTGACCACCGGGCGCAACCTGATCGACTCGATGGGCGTCGAGGTGGTCGTCTCGGACCACTCGATCCGCGAGGTGGTCCCCGGCGAGCCGATGACGTACGCCGAGGCCGTGCGGATCGCGCTCGACGAGCGGGCCGCCGCCGCCGCTGACTAGGCGAAGAGGGCGGGCAGCGCGAAGAGCATGGTGAGCGACCAGGTCACGTGGGTGAGGATCGGGGCGAGGATGCCGCCCGAGGCCCGGCGCTGCAGGCCGACGACGGCCCCCAGCAGGATCGCCGCGAAGGCGAGCATCACGTTGCCCGTGGCCAGCGTCGCCACGGTGTAGGCCACGGTGGTGACCGGCACGGGGTGCCGTGGGGTCGCGGCGTACGCCGCTCCGCGGAAGAAGAGCTCCTCCGCGATGCCGTTCACGGCGGTGACCATGACCAGGATCGGGATCGCGCCCTGGTCCGCGAAGTCGAGGACCGAGCGCACCTGGTCGTTGAGCCACGGGATCTCGCGGACGACGAGACCGCCGAGCACGAACACCCCCGACAGGCCGAACCCGACCATGATCGGCACGACGACCGGGCGGCGGTGGTTGCCCGCAGGGTCGGCGATCCGGCCGAGGTGCAACGGCCCCGACGCAAACGCGCCGACCGTCCACACCGCGGCCAGGCCGAAGGTGGCGGGGTAGAACCAGGGGCTACCGGGCTCGATCCGCAACGAGATCCCGAGCACGGTGCCCCCGAGGATCACGAACGCGATCGTCACGAGCTGCCGACGGCGCAGGGCCGACGGATTGTCTCGATGGTCGCGTGGGACGACGTCCCACAGGGCTCGTTGTAGCCAGGCGCGCAACCGGATCACTCCTTCGCGGGGAGCCTACGGGTGGGGTGAGAAATCAGCGGCCGGAGCTGAACGAGGCCGCGCTGTGCGAGCCGCCGCCCGCGGGGCGACCGGAGCCACCGCTGCGCTTGGGCGCGCGGCCACGGTTGCCGCCACCACCGGAGCCGGAGCCGGAACCGGAACCGGAACCGCCGCGAGCGGCCGGCTGGCCACCCTTGCCGGTGCCGCCCTGGCCACCACGACCGCCGCCACCGCCGGCGCCACGGCGCGAACGGTTGCGACCGCCGCCACCGCCACCGGATCCTGCGGGACGCGACGGGCGCGAGCCACGGGAGTCGGTGGGGACGTCGACGACGAGGCCACCCACCACGGAGACCCGCTCACCCGGCGCGAGCTGGGCCAGCAGCGGGTGACGGGAGCTGTCGATCTTCGTCGTGGTCGGCTTGATGCCGGCCGCGCGGGTCAGCTGGCGGACGTCGCGGACCTGGTCGTCGGTCATCAGCGTGATGACGGTGCCGGCGGCACCGGCGCGCGCCGTACGGCCCGAGCGGTGCAGGTAGGCCTTGTGCTCGGTGGGCGGGTCGGCGTGGATCACCAGGGCGACGTCGTCGACGTGGATGCCGCGGGCGGCGATGTCGGTCGCGACCAGGGTCGCGGCCTTGCCGGAGTGGAAGGCCTCCATGTTGCGGGTGCGCGCGTTCTGGCTCAGGTTGCCGTGCAGCTCGATGGCGGGCACGCCGCTCTTGTTGAGCTGGCGGGTCAGCGCCTTCGCACCGTGCTTGGTGCGGGTGAAGATGACGGTGCGACCGGGGGCGCTGGTCAGGTCGACGAGGACCGGGACCCGGTTCTCGCGGCCGACGTGCAGCACGTGGTGGTCCATGAGGCTGACCGGCGACTGCGCCGAGTCGGCCTGGTGGGTCTTCGGCTCGGTGAGGAACCTCTTGACCAGCACGTCGATCGCGTTGTCGAGGGTGGCGGAGAACAGCATCCGCTGGCCCCGCTTCGGGGTCTTGTCCATGATCCGGCGGACGCCGGGGAGGAAGCCGAGGTCGGCCATGTGGTCGGCCTCGTCGAGGATCGTGATCTCGACGGCGGAGAGGTCGCAGTGACCCTGCTGCATCAGGTCCTCGAGCCGACCGGGGCAGGCGAGGACGATGTCGGCACCCTTGCGGAGGCCCTGGACCTGGGGGTTCTGGCCCACGCCACCGAAGATGGTCTGCGTGGTCAGGCCCTCGGCCTTGGCCAAGGGCTTGAGCGCCTCGTGGATCTGGCCGACGAGCTCACGGGTCGGGGCCAGGATCAGGGCGCGGGGCTTCTTGGCCTGCGCCGGCAGCGAGGACTTCACGAGGCGGGCGACCAGCGGGAGCAGGAAGGCGTAGGTCTTGCCGGAGCCGGTGCGGCCGCGGCCCAGGACGTCGCGTCCGGCCAGGGAGTCCGGCAGGGTCGCGGCCTGGATGGGCGTGGGGACAGTGATGCCGAGGCCGGTGAGGTGGGCCGCGAGGTTCGCGGGCACGCCGAGGTCGACAAAGGAAGGAGCAGAAGACAAGGAAGATTCGCTAACGCTTGGTGTGTCTCACCAATGCCTTTCCCGCCGGCGGCGGGAGTAAGAAGCAGTGCCTCGCTCGAGGCGAGGGGCGCGGCCACGAGGGCTGCGCGGGAGCCCGAGGTAAGACTGGACGGGCTGCTTGA
>JBKJUE010000096.1:0-18850 GCA_046590395.1 Nocardioides sp.
GCGTTGGCCACGTTGATCGGGCTGACGGTGGCGCTGCCCAGGGCGACGCCGGTGAACGGTTCGAGGCCGGGCGATGAGCTCGGGAAGCCCGGGGACTTGCGGGACGGCGCCGTGGCGGGCGGGATGCCCATGTCGTTGGCGGCGTCGATGACCTTCTGCGGCCCGTCTTCCATGCTGTCGGTCATGTCGATGAACGCGGTGTTCACGGAGTTCTCCGTGGCCGTGATCATGGAGATGGCTGACCCGTAGTCGGTGTCGCCCTGGTTCTCGAAGTCGGTGCCGTCGGGCAGCGTGATCGGGGAGTTGCCCTCGAACGTGTCGCGGAGCGAGAAGCCGTCCTCGATGGCCGCCACCAGCGCGGTGGCCTTCATCGTGGAGCCGGCCTGTCCGCCGGCGACGGCCCAGTTGATCTGGGAGTCGAGGTAGTCCTGGCCGCCGTAGATGCCGCGCACCGCCCCGGTGCCGGGCTCGACGCTGGCGACACCGATGTGCAGGAACTTGTCGCCGAAGCCCTCCGGCTTGGCCTCCAGCACGCCCGCCTCGGCGGCGTCCATGATCTTCTTGGTGAACGTCGTGGTGACCCGCAGTCCGCCACCGTCGATCTCGTCCTCGCTGAAGCCGAGCTTGATCAGCTCCTTGCGGACCATGTTCAGGACGTGGCCCTTCTGACCGCCGTACTGGCTCTCCGACTCGATCTCCGGGAAGGCCGGGAGCCGTTTGGCCGCCTTGTCCGCCTTCTCGGCCGAGATAGCGCCGGTCTCCGCCATGTTCCCCAGGACGTACTCGTACCGCTCGCGCAGGTCCGCCTTGGCGTCCTTGCCGTTGGCCGGGTCGTAGGTGGTCGGGTTGTTGAGCACCGTGGCGAGCACCGCGCTCTGGCGCAGCGTCAGGTCCTTCGCCTCGACGTCGAAGTAGGCACCGGCAGCCGCCTGGACGCCGTAGGCGCCACGGCCGAAGTAGATGGTGTTGAGGTAGCCCTCGAGGATCTGCGACTTGCTCTGCTGGCGCTGGATCTTCAGCGACAGGAACGCTTCCTTGAGCTTGCGCGTGAAGGTCTGGTCCTGGGTGAGGTAGAGGATCTTGACGTACTGCTGCGTGATCGTGGACGCACCCTGGGTCGCGTTGCCGCGGGCGTTGCTGAAGGCCGCGCGGAGGATGCCCTTCGGGTCGATGCCCTTGTCGGTCCAGAAGCTCTGGTTCTCGGCGGCGACCACCGCGTCCTGGATCGACTGCGGCATCTCCTTGAGGGAGATGATGTCGCGGTTCTGGGTCGCGAACTTGCCCAACTCGGTCTCGCCGTCGCTGTAGTAGACGAACGAGGTCTCAGTCTGGAAGTCCTCGTTGGGGTCGGGGACGTCGATCGTCTGGTAGAGAAAGACGAAGCCGGCCGCGGCGACGAGGGTGCCGACCAGGCCGACGATGAGGATCCACTTGCCGACCCGCTTCAGCTTCTGCTTGCGGGTGCGCGGCGCGCTGGCCTTCTTCGTCACGGGGGGCCCGGCGGCCCGACGCTTTCCACTCAAGACAGGTAACTCCGGATCGGTCGGCGGTGGCTTCGGAGCGCGGTGGCGGCGCAGTCCGCACGCGCGTCCGCTACAGGGTACGCACTCGGCGCGCAGGGCAAGAAGTCCCACCGCAGCGACGCTCACCACACGCAGTGCAGCACTTTCCGGATATATCGCTACGATAGGTCCGTGGCACGTCGCGCGGAGACCATCGAGCTAGCAGTCCTCGGACTGCTCCACGAGGGACCCATGCACGGCTACGAGCTGCGCAAGCGCCTCAACCTGATGCTGGGCTGGAGTCGCGTGCTGTCCTACGGGTCGCTCTACCCGACCCTGAAGAAGATGCTGCGCGGTGCGTTGATCGAGGAGACCATCACGACGCCGGCACCGGTCACCCGCCGGCCGCGGATCGTCTACCAGCTCACCGACGCCGGCCACCTGGAGTTCCAGCGGCTGATGTCGGAGGTCGGACCCACGGCCTGGGAGGACGACAACTTCGACATCCGGTTCGCGTTCTTCGGACGCACCGACATGGAGATCCGGTTGCGCGTGCTCGAGGGCCGTCGTACCCGTCTCCAGGAGCGCCTCGACCGGGTCCAGAACCAGCTCGCGATGACCCAGGCCGAGGTCGACCGGTACGCCGCCGAGCTTCAGCGGCACGGCGTCGAGTCCGTCGAGCGCGAGGTGCGCTGGCTCTCCGACCTGATCAACGCCGAGCGCACGAACGAGCAGCAGACCAGCACCATCCCGACCGGCCCGGCCAGCGGCCCGGCGACCAACCCGGCCAGCCCCACCGGCTGACGTGACGAAGTAGCAAGAGGAAGGAAACCCCGATGGGTTCGGTACGAGTAGCAATCGTGGGAGTCGGCAACTGCGCCACCTCCCTGATCCAGGGTGTCGAGTACTACAAGGACGCCGACCCGACGACCACCGTCCCGGGGCTCATGCACGTCATGTTCGGCGACTACCACGTCAAGGACGTCCAGTTCGTCGCCGCCTTCGACGTCGACGACAAGAAGGTCGGCAAGGACCTCTCCGAGGCCATCAACGCCTCCGAGAACAACACGATCAAGATCGCCGACGTGCCCACGCTCGGCATCGACGTGCAGCGCGGCCCGACGCTCGACGGTCTCGGCAAGTACTACCGCCAGACCATCGAGGAGTCCGGCGCCGACCCCGTCGACGTCGTCCAGGTCCTCAAGGACTCCGGTGCCGACGTCCTCGTCTCCTACCTCCCCGTGGGTTCCGAGGAGGCCGACAAGTTCTACGCCCAGTGCGCCATCGACGCCGGCGTGGCCTTCGTCAACGCCCTCCCCGTCTTCATCGCCTCCGACCCGGTCTGGGCCAAGAAGTTCGAGGACGCGGGCGTCCCGATCATCGGCGACGACATCAAGTCCCAGGTCGGCGCGACGATCACCCACCGTGTCATGGCCAAGCTGTTCGAGGACCGGGGCGTCGCTCTCGACCGCACCTACCAGCTCAACGTCGGCGGCAACATGGACTTCAAGAACATGCTCGAGCGCGAGCGCCTGGAGTCCAAGAAGGTCTCCAAGACCCAGGCCGTCACCTCCAACCTGCAGGGCGAGCTCGCCGACAAGGTCAACGAGCGCAACGTCCACATCGGCCCGTCCGACTACGTCGCCTGGCTCGACGACCGCAAGTGGGCATACGTCCGCCTCGAGGGTCGCGCGTTCGGCGACGTCCCGCTCAACCTCGAGTACAAGCTCGAGGTCTGGGACTCCCCGAACTCCGCCGGCATCATCATCGACGCGCTCCGCGCGGCGAAGATCGCCATGGACCGCGGCATCGGCGGCCCGATCGTCTCCGCGTCGTCCTACCTGATGAAGAGCCCCCCGGTGCAGCTGCCCGACGACGAGGGCCGCCGCCGCGTCGAGGCCTTCATCGCGGGCGACGAGTAGCTCTCACCCCCGCGTTGCCACACGGCCGCCGACGGTCCTTGACCGTCGGCGGCCGCTTCGGCATGTCAGGTCGCCACGCGCGAAGCACCGCGCGTAACAGATCCCCGGCCCCGTCGTTGGCCCGTCATCCGTGTCACACCACCGTGTGACCTCTTCGTCCCTGAGGATCTCCATGTCTCTCCTGCGTTCGAGGACGCTGCGCGCCACCGCGGTCACCACCGCGCTGTCCGCACTCCTCCTCACCGGCCTGGTCTCGCTGCCCTCCGCCCAGGCCACCGCTGCCGCCGGCCCGGCCTCCACCATCGGCCCGGCCTCCACCATCGGCCAGCGGTTGCTCACCGCCCAGTTCGACGCCCAGTCGCGGACCATCGAGCGCGGCGCCGCCTTCAAGGTCACCGGCACCATCAGCACGGTCACCCAGGCCGCCGTGGGCCGGGCGGGTGACGGCGTCGCGGCCTCGTTCACCCTCGCCGTGACCGACGCCGACGGGACCGTGCTCGGCACCCAGGAGATCACCGCGGCGAAGGACGGATCGTTCTCGACGATGGTCCCGGGGACCGTCACCGCCGGACTTCCCCGGGGAGACCAGCCCGCCAGCCTCGCCCTCCGCGCGATCGACGCGACGTACGACGACCACGCGGCCGCCGACGCGGGTGCCGGAAGCGTGGCCGTGTCCGCTGCCGCCACCGACCTCACCATCGACAACAGCTTCGTCTCCTCCGTGGGCTGGGTGAAGCCCGGGGAGTCCTACCCCTCGAGGATCATCGTCCACAACCCGACCGCGGCCCCCGTGGCAGGCACCACGGTGAGCGTCACCGCTCCGCGCGGCACCGACTTCACCAGCGCCTCCGGCCCCGGCACCTCCTCGTTCACCGCCGACTCGGTCAGCTGGACCCTCCCCACCCTCAACCCGGACCAGCGGGTCACGCTGGTCCTCGGCCACGAGGCCGACTCCCTCGACGAGGAGCCGACCCTGGTCTGGCGCGACCTGTCCACGACGGCGGTCCTCGACCCCGCTGCGGGCGCCACCCAGACCGTGGCCAGCCACGGCCCGAAGGTGATACCGCCGAGCGAGGTCTACGACTCCGCCCGGTACGGAGACCGCCCCTTCCCGGTGGTCCCGGTCAACTACCTCGACCTCTCCTACGTCGAGCACGACCGCACCCTGTCCCAGGTCATCAACGACCCGGCCACACCCGGCTCGACGTTCAACCTCTTCCAGGAGATGTCGCTTGGCCAGCTCTTCCCGGAGGGCACGGTGCCCTCCGACGGCATCGCCACCAAGGACTTCACCTACGGTCCGGGGTTCGAGTTCACCCAGACCGTGCCCGGCCAGAGCTGCAAGGGCACCACCACCAGTGACTCCCCGGTCCCGGCGCAGGGAACCACCCTCTACCCCGAGCGGATCACCAACGGCATCTACAACCTGCCCGGCCAGACCGAGTACTACGGATCCGACGCCAACGGCTCGGCCGTGATCGGCTCGGTCGCCGGTGTCGGCTCCCTGCAGCAGATCGACAGCGGCTGCGGCCCCACGGGCAAGCTGGTCTACGACGCCGCGGCGCTCGCCGACCCGGAGATCGACTACTCCGACTACGACACCGACAAGGACGGCGTCGTCGACTTCTTCATGGTGGTCTTCGCCGGATGCGGTGGCAACGGTGCCTCCCAGCTCAGCGTCGCTGGATGCGACCTGGACGGACCGGCCGGTCCCGCGCCGTACGACAACGTGTGGCCGCACTCGTCCTCGCTCGAGTACTACTACACCGACGAGGCGACCGGGCTGCCCGGCTTCACCACCGACGACCAGCTCAAGAACCTCGAGGGTCAGCCGCTCTGGTACACCAACGAGAGCCGCAGCGACATGACGACCACTCCCGGGATGGACGAGCTCAAGGTGCTGGTCCGGGTCGGCCCCTACAACGTCAACCCCGAGACCGCCATCGACAAGGCGAGCGTCATCTCCCACGAGTACGGCCACTCCCTCGGGCTGCCGGACTTCTACTCGACCGGCAGCCGCGAGACCTACGGCGACTGGAACCTGATGGCGACCGACAAGTCGCAGAACATGGATGCCTTCTCCCGCCAGGAGCTCGGTTGGGTCGTGCCGGAGGTGCTGCAGGCCGGTGAGACCCGCACCGTGTCCGGGTTCAAGGACTCCAAGCAGGACACCGGTGTCATCAAGTGGCAGGCCGAGGACGGCACGCCGTACACCCTGACCGACGGTCCGGACGGCACGGTGCACAACTCGGAGATGTACGTCGCCAAGCTGCCCGGTCGCCAGCTCTTCGACCCCGCCAAGTTCGAGACCGGCGAGAAGGCCACGAAGACCCATGCGTGGTGGTCGACGTCCGGCAACGACTTCGGCTGTGCGCCGGAGGCAGGCCGCAACTTCGACCTGTCGATCCCCGGTCTGGCCCAGCTCCCGGCCGGGAGCACGGTCGATCTGTCCTTCAAGTCGCTCTGGGACATCGAGTGGGACTACGACTACGGCTACGTCCTCACCACGGTGGACGGGGGCAAGACCTATGCGTCCAACCCGTCGAAGAAGGGCTACACCACCTCCAACACCGACCCGACCGCCGGCAACCCCAACCAGAACGGCTGTCAGAACAAGTACGACAACGGCCTCACGGGGACCAGTGGGTCCTACGAAGGCGGCACCGAGGCCGGCGACCGCAAGCTCGGCGAGTACCCGGATTCGGTGTTCCTGTCCGACAGCTACGACATCAGTGAGCTCGCCGGCAAGCCCCAGGGTGCGCTGCGGTTCAGCTACGCCACCGATCCGGGCCTCGCCCGGCCCGGCTGGTTCATCGACGACGTCAAGGTCACGGCCACCACTCCCGCGGGGCAGAAGGTGCTGCTGGAGACCGACTTCGAGGGTGAGGGCGGACCGGACGACGGGCGGGTCTTCAACGGCGGCTGCCGCGAGGACCTCTCGACGGCCCAGGCCTGCACCAAGGGCTGGCGGTTCCTGCAGGCAGGGGGGGCGTCCGAGCAGGACCACGCCTACTACCTGGAGATGCGGGACCGGTCCGGGTTCGACCTCGACGGCAAGGGTGAGATCGACCGTGACCCGATCGCCTTCCAGGCGGGCCTGTCCCTCGTCTACACCGACGAGGCCCACGGCTACGGCAACGCCGGGACCGACGACCCGCCGGCGCAGTCGCCGCTCGACTCGGTCCCCGAGCCCGGCAGCGACACGCCCGACCTGAGCGACGCGGCGTACACCGCTGCGGCCGCCCGGTCGGCCTTCTCGGACAAGGGTGAGGGTCACACCGACAACTACAACGACCCGTCCAACACCAAGGTCGACCCGCGGTACGCCGACGTGCCGAACCCGTGGCGGTTCCAGTACAACTGCCTCGCGTTCAAGGTGAACTCGATGTCCGGCAACGCCAATGGCCCGGCCACCTCCAACGGTGACCTGACCGGCGACGTCACCTTCACGATGGGGGCCGGTTGCGGCACCTTCAACTACGGCTACGTCACCGACGAGCCGAGCCCGAACACCGCTCCCGCCGCCGAGGCCAAGACGTCGTCGAGGCGGGTCGCCGTGGGCGAGGAGGTCGTCTTCAATGCCCGCGGCTCCCAAGACGCCGAGACGCCGGACGACCTCGACTTCAGCTGGGACTTCGGCAACGGTGGCAGCGCCAAGGACGCCGCCGGTGAGGTCGTGAGACACGAGTACACCCAGCCGGGGACCTACACGGCCACGGTCACCGTGACCGACCCCCAGGGCGTCGTCGACACGGCCAGCACGACGGTCACCGTCACCGGCAAGGGCGGCGACACCACCGACCCGAAGGCGACGCTGTCCATCTCCCCGGGCAACCCGTTCCACACGCAGAAGGTGAGCCTGAGCGGCCGAGGCTCCTCGGACGACGAGTCGTCGTCCAGGCAGCTCACCTACACCTGGAACTTCGGTGACGGCGGCGCCAGGGTGGACGCCACCGGCCGCACCGTCGACACCAGGTTCCGCAAGCCGGGCTTCCGCACCGTGCGGCTGACCGTCACCGACCGGGCCGGCAACCGCGACACGGCCAGGCAGCGGATCCTGGTCCGCCGCTACGTCGCCTGCCAGAACGAGAAGGTCACCCTCGACGGCAGCTGGCGCACGGTACGCGGTGGCGGCGCCAAGGGCGGCAGCTACTGCGACAACCAGGGCCGCGGCCCGGGCCAGGACGTGGTCACGTACACGTTCCGGGGCCCGCGCCTCCTGGTCCTGCACGGCGAATCCGCCGATGGCGGCGTCGCGCAGGTCATCATCGACGGCCGTCGTCGCGCCAACCTGTCCTTCCGCAACCAGCAGCAGACCGTGCGGATCGACGACAAGCGCCTCTACCGCGGACTGGGTGCTGGTGAGCACACCGTGCGCATCGTCGTGCAGCGCGGCGAGGCCTACTTGGAGGGCTTCATCGTCCGCCGCTGACCCGCCGCCCTGTTGAGTTGGGCCCCCGCGGCAGCTGTCCTGCCGCGGGGGCCCACTTCATGTGCCGCGGAGGCCCAACTCAACGAGCCTCGGCGTCGGCCTTGATCTTCCCGAGGGTCTCGCGCATGCCGTCGGCGAGCTCGGCGGCGAACTTGTCCTGGCCGCCGAAGGCGACCTTGGTCAGCTTGACCGAGATGTCGGAGATGCCGTCGGGGACCTCGCGGCGCTGGGTCAAGCGGGTCCCGGTGGCGGTGGGCTCGAGGGTGAAGGACCAGACCGTGAAGTTGTCCTTGACCCGGAACGCGAACTCGGTGTGCGGCGCGAAGCGGACCACCTTGGCCGACGTCGGCCAGACCAGCAGGCCGCGGCGGTTGATGTTCCGGAAGCGGGTCCCGACCTGCACCGGGCCCTTGACGAAGGTCTTGACGACCTGCGGCGACCAGCCCGCCATCCGCGGCAGGTCGGTGACGAGCGCCCACACCTGAGCGGGCGTCGCGGCGATCTCGATGGACTCCTCGAGCTGGGCGAACTCGGTCGGCGTGGTGGTCATGCAGGGCTCCTGGGGGTAGGCGGAGCCCCCAACACTACTGACAGATGTTCAACAGCGCTGTGGCGCAGGGCACGTCGCCCCGCATCGGTCAGTCCTGCTGCCCGGCCCACCAGGCGCGCAGGTGGGCCTCGGCCTCCGCTGGGCCCAGCGGGCCGTGGTCCATCCGGACCTCGAGCAGGTGCTTGTAGGCCTTGCCGACCAGGGGGCCCGCCGGGATACCGAGAAGCTCCATGATCTGGTTGCCGTCGAGGTCCGGCCGGATGCTGGCCAGCTCCTCCTCCTCCGACAGCCGGGCGATCCGTTCCTCGAGGTCGTCGTACGTCCTCCGGAGCCGGTCCGCCTTCCGCTGGTTGCGGGTGGTGCAGTCGGCGCGGGTCAGCATGTGCAGCCGCTCCAGCTGGTCGCCGGCGTCCCGCACGTACCGGCGTACGGCGGCGTCGGTCCACTCGCCCGCGCCGTAGCCGTGGAAGCGCAGGTGCAGCTCGACCAGCGTCGCGACCGCGTCGATCTCGTCGTTGGAGAAGCGCAGCGCCTTCATCCGCTTGCGGGCGATCTTGGCGCCCACCACGTCGTGGTGGTGGAACGTCACGGTGCCGTCGTCGAGGAACCGTCGGGTCCGGGGCTTGCCAACGTCGTGCATCAGTGCCGCGAACCGGGAGAGGAAGTCGGGACCGCCCCCGAGGCGCGACTCGAGGTCGATCGACTGTTCCATCACGGTGAGCGTGTGCTCGTACACGTCCTTGTGCCGATGGTGCTCGTCGCGCTCGAGGGCCAGCGCCGGCAGCTCCGGGAGGACGTGCGCCGCGAGCCCCGTCTCGACGAGCAGGGTCAGGCCCAGCCGGGGGTGGCGGCCGCAGATGAGCTTCACCAGCTCGTCCCGGACCCGCTCGGCGGAGATGATCTCGATCCGGTCGGCCATGGCGGTCATCGCCGCGACCACCTCCGGCGCCACCGTGAACCCGAGCTGCGAGGCGAACCGGGCCGCCCGCATCATCCGCAGCGGGTCGTCGGAGAAGGAGTCCTCCGGCCGGCCCGGCGTGCGCAGCACCCGGTGGGCGAGGTCGACGACGCCGCCGTAGGGGTCCTCGAACGTGCGGTCCGGCACCAGGACTGCCATCGCGTTCACGGTGAAGTCGCGTCGGCCGAGGTCGCCACCGAGGCTGTCGCCGAAGTCCACGTCGGGCTTGCGGGAGGAGGGGTCGTAGGTCTCGGAGCGGTACGTCGTGATCTCGACCTGCCAGTCGCCCTTGCGGCAGCCGATGGTGCCGAAGGCGCGGCCCATGTCCCAGATCGCGTCGGCCCAGCCCCGCAGCAGGTCCTCGGTCTGCTCCGGCCGCGCCGACGTCGTGAAGTCGAGGTCGTTGTGGTGCCGGCCGAGCATCGCGTCACGGACCGGGCCGCCGACGAGCGCCAGCTCCTGCCCGGCGTCACGGAACAGCTGGCCGAGCTCGTCGACCACCGGCGCGATCCGGTCCAGCTCGGCCGACACGGAGCGCTGCACCTCCGAGATCTGGAGGGGAGGCAGGGCGGCGTCGGACACGGCGAGTCACTCTATCGGCCGGGGTCGGGCGGCCGCCCGTGGCGTCGCCGGTCGGACCGGGGTCCGGCCGATAGAGTCGACGCCGTGCTCCGCCCACTGTCGCTGCTGCCTGCCCTCGTGGCGGTGGCGACGGCTCTGGCAGCAGCACCCGCGGTAGCGGACCCGGACGGCGACCGGCCCTCCCCCGCGAGCCGGAGCCAGACGCGTGCCGCACCCGCGCCCGCCCCGGACGACACCCCGCTCCAGGTGGTGATCGATGCGCTGAGCCCGTCGTACATCCCGGACAAGGGTTCGATCCGGGTCAGCGGATCCGTGACCAACACCAGCGAGGACACCTGGCACAACGTCAACGTCTACTCCTTCGCCGGCGACACCCCGATCACGTCCACCGCGCAGCTCGCCGAGCAGCGCGAGGTCGAGTCCGCCGAGCTGGTCGGCGAGCGGATCACCGCGCCGGGGACCTTCGATGACGTGGATGACCTCGAGCCGGGCGAGTCCGCGCAGTTCTCCCTGGAGGTTCCGCAGGCCCGCCTCGACCTGAGCGCACCGGGCGTCTACTGGTTCGGCGCGCACGCGCTGGGAGAGGGCCCGCAAGGTCGAGACCTCACGGCCGACGGTCGGGCGCGGACCTTCCTGCCGCTGGTGCCCGACAGGCAGAAGGGCACCCTCGACACCGCACTCGTCATCCCGGTGCGCCACGACATCCGGCACACGGACGACGGGAGCCTCGCCGACGTCGAGCAGTGGGCAGCGGACCTCGAGGACGGCGGTCCCCTGCGTGCCCTGGTCGACTTCGGGGCCTCGGCCGGCTCCCGGCCCGTGACCTGGCTGGTCGACCCGGCTATCCCCGAGACGGTGCAGTCGCTGGTGTCCGGCAACCTGCCACGCTCCCTCGCCGACACGGTCGAGGCCGGGCCGGATGAGGGCGACGACCAGGACGGCGAATCCCCCGGCCCACGACCGACGGCGGAGCCGGTGCCCAGCGAGTCGGCCACCGTCGAGCCCGACGCGGAAGAGGTCCCCACCAACGCGGCGACAGCTCCGGGCAACTCCTGGTTGAACCGGCTGCGGGAGGCCCTCGCCGGCAACCAGGTGCTCGCCCTCCCGTACGGCGACCTCGATGTCTCGGCCGCCGCCGAGTGGGACCCGCAGGTCTACGTCCGCGCACGGAAGCGCAGCGGCACCCAGCTCGCGCCCTGGGGACTGACGACGTCACCGGCCGTGGCCTCACCCAGCGGGTTCGTCGACCCCGGCGCGATCGGAGAGATCCACAAGAAGGCCACGATCCTCGTCACCGACGAGATGTTCGGCGCGGACGCCCCGTCGGTGGCCCGCACGTCCGGACGCCGACTGGTCGTCACGTCGTCGGCGGACGAGGGCGGACCCGGACCCGGTGACCCGCTAACCGCCGTCGCCCTCCGCCAGCAGATCATCAGCGAGGCGGCGCTCCGGCTGCTCTCCCCCGGCCGGAAGCCCCTGGTCGTCGTCCTCCCCGTCGACTGGACGCCGCGCAGCACCACCGGGTTCTTCGAGGGTCTCGACGTTCCCTGGCTCAACCTGACCGACGTCGCCGGCCTCGACGACCGCCCCGGTGGCCGGGTGCAGAGCGTCGAGCTCGAGTACCCCGCCAGCCAGGTACGCCGTGAGCTCGACGCCGCCAACTTCACCTCGGCGGCCGACCTGGTCGCGGCGGGCGACACCCTCCAGAACATCCTGACCCGCAACGACGAGATCGCGGCGGTCGTGAAGGACGAGGGGCTGACCGGGCTCTCCTACGCCAGCCGCGACCACCCGGACGCGTCCCGCGCGGCCGCCGACCGCTCCCTCCGGTGGATCCAGGCACAGCTCGGGGCCATCACCGTGAGCGCTCCGCCCGCGGTGACCCTGTCGAGCTCGTCCGGAAGGTTCGCGGCGACGGTCACGAACGACCTGGAGTACCCCGTCACCGTGCGGGTCGAGGCCGTGGCCGACGAGCCGCTCCAGATCGAGGGTCCCGACACCATCGCGATCGGCCCGGGCAGCTCCACGTCGGTGCTGCTCAACGCGTCCGCCGCCCAGCTCGGCGTGAGCAACGTCGAGCTGATCGTCACCGATGACACCGGCTCCCCGCTCGGCTCATCGGACGACCTCCCGATCCGCTCCGTCCAGGTGAGCCAGGTGATCTGGGTGATCCTCGGCGTCGGCGTCGCGCTCCTGTTCGGCGCGATCCTGGTCCGGCTGATCCGTCGGGTACGACGGGCCCGCGCAGCATGAGCGCCCCCCTCGACCCGCCACCGGACGTGGCGCGCGATGACGCCGGCATCCTGTCGTCCAGCGCGGTGATGGCAGCCGGGACGGTCGTCTCGCGGCTGAGCGGCTTCGTCAGGTCGGCGCTGCTGGTGGCCGCGCTCGGCGCCGGACTGCACGCCGAGCTGTTCAACCTCGCCAACACCGTGCCCAACATGGTCTACATCCTGCTGGCGGGCGGCATCTTCAACGCCGTTCTCGTCCCCCAGCTGGTGCGGGCGATGAAGAACGACCCGGACGGCGGCGAGGCCTACACCAACCGGGTGATGACGCTGGCCGCCCTTTTCCTCGGCGTCGTGACCGTGCTCCTGGTGGTGGCCGCGCCCTGGCTGATGTCGCTCTACCTCGACCCGGCGTTCGACGAGCCGCGGCTCGCCGAGCAGCGCGAGTCGATCATCGACTTCGCCCGCTACTGCCTGCCGCAGGTCTTCTTCTACGGCATGTTCGTCCTCGTCGGGCAGGTGCTCAACTCCCGCGGTCGCTTCGGCCCGATGATGTGGGCACCGATCGCCAACAACGTGATCGCGGTCGCCGTCCTCGTCGTCTACCTCCTGAGCTTCGGGCCGGCCCAAGGTGCCGAGAAGTCCGGCGGGTTCGCCAGTGGCCCCGAGCTCCTGCTCGGCCTGGGCTCCACGCTCGGCATCGTCGCCCAGCTGCTGATCCTGGTGCCCTACCTCGGTGCTGCCGGGTTCCGGTTCCGGCCACGCTTCGACTTCCGCGGCACCGGCCTCGGGCACACGCTGCGGCTCGGCGTGTGGACCGTGCTCTTCGTCGTCGTCAACCAGATCGCCTACACGGTCGTGGTCAAGCTGGCCTCAGGAGGTACGGCGGACGCGCCGCCTGGTGAGGGCACCGGCTACACCGTCTACTCCCTGACGTTCCTGATCATGATGGTGCCGCACTCCGTGGTCACCGTGTCGCTCGCGACGGCGATCCTCCCGCGGATGAGCGCCCGGGCCGCCGACGGCGACCTGGCCGGGCTCGCCCACACCCTGGGTGTCGCCTTCCGCAGCGCCCTCGCCGTGGTGGTGCCGTTCGCGCTGCTCCTCCCCCTCGTCTCGACCGACCTCGCACACGTCATCTGGGGCTGGGGAGCGGGTGCCGACGACTACGGCCTCTTCGCCCCGTCCCTGGCCCTGTTCGGCGTCGGTCTGGTCTTCTTCACCTGCCACTACCTGACCCTGCGCGGCTTCTACGCGCTCGAGCGGACCCGCACCGTCTTCGTCATCCAGTGCGTCATCGCCGCCGTCAACATCGCCGCCGCGCTCGTCCTGGTCCGGGAGAGCAACGCCGAGGACACCTCACCGGCCCTGGTGCTGGCCTACGGGGCGGCGTACGCCGTGGGGTCGGCCGTCTCCTACCTGGTGCTGCGCCGCCTGCTCGGGGGACTCCAGACGGCGCGCCTCCTCCGCTTCCTCGTCCGGCTGCTGCTGGCGGCCGGGGTCTCGACGGCCGTGGCGTGGGCGGCGCTCCGGGGGATGGGCGGACTCGGGGACGACCCGCACCTGCTGACCGCCGCGGGCCGCGCGTTCGCGGTGACGGTGACCGACGTGCTCGTCTTCGTCCTGATGGCCCGCCTGTTGAGGCTCAGCGAGGTGACCGACGTCGTCCAGACGGTGACGCGGCGCATGCCGTCCCCGCGCGGGCGATGATCCCCCCTACGATGAAGTCGTAGTCAGCCGTGGAGGGAGCCACGCCGCAGTTGCCGCACTCGATCCGCCCGGGCGACGTCCTCGCCGACCGTTATCTGCTGGTCGACCTGCTCAGCGAGAGCGGGAACGGCCGGTTCTGGCGAGCCCACGACCGGATCCTCGAGCGCCACGTCGCCATTCACTGCCTGTCGTCGTCCGACCCCCACGCGGCCGCGATGATGGACGCTGCACGGACCTCGGCGGCGGTGCTCGACCGTCGGATCCTGCGGGTCCTCGACGTCGATGAGCGCGACGGGCTCTGTTACGTCGTCAACGAGTGGGGCTCGGGCACGTCCCTCGACATCCTGGTCGCCAACGAGGGTCCACTCGGGCCGCGCCGGGCCGCCTGGGTGGTCTGCGAGGTCGCCTCGTCGATCACGGCTGCCCACGACGCCGGGATCGCCCATGGCCGGCTGAATCCGGAGAACGTGCTGATCGACGAGAGCGGCACGGTTCGGGTGATCGGCTTCTCCGTCGACGCCGCCCTGCTGGGCCTTCCGCCGGGACGTCTCTCCTCCGACGTCACCGACCTGGCCGGACTGCTCTACTTCATGCTCACCGGCAAGTGGACCGGCGTGTCCCGCTCGGCCTGCCCCGAGGCTCCCCAGGAGGGCGGCCGCGTGCTCCGGCCGCGCCAGGTCAAGGCCGGCATCCCCCGGGACCTCGACGCACTGTGCGACCAGGTGCTCAACCCGTACGCCGACCACCCGCCGGACCCTGACCTGCTGAGCGCCCGGGGCATCCACGACGTGCTGAGCGACTTCGTCGGCGACACCGCCGGCATGGCTGCCGCCGAGGCAGCCACCGGGAAGCGCAACGGGACACCCCAGCACCGGACAGTGGCCCTCCCCCTCGTGCCCCCCGACCCGGCAGCGATGTCGGAGCCGACGCTGGCGGTGCCCCGCGAGGAAGCCGAGCCGGCCCCCGAACTCCCCATCGCCCAGACCGGCGACCTCGCCGGCCCATCGGTGACTCCTGGAGGCGAACCGTCCGTCGTGGCCGGTGCCATCGGGCCCCGGCCGCCGGCGGAGCAGCCGACCGTCGCCGGCATGCCGATCTTCGAGGACGACTCCGACGACGTGGAGTGGTTCGCGGCCCGGGCCGAGGTTCCCCCTCCGCCGCCGCCGTTCGAGGAGCCGCCGGAGCGTCCGCTGTTCGCGCCCGAGCCCGCCGACGGGCGCCCGGTGCGCAGGACACGACCCGGTGCCGCTGCCGCCGGGGCCGGGGCCGGGAAGGACTACTGGCCGTGGGACGCGGCCGCCACGACCGACAGCGGCGTGCTCCCGGTGACCGAGGACGATGCCGAGGACGACGGTGAGGTGCCCGGCCGGAGCTGGCTGCGGCTCGCCATGGGCGTCGGTGCCTGCATCCTGCTGCTGCTCGCCGTCGTGTTCGCGTTCAATCTCGGCCGGGGGCGTACCCCGCTCGGCGAGGTGCCGGAGGACGAGGAGACCTCGCGGTCCTCCCCCACCACCTCGGCGAGTCTCACGCCCTTCACCGACCTCACCGCCACGGACTTCGACCCGCAGGGCGACCCGCCGGAAGAGAACGGTGACCTTGCTCCCCTCGTCGTCGACGGCGACCCGGCCACCGCCTGGCGGACGGTCACCTACGACCAGGACCTGGGGCCGGGAGGGCTCAAGACGGGCGTGGGCCTGACCATCGACCTCGGCAGCCCGCAGGAGGTCGCCGAGGTCGACCTGACCCTCGTCGGCGCGCCGACCGGTGTCTCGCTCTACCTCACCGACACCGCTCCGACCGGGGTCCGCGACCTCACGGCGCTGGACGAGGTGAGCGCGAAGCCGCGGCAGACGATCACCCTCGACGAACCGACCACCGGCCGCTACCTCGTCGTCTGGCTCACCTCGTTGCCCGAGCTGGCCGAGGGCGGTTTCCGCGGGGAGGTCGCCGAGGTCGTGGTCCGGGGATGATCATCACCCCACGCGTTCGCTCGCTGCGCTCCCGGTCCCGCAGGGACCCCGGATGAGCCTCCCGGCCGACGAGCGCTCCGACGCCGACCTGCTGTCGGCCCACGTCCACGGTGACGCGGACGCCTTCGGGGTGCTGTTCACGCGGCACCGCGACCGGCTCTGGGCGGTCGCGCTGCGGACGATGGGCAACCCCGAGGACGCCGGCGACGGGCTCCAGGACGGCCTGATCGCGGCGTACCGCCGGGCCGGCTCCTTCCGCGGGGAGGCCGCCGTCACCACCTGGCTGCACCGGGTCGTCGTCAACGCCTGCCTCGACCGGATCCGGGCGGCCAAGGTTCGGCGTACCGACGTCCTGCCCGACGACCTCGACGACCGCCGCGACCGCGGGTCGCTGGCCACGTCCGTCCCGGAGGACCCCGCCGACGCCGTGGTGGACGAGGACCGGCGCCGCCAGGTTCTGGCCGCGCTGGCGACGCTCCCGGCCGAGCAGCGAGCGGCCCTGGTGCTCGTGGACATGGAGGGCTACCCCGTCGCGGAGGTGGCCGAGATGCTCGACTGTGCGGTCGGCACGATCAAGTCTCGCTGCTCTCGGGGGAGGGCCAAGCTCGCCGAGCTGCTCGGGGTGCTCCGGCCCGGCAGTGACCCGGACCACCCCGAGCCGGGGAACCCACCTCCGACCACGCCCGTCCGATCGAGGCAGGAACGTGGGCCACCGCCCACGCCATGACCACACACCTCACCCGCCCCAGCGCCCGACGACCCGAGAGGAGGCACCTCCGATGACCGACGACGACCTGACCCCCGAGCAGCAGGAGGTCCGCCGCCTGCTCGCCGGCGCCCGGCACGACGAGCCGATGCCGGAGTCCGTCGTGGCCCGCTTCGACCGGGTCCTGGCCGACCTCGCCGACGAGCCCGTGCGGGTCGCCCCGGTGACCGAGCTGGCCACCCGGCGGCGTCGCGCCACCTCGCTCCTCCTGGCCGCCGCGGCCGTCGTCGCGATCGGCGTGGGTGTCGGCCAGGTCGTCGGCACCGGTCAGTCCGACGGCGACTCCCTGTCGGCCTCCACCCGCGACGAGGGCGGTGCGGACGACCAGGGCACCGAAGCCGAGGTCGCCTCCCCGGAGGAGGGGCCGAAGGACGGCGGCGATGCCGAAGCCCCGACCTCGTCGACCTCGTCGGAGCAGAGCGGCGCCGACACCTTCGCAGAGCTCAAGCGCAGCACGCTCGCCGACGACGTCTCCGCGCTCCGCCAGGACACGTTCTCGGTGGACATGATCGGCGGCCTGGTGGCGGCGTACGACGCCACGGGTGCCACCTGCCGCTCGAAGGCCTGGGGCGAGGGGCAGTTCGTCCCGGTCCGCTACGACGGGATCCCCGCCGTGCTCGTGTTCCGGCGAGCGATGGGCGACAGCCAGGTCGCCGACCTGTTCCTGTGCGGTGACGCCGAACCGCGCCGATCGGTGACCCTGCCCGCGCCCTGAGCGGACCGGGAATGCGGCTCGCCTACGATCGGTTGAAGCAACGTCCACCGCATCGAGGAGTTCGCGTTCATGTCCGCACCCCGCAACGTCATCATCATCGGCTCCGGACCGACCGGCTACACCGCCGCCGTGTACGCCGCCCGGGCGTCGCTGGCCCCGCTCGTCTTCGAGGGCTCCGTGACCGCCGGTGGCGCGCTGATGAACACCACCGAGGTGGAGAACTTCCCGGGCTTCCAGGACGGGATCATGGGTCCGGCGCTGATGGACGAGATGCGCGCCCAGGCCGAGCGCTTCGGTGCCGAGCTGATCCCCGACGACATCGTCGAGGTCGACCTCACCGGTGACATCAAGATCGTCAAGACCGCCACCGACACCTACGAGGCACGCTCGGTGATCCTCGCGACGGGCTCCGGCTACCGCAAGCTCGGGCTGCCCCGCGAGGAAGAGCTCTCCGGACGCGGTGTCTCGTGGTGCGCGACCTGCGACGGCTTCTTCTTCCGCGAGCAGGCGATCGCCGTCGTGGGCGGGGGCGACTCCGCGATCGAGGAGGCCACCTTCCTCACCCGGTTCGGGTCGAGGGTCTACCTGATCCACCGCCGCGACGAGCTGCGCGCCTCCAAGATCATGCAGGAGCGCGCGTTCGCCGACCCGAAGCTCGAGATGGTCTGGAACTCCGAGATCGCCGAGATCAGGGGCGACGACCGGCTCGAGGGCGTGGTCCTGCGGGACACCACGACCGGGGAGACCCGCGACCTCGCGGTCACCGGCCTGTTCATCGCGATCGGCCACGACCCCCGCTCGGAGCTGCTCACCGGCCAGGTCGACCTCGACGACAACGGCTACGTCCTGGTGTCGCACCCGTCGACGGCCACCAACCTCCCCGGGGTCTTCGCGGCCGGGGACCTGGTCGACCACCACTACCGCCAGGCGATCACCGCTGCCGGCACCGGCTGTGCCGCCGCGCTGGACGCCGAGCGCTACATCGCGAACCTCGACCACACCGCGGCCACCACCGGAGAGTCGCAGGCCGCCGTCGCGGCCGAGGCGATCACCGAGACCGTGCAGACCGCCGGTCTCTGACCAGTCCACCCACGCCCGGCCGGGGAACATCCGTCGGTGCCGTGATGTTCACTCAAGACAACGCTTGAACCGACGAAAGGTAGATCCGTGGCCAACATCGCAGCCGTGACCGACGCCGACTTCGAGGCCCAGGTCCTCAAGTCCGACAAGCCCGTCCTCGTGGACTTCTGGGCCGAGTGGTGCGGTCCGTGCCGTCAGGTCGCCCCGATCCTCGACGAGATCGCGACCGCCCACGGTGACAAGATCACGTTCCTCAAGATGAACGTCGACGAGAACCCCGTCACGCCCTCGTCCTACCGGGTGACCGGCATGCCGACGATCAACGTCTACCAGGGCGGCGAGGTCGTGAAGTCCATCGTCGGCGCGCGCCCCAAGGCCACCCTCCTCAACGAGCTGGCCGACTACATCGCCTGACCACCCCGGTCGGGCCGCTGC